>JBCCSJ010000029.1:0-29209 GCA_039200505.1 Planctomycetota bacterium | reverse complement strand
GTCCCACTTTGGAATCCATTTTGTGATTTCGGTTATCCACTGGTCGGGGATGCCTCTTCAAGCATCTTTTACCCTGGCAAGGCGATCTTCCTGTTTCGCTCGCTTGAATATTCTGCCCTCTATGGACTCTATCTTGGCATTCACGTTTTGATTGCGGCGACTGGCACTTATTGGCTTGGTCGAATCCTGGGGGCGGATAAGCCTGGAGCGACGTTGGGCGCGATCGGCTATGCATTCGGTGGCAGTTACCTATTCCAGGTTACCAACGTAATTTTTTTGGTCAGCGGTGCCTGGCTGCCGTTCGTATGGATTTGCCTCTGGAAAATGATGGGCGGCAATCAGCCGCTTGTTTGGACGATGGGAGCCAGCCTATCAACCGCCATGATGATTCTTGGAGGTGATCCACAAATGGCCTATCACGTTGGTTTGATCGGACTTGCATTGCTTTTTGCTGAAAGTGCAAGGATCCCATTGTCAGACACCACGAACCATCCCCGCCAACGTTTCTTTGCCGAGCGGATGGGCTGGCTAATCGCGTGGGTTGTTGGCACCACCATGCTGGCCTGCATTCAGTTATTGCCAACTTATCAGTGGTCGCAAATGAGCGAAAGAGCTTACCAAGACGAAGCGGGAAACGTCTACGGATTGATCTTTTCTGATTTGAAAAATGGCAACGCAAAAATGGCTTCCAGTCTGTTTGAGTCACCCGTTGGAGTGGACGGTCACCGTTATCAATTCAGTCAACCACCCTGGTCGATCGTCGAATGGATCTGGCCCAACGTTTCAGGAAAATCGTTTCCATTGAATCAACGATGGAGCCAAAATCTTCCCGGCGCTGACCGCATTTGGACGCCTTCGATCTACTCAGGCTTACTGTTATTCGTGATTGCTGCCAGTGGTTTTTCACTAAGGCGTTCATGCCGAAAACGGGTTTACTTGACTTGGGTGTCGCTGTTCTTCTGCGTGGCTTCATTTGGCTGGTATGGATCGGTTTGGATCGTCTATGAGTGCTTTCCGGGGGTCGCTGAGCGATGGAAACTTGGACCGCAGGTAGGCGGACTGTATTGGTTGATGAACCTGTTGCTGCCCAAATACGATTCTTTCCGTTATCCGGCAAAACTGTTTTTGGTAGGCAACCTAGGTCTTTGCCTGTTATCTGCTTTGCAATGGCGTCGTATGTTAACGCGTCGATGGTCGCTTTGGCTAATTGGGATTATTCTTACGTCGGTGATATTTTTGATAGGTCTGGCAGCGGGGATCATTGCGCTTCCTGCCAATGGTCCACCTGATCCTTTATTTGGTCCGTTTGATCTAGCAGGATCCAAATCCCAGGTTCGATATTCACTGGTCCATACCATCGTGATCGCTGGTTTATTCCTGTTTATCTTTCAGGTGATGGGGATAGCAAGAAAAAGGGGTTCCTCAAACAAGTGGTTGACTCTGTTTTGTGTTTTCACGGTAAGTTTGACCGGTCTGGAGTTATGCTACTCGAACGCTTGGCTCGTTCCTCAAATTTCAACTGCCGTCGAACGCCGCGCAGATTCTTTCGCCGTCCTGGATAACGAAAATTTTGAAGGGGAGAATCTTGAAGGAGGCAAATCACTGATAAGGGCGACGGTGTTTCGCGATCCGGGGACCCGCTTTTTGCCCGACTCGTTTCAATCCGTTTCTTCCATGAACCGAATCGAAGAAGTATGGGACTGGCAAGCTCGAACTTTGTACCCCAAAACTCATCTTGGAAAAGGCATTCGTGTCGTCGGTAGTTTTAGTTCGATTTGGCCTTATTGGAATCAGAAGAATCTGGAGTGGATTCGATACCAATTCAGCTTGGATCCGCAGGATACTGAATGGAATGCTGGCCAGATTATTGGATACGAATTGAAGAAATCAGATGGGGATGGTGTCACGGTAAAACGAATCGATTCGGCTGATCTAACAAGGGCAAACCGATTGGCTATCTGGAGTGACCCGTCACCCGATGAATCGTCTGAATCAAATTCAATCAAACTCATCGATCAAAATTACAACCAGTTTGAATTAACAGTGACCACTGGAGCCAAAAGGAAGTTGGCTTTTTTGATTTTCCCTGACCCAGGGTGGAAAACGTATTTTAGGCATGCGGGCGATTCCGAATGGGCGACGCTTGCAATGCTGCCCGATTATTATTTGTCGCGGGACCCAAATCTGACCGAACCGTTTTTTCAAATCGAGATTCCTGAGGCCGGGCAATTTGAAATCTTGGTCAAATATGAGCCATTCGCATTTTTTGTCGGGATGGGGGTGTCGTTGGTTTCTTGGGGAATTGTGATTTTTTTCGGTCTCCGCCAGGTCCAAATTGGGTTGCGGCGGCGACGATCTACTGGCATCCCGATCAGCATTGAGAAACAATAGCGAAAGTCAGAATCATTGTAGCCATTGCCATCCAAGAGAACCAAAAAATGAAGCATTCGGACCACTTAATATTCTTGCAAGTTTTACTTTTGCTTTTGTGCGGCGGTAACTTGCTGGCCCAGGAATCCAAATTTGTTGGTAGGGTTGAAAAGAGAGACGATCGGTTGGATGAACTCATCGACGTTTCGTTGCGCCCCGAGATTTTAGCGACCGGATTTCAATGGTCGGAAGGACCCGTGTGGATTCCCGATCAGAATCGTCTGCTGTTTTCCGACGTGCCACGAAACAAGATTCATCAGTGGTCCGATGCGCAAGGGAATTCGGTATTTATGGATCCCAGCGGTAGCGAAGGAGACAATTCAGAAAAAGAACCCGGATCCAATGGGCTGATGTTGGATCCGCAGGGACGGCTGACCGTGTGCGATCATGGAAATCGACGAGTTTATCGAGTTGAAAAAAATGGCACTAAAACGATTTTAGCGGACAGATATCAAGGGAAACGTTTTAACAGCCCGAATGACTTAATTTTTGACCGCCAAGGAAATTTATTCTTTACAGATCCCCCCTATGGATTGAGGGACGAATCGAAACGAGAACTTGATTTTTGTGGTGTTTATCGATTATCTAAAGATGGCAAAGTTACTTTGGTGACAAAAGAACTGGTCCGCCCAAACGGAATCGCATTGTCTCCAGACGAAAAAACACTTTACGTCGCACAATCACACCGCCCTGCTCCGATCTATCAAGCTTATCCAATTCAAGATGATGGCATGATTGAACCCACGGGAAAAACTCTTTTCAATTCCATTGATTTTGCTAAAGCAGGGGACAAGGGAATGCCTGATGGAATGTGTATCGATGTGAAAGGGAATCTTTGGGCAACAGGGCCCGGCGGCGTGCTTGTGATTTCCCCAAACGGAGAATTACTTGGTAGAGTTTTAATGGAGAAAGCGACCGCAAACTGTACGTGGGGCGAGGATGGAAAAACGTTGTTTATTACATCCAGCGACCGTATCTGCCGGATCAAAACCAAAGTGCAAGGGCTGGGATTCGCAACCAAACAGTGACGACGTGATGGCAGTTAGGCTTGTTTCAATGGCTTGGGACTCGTCCGAATTCCTTTCCGCAGCCGGATTGGTTGAAAAGTAGAAATAGGCGTCCAATCACCATTAGACAGTCTGGCAAACGGCGACAAGATTAACCGGCCGGAAGGGTCGGTTTGACCTCTTGAGAATCTTTGGTTTCCAATTTTTGATCTGGATAACGAGGATCGTGCTCGGTGGGCTCCGTCGGTTCGGAATGGGGTGCGAATGACGGGATTGTTCCAGGGGAAGGAAGCGGCTCACCCGGTGCCACCGGTGGATAAAAGTTGTCATAACGACGTGAACAACGATCTTGGAATTCCAGCAATGCGGAATTCTGGTCATCCTTGGAATGAAAAGTCTTTGCCAACAATTGATCAAGGAATTGGTGCGCCAGATCCACTACCGGGTAGTCAACGTTTAAGTGCTCTTGGACCAGTTTCTTTTCTTCTGCGGAAATCTCTGCATCTCTTTTTGAAACGTTGACGTGGACATAAGACAGATCGGAAAACATCGTTGGAAAAAGCCTTTCCAGACAAATGCAAGATTCGTCAAACCTTTCGATCGGAAACAAGAATGCTCGATTTGTGTCAACGGCCTTTCGAATAATCGACATATCCTCAAAACCGGTCCCACCATTGAGGAAGTTGATTTGACTGTTGGTCTGAGGATGAACCTCTTTTTGAATTAATTCTGCGTCGATGAAATCACGAAAACTGAGTCGCTGAGCAATGCAATTGACTTCTTCAAAATGACGGTGAAAAAAGTACCGCGACACAAAGCGGTCAACTGGATCGCGAACATAGCAAAGGGCATAAACTTTGGCATGCTCATGATCAAAAGGCAGGTCGAGTGAGAGCTTGTGGTCGCAAAAACATTTTACGCCGGGGTGGCAGCGGACAATTTCGCTGACATCTTCTCGCGTGTACTGTTTGGTTTCCAATAACGAATTGGAATTGTAAAAACCTTCGCCAAAATTGCGATTCATCAGTTGACGAAGAGTCGATCCACCCGCTTTGGGTACGTGGACATGCAGCCAGCAATACCTGGTAAGTTCACTGCCTGCGTTGTTAGTGTCCGTCATAAGTCGCCCGTTAAAAGATGTTTTATCTGCAACACATCTCTATTTTTTCAGGTAATCCACATCCAGACAAGGTTGATCCGGAACGGCAGAGCTTCGAACCAAGAATTCCGGCCAATCTCACCATCAGGCAGAAGAAAAACCAGCAAAGAAGAATCAGATTTGAAAATCAAGGATATGCATTTGGTCGGCAGGATTCCGTAGTCGCAGTTTGGGTTTTTCCATCGTAACCGTGGTTGAGGGAGCCACCGAGTGCGTCAGCCAAACGCTCGACCCGATCACGGAATCTTTACCAACAACGGTTTGACCACCCAGAACGGTGGCATTCGCATAGATGACTACGTTGTCCTGAAGTGTTGGATGCCTTTTCGAATCGCGAATCAACCTCCCAGATTTATCGTGCGGAAAACTCAATGCTCCCAACGTGACACCCTGATAGATTTTGACATGATTTCCGATGACGCAAGTCTCTCCGATGACGACGCCAGTTCCATGGTCAATGAAAAAATGTTCTCCGATTTGTGCACCGGGGTGGATATCAATTCCTGTTTCGCCATGAACCCATTCCGCCATCATCCGTGGAAGGAATGGAACCTTCATTTTGTAAAGCTCGTGGGCAAGACGATAGACCGTAACTGCTTTCAGGCCTGGATAGCACAAAATGACTTCGTCAAAATTTTTACAGGCAGGGTCACCGACATAGGCTGCCGTCACATCGGTCACTAACCTTTCCCGGATGGTCGGCATACGAGCCATATAATCGGTGGCGAGGTCGCGGCTGAATTGAAGAATATCGGCTGGTTTTTCGATCGTGTTGGTTGACTGGTTGCAGTCCTCTCGGGCCATCGATTCACAGGCCTCGAAATGCCGGGCAACTGCGATTGCAATTTGGCGACTTAGCAGATCCCAGGTTTCATTAAGATGCGTTTTCAGATCGCTCTTTACTTTTTCAAGTGAAGATTCGTTAGAACGAAAACCGGGGTAGACGATTGCTCGAAGCCTATCCAACATGTCGACGAGCGAATCGAATTCTGGAATTGGGGCCGCTCGGCCAGTTTCGGGAAACTTCAGTGAGCTTACAATACGATCTACAACAAGATTAAGGGAATCTTCTTTGGATTGATCTTTCACGGCCATTGGGTCAAAAATGAAGAAGTTTTCCGCTGGCAACCTGCGATGGGGTGGTCGCTGAACCGCCGAGCGACGAGCAAAATGATTCATAATCCTGATTCTTCTTTATTTTAAGGTTTCGGTTCAAGTTGGAAACCGAGATAAGGGCGGACAATTCATGGGGTTTATCGGTCCGCCACTTAAGTCACTTTCGGACTCACCTGTTTTGCTGTTAAAAGCCCCCAGTTTGTAAAACTCAACACGCTATCACCTACAAAAATCAATGCTTCAAACATCGTGGAATGTGACTTGTCAACTCGCCCCGTGGTTGCTGTTGGGTATGCTATTGTCAGGCTTCATGCATGTGCTTTTACCTCCGGGGTTCATTGAAAGGCGTCTGCGGGGTAAATCGGGAGTGATCCAGGCTGTCCTTTTGGGGATTCCACTGCCACTTTGTTCTTGCGGAGTTGTCCCTGCGGGGATTGGTTTAAAAAATCAGGGCGCCAGCAATGGGGCATCCGTTGGTTTCTTAATTAGCACCCCGCAGACCGGGGTCGATTCCATCTTGGTAAGTGCCTCATTTCTTGGTTGGCCTTTCGCCATTTTCAAGATGTTTGCCGCCGGCGTTACTGGATTGATTGGAGGCCTGGTGGCGGATCAATTTTCATCCAACAAAAACTTGGCCAATGATAGTTTTGACCAAGTCACCCCTACCCACGTTGCTCTCAATCCATCCAATGATCAGGTGACTTGGATCAACAAAATTGGAATTGCCTGGCAACATTCGATCGAAATCGTCCGGTCCATCTGGGGCTGGCTTTTGGTTGGAATTTTGATCTCGGCTGCTATCGAATTTTTGGTTCCTCAAGGGGGATTTGAATCGGTTCAGCACTGGGGCACACTGACGTCGATGGTGACAGTTTTAGTCGTTTCAATTCCCCTTTACGTTTGTGCGACTGCTTCAGTTCCGATTGCCGCATCGCTGGTGTCTGCAGGTTTTCCACCTTCGGCAGCTATGGTGTTTCTGCTTGCCGGACCCGCCACCAACGTGACTACCATCGGAGCTATCTTGGGGCGATTTGGTGCCAACGTTTTAGCGATTTATCTTTTAACCATAGTGCTGGGAAGTTTTATTTTCGCCATTACGTTTGATCGTTTGCTTTCGGCTACTGCGATCCAGCATGCTGGCCACGACCATGGAATCCCAACCTGGTTTGGCATTCTTTCAGCGATCCTATTGATCGGCTTTTTCTTCAAATTTGCTGTCGAAGATATTCAGTCATGGGTCAAGCGGATGGCCGGATCCAAAGATGCTAATTTGGAATTAAAAATCGAAGGAATGACTTGCCAGGGATGTGCTCGTAAACTGGAAAAAGCATTCGCCAAATTCGAAACAGTCATGTCAGTCGACGTCAATCCGTCCAATGGGACAGCCGTTTTGCAAGGGGAACTTTCGCCCGAACAAATTTCAACCGCTGTAACAGACGCCGGGTTTGTTTTGGTGGAAACTAGAAAGGTCCTGCAAAATGACCCCTCATGAAAAGTTGGCTTCCAGAGTCACGCAATTGGAAACTTCCTACATGCATCTTCAAAACGATTTTGAGTCAATCAATGAAGTTGTTCTTGAGAATTCCAGACGATTGCAGGAGCTTACTGCAATGGTGAGCCGACTCAATGATCGACTCGAAGAAGCCCAGTCGGATTCTCAGCCGAGACGTCCTGACGATGAGAAACCCCCTCATTATTAGAAGTTTAGGCCGCCTAGCTTGGACGGATTGCTAGCAAGGATCGAGATGGGACGAGAGCTTGGAATCCGGGACTCGAACACTTTCGAGGTTAAAAACAGTTTCGGCCGGATTCGATACGTCGAAGTTGATCAAATCTAACTAAAGAAAAATGGTTTTCTGCGACGAATTAGCATCTGGCCAACGTCAGGTAGTATTTTAGTGGTTTCCCGGTCGCGTCGTTAATGAAGCTTGGAATTCTTTCTCGTCACGCCTCCTGTTATAGCAGCCGGAGACTTTTGGACGCCGCAGTTTCGCGTGGTTACGACGTCGAAGTATTCGATACGCTGCAATTTTCGATCGATCTCGAAGAAGGACAGCCTCAGCTTTTCTATCGTTCGCAACCGATGGACCAACTCGACGCAGTGTTACCGCGGATTGGTGCGTCGGTCACCTATTTTGGAACTGCTGTGGTTCGTCAATTCGAGCAGATGGATGTGTTTTGCACCAACAGTTCTCAAGGGATTGCTAATTCACGCGACAAACTCCGTGCTCTTCAAATTCTGTCTCGCCATCAAATTGGAATACCCAAAACCACATTTGTGCGGAATCAAAGAGATGTGATTCCAGCGATTCAGAGAGTTGGGGGTGCCCCGATTGTGATCAAGTTGCTCGAAGGTACGCAGGGAATCGGAGTCATCCTGGCGGAAGATCAGAAGATCGCCGAAGCAATTATTGAAACCATGCAAAGCACCAAGCAGTACGTTTTGGTGCAAAAGTTTGTTTCTGAGAGTAAAGGTCGCGATATCAGAGCATTCGTGGTCGGAGACCGCGTCATAGCCTCGATGCGGCGAATCGCTCGGGGTAACGAGTTTCGTAGTAATGTACACCGAGGTGGTAGAACGGAACCGGTCACTTTAAGTGAGGCGGACCAACGCCTGGCTGTTCGTGCTGCCCAAATCATGGGTTTGCGAGTCGCCGGTGTTGATATGCTGGAATCTGGACAGGGTCTCCAAATCATGGAGGTCAATTCTTCTCCGGGACTTGAGGCGATTGAAAAGTGTACGCGTCTCGACATTGCCGGTGCGGTGATTGACGATGTGGCAGCCCAAGTCCATTTTCCAGAAATTGATATCCGGCAGCGATTGACGGAAAGTCAGGGCTATGGCGTTTCCGAAATCTATGTTGCAAAAGACTCAAAATTTGTCGGAAAAATGATCGACGAATCAGGTTTGCCCGAACAAGATATCACTGTTTTGACTCTTTATCGAGGAAACAATGTCGTTCCTAATCCTCGACTCAAGTATCGACTTGAAGCAGGCGATCGGTTGCTCTGCTTCGGGAAACTGGACTCGATGCAGCGTTTCATGCCTGACCAAGAGCGGAACAAAAGACTACCGCGAATTCCGGATTTCAACCGAGTTCGGGTTTCCAAAGCTGGCTGAACAGTCAGTAATCGGCCATTCAGAAGTCCAGTGCCATCAAACCGTGTTGTATTGATGGACTGGATCCAACCATCCATGTTTGTCTTCGGTGGAACCATCGAACAGACCAAAAAAGGCAGCCTGAATTTTTTCGGTAATCGGACCTCGCGATCCTGACCCAATTTCGATCCCGTCGACACTTCGAACGGGAGTGACTTCGGCCGCGGTGCCGGTGAAAAACAATTCATCTGCAATATAAAGCACTTCGCGAGGAATCTCTTGTTCAATGACTTCGAAGCCAAGATCCTGAGCCAGAACAATTGCCGAGTGCCGCGTAATTCCGTTGAGGATCGCGGCGGATAATGGTGGTGTAAAAATTTTACCGTCACGAACAACAAACAGATTTTCAGCAGATCCTTCACTGACTGTACCCCGTGCCGTTACGGAGATCCCTTCAGCAAACCCGTTTCGACGTGCTTCCCCACCGATCAATTGAGCGTTCAAGTAGTGACCGCCAGCCTTAGAAAGAATCGGTAATGCCGCACTGGTAGTTCGTGACCAAGATGAGATGCAAACATCAATTCCATTGGTCAGTCCCTCTTCCCCAAGATAGGACCCCCATTCAAAAGCACCGATGATTACTTCTACAGGAACATCATCGTTAGGAACCACTCCCAACGAGCCAGCTCCTAAAAAAATAAGCGGGCGAATGTAGGCATTTTTCAGTTCGTTTTTGACGATCGTATCGCAACATGCTTGGTTCAATTCTTCCAACGAAAATCGAACTGGATAACGATAAAGCTTGGCACTTTCGAGTAGCCTTTTTGTGTGAGCGTTTAAGCGAAAAATGCATGGTCCGTTCGGGGTGTCATAGCAACGAACTCCTTCAAAAACACTTGACCCGTAGTGCAGTGCATGAGCCATCACGTGGACAGTTGCTTTTTCCCAAGGAATAAGCTCACCGTTCATCCAGATAAATTCGCTTTTGTTCATCGTAGCCCCAAATGGAGGGATGTCGTCTAAATCACCTAAACACTGATTAGGGACTCAGTTTAACGGGTAGATACCGCCGTGGTAAACTCCTGTCTTGAATTCCCAAACCAATACTGAACCGTTTGTATTACCGCCTTCGGTCGGATCGGTGCTTCGAAAACCCGCTGGTTATTGGGAGGATGCCATGTCCGTCACACTCGATTTTTCGCGGCGAAAACGCAATAGAAAACTAAAACACGGCATCGAACTCAGGAGCAAAGAACAAGGAATCGAATAACGAGTTTTTCAAGTAACTTGCAAGCGATCCCTTACGCGACCGAAGACTCATCATTCCAGTTTCGCCTGGCATGAGACCTACGTTTGCCGGCGAAGAATTCGGCGACTCATCGGCGGGATAAACTTGGATTTTGACGGCTACACGGGGAGATGTTAAACGGAATCGAGTTTGAGTGTCGCCAGCATGATAGCCTTCAGATTGCTCGACGACTGACAGAGGACCCCCGTTTACGGCGGCCAGTGCATCGTGGGGTGGGAATTCGAGAGCTTTCGGTTCGATCGACTCGGTCAAACCAACAAAACTAGAACCTCTACCGTCAATTCGAATTTTAACTTCCGTTCCTTCTGTCTGAATCCATCGCGCATCTTCGGGACGCATGACCGCCGTAGCCTTTAATGTTTCTGGATTTCCAACCCAACAAATGACAGACCCTAATTCAATGTGAACGCCTTTCTTGCTTTCGATTTCAGGAGCGATCACTTGGCCCGAGTAGTCAGACCGGATTTCAAGAAGTGAATTTAATCGTCGAAGTTCGGCTCTTTTGTTTTGCAAGGCAGCCAGATTTTCACGCTCCAGCTTTAATTTTGAAATTTCTCCGGAAGCTAAATACGATTTGAGCCTGAGTTGAGAAATTTCAATGTCGATAGCACTTTGTTCTAATTCGGATGCCAGTTCGCGATTTTCGAGCTTCGCGATGGGTTGACCTTGCGCGATGTTTTGCCCGTCGGCAACATAGATATCCAAAAGTATACCGGTCGTCTGTGCCCTGATCGTGCGAATGGGAGAATAATCGATGACCACAGGAGCCGAAATCTGGCCTGGCCCCGGCAACCATGTCAGGCAGGCACTGACTACAGCGAATGTCAGTCCGACGATTCCGAAAAACCGAACCAACGTTTTGGTTGGGGTGAGATTACGGTCAAAAAGCGTCGCCAAAAAACGAAAAGCTGGAATTCCAAACCAGAATAGGGTCGCAATTGTGGCCAGGAAAATTCCCGTCCGCGGCAAAATCTGAATGGTAGCCAAGATCAAGCTTAGCAAGATCACCCACTGCCAAATGAACGACAAAAGTCCGTAGATGGTAGTGGTCTGTTTCCGCCATCCTGTTTCATGAGATTCAGGGAGTGGGAACCCCAAAAAGATTCGTTTTACCCAGCCTTGAATCACCAATCGGCCGTGCTGATAAAGGTTGGGAATCTCCAAAAGGTCAGAAAGAATATAGTATCCGTCAAAACGCATCAGCGGATTGGCATTAAAGATCAAAGTTTGAATGCTGGAGATTAAAATGAGATTGCCAAGGTGATATCGGATCGGCCCAGGTTCGGATTGGTACCAAAAGATTACAGCGATCGCAGCAATCAACCACTCGGCAATCATTCCAGCAGCAGACGTTAATATGCGTTTCCATTTGCTATGAAATGCCCAGGCACTGCTTACATCGACAAACGGCAGTGGGAACATCATTAGGAACGTAATTCCACACCCTGAAATACGGCCGCCAAATTTTTTGCACATCAAGCAGTGTCCAAGCTCATGGACGCACTTGAGCCCTAACCAGGAAACGGCGATCCAGATCATGTCGTGGGGGCCGACCGCTCGAAAGCGATCCAGTAGTAATTCGGTGCCCTTAAATCCCAGGATAAAACAGGCGGTAGCCAGAATCAAAATCCATAGTAGCAAGCCCGGCCCCGAATAGGCCCATTTTGTCCAGTCGTAAATAAATCCGACCATTCGGTCTGGACTACCCAATGAAATGCGAATGGATATTGGGTTAAGCAAGCTAAGTGCCTGCTGAAATTGCAGCTTTTTCGATTTTTGAATTTGAGCTTCGACGGTGTTGTTCATTTCTGATTCGACCAGATTCGAATCGATCAACCATTGGCATAGCTGAATCACATCTTCTTCGTCGATCGCAAATTCTGTTCTGGTTCTGGAGCTTAGTTCGCCTAATTCACTGACGGTCCGGTTCCCGTCAATGAGCGAGATAAGGTGGTAATTAGCCACAGAAATTTGGAAAAAATTTCCGGCAAGCCGATCTTCGACCAAATACCACACCGATTGGGAATTTCCCCGAGGGTGAAAACGTAATCCTTGTTTGAGCCTCAGTTTCAAATTACCGGGTTCAAAAATGGTTGAATGGACCATAGCTCGATTCCTTGGCTGCGTTTACCAAAGGATTTGACTTCGAATCATTTGCAAAGGGCGATGAAAAAGAGACCAGCCTAATGATTTTTGCCCGCACTCAATTTTGATTTTCGCATCCATGCCAGGGCGTAAAATTAGACGATCGTTATTCAATTCAATCTCGGCGATAAAAACATTTTTTGAGTCAAGAATCTGGCTGCGTGGGGAGATACGTGTAATTTTGCCAGTTTGAGGTTCGTCGAATCCCTTCACCCAAACCGATGTCACGTATCCGAGGCGGATGTGGCAAATTTGCTCAGAAGGAACGGACACATTCACAACAATTGGCGAAAGCGTTCCGATGTCAAACAAAGGTTGCCCAAGGCTTACACTGGCCGCTTTGGCGTTCTCGATCGCATTAGACAGAACGATCCCAGACATAGGGGAGATGATGTTAAGGTTATCTTTTTGATATTCCAACAATTTCTTTCGAGACAATAGCTTGCGAGTTTCCAACTCAGATTGCAAAGTCTTTGCGACATTACGGCTGGCCAGTTCGACTTGTCGCTGACGACTTGTTTTTTCGAGCTGGGATTCAATTTCATTCAGTTCCAGATCGATCTTGGTCGAATCAAATTGAGCCAAAGGTTGTCCTTGGTCGACTTGAACGCCTAGCTGAACAAAAGTATCAGCGATTTGGCCATCGAAGGGAGCAACTGCAAACTGGTGTTTCAGAGGTTCGATTGTTCCATGGCAACGAATTCGATGAGGAACGGGTAACATGAAAAGGCCAGTGGCCATGATCGCCAACACGATTGCGATGAGCGACACTTTTGCCGTTACTTTTTGAGCAAGTCGACCTAGTTTACGGGATAGGTAGTTTTTTTGATTCCTGTTCACCAAATCAATGGATTCAGCCACCATCGGTGAGGCAACATGAATCCATTTGGAAAACTCGGACGACACCAAATCGCGATGACTGCCCAAAAAGACCCAACCGCCAATCGTTTGCCCCGATTCATTGATCAATGGTCCACTTACCAAGACCTCGCTTGCGGTGTGGCGAGCCAGTTCCGCCATCGCTAACTGCATTGCATCATTTTGGGATTCGGGAGCCGGGTAATAGCTTGGCGTTGAACGTAAAATCGCTTCTTGAATCGCATTCTGATGGAGTTCGATCAATTCTGATTGAGTGTCAGGTTGATGTTGTCCGGAAATACCCGCTAGTTTTACATTATTGTTTTTCCATAGGCCGATGCTGACGCAATCAAAGTGGGCTAATCCCACTCCGCGTACTGCCAGAGCATTGACAGCTGCCGCAATAGCAGAATCTAGATCTTTTTGTTTTTGTACCAGGCTGACCAAGTCGATTGCTGTGGCCAAAATCGTGAGTTCCACTTGGTTCTTTCGGCCCAATGTTTTCTGGTGCCAAATTGAATAGGCTTGTACGCAGTAGTGAAGGATACGAGTGCCAGGCACCAGTTCGTTCTTGTCCGAGATGATTCCAACACAGAATTCTGTGCGATTGCTACCATGCAATGAGCTGGCCACCAGTGTGCGTTCATCGTCTGGCAAAGGGATCGCCAAATTTTTTCGATTTTCGCTGTCGTTTAAAAAATGAGATTCCAGCAGTTCACCCATTTGGCTCGTATCCACGCTAATGCGATTGCCAACGCAATGGGCGAGACTCCATTTTTGATCTGAAAATCGTAAGATACCGACCATTTCGAATCCGGCATGTCCGGCGGCTTCGGCACACATTTTTTCTTGAAATGATGTCGCATCCTGGCATCGCGAAATGAAATCCAGCAACGCTTGATCTGGATAGTGAGATCCGTTTGGAGTGGTCTCGCGTTTTGAAGATTTAACAATCCGATTGATGGGCGTGCTGCGAATCCGTTTTGAGACTAGATTCGAGTGTGAGTCATCGGTCGTTGATAAATGGTTTTGAGGGTCTGAATTCATGATTTCTGTTGCCGATCAGTGAAGTATTCAAGATTGAGTTCCCAACCAAATACATGGCGTTCCACTTCTGATTTTTAAATCGGCGTTTTCAATGACAACCTCGACGCGTCCAGTGCCACTATCAGGATTGATGTTGGGGGAAATGAATTTGACTTTAGCGGTTGTCTTTTTTTGATCCGGGCCAACCAAAAGATTGGCTAGGTCGTTAACTTCGAGTTGATCCAGTGATGCTTCATTCAAATAAAATCGTGCTTTAAGCTGGTCGACGCGAACAACGGTTACTAGTTGGGGTTGGCTTGCCGACACATGTTCGCCTAAGTTTTTATGAAGTTCGGTCACAAAGCCTGCGATCGGACTGCGGATATAATGAGCTTCAATCTGGGCCTCAATCTTTTTGACTTTCAACTTGTCAAGATATTTCTCATTTTCAACCGCGTGGTATTTGGCCAGGGCTGCTTCATACTCCCTTGTTTTTTCTTCGATTTCAGACTGATGAATGTGCCCTGATGACATCAGCGATTCCACCGTCAACTTGCGGCGTTTTTTAATTTCCAAATCGGCTTTAGCCGCTCGCATTTTTGCGTCAGTGGCTTGGGCGGCTTCGGCAATCTCTTTTTCTGCTCGAAGTACCGGGTGGCTAATGACAGCTAACCGAGTCCCCTTTCGAACTTGGGCTCCTTCTGCAGTATCGATTCTTTCAATGACGCCAGATACCGAAGCTGCAACGACGCTGGTTTCAATTGGTTCGGTAAAACAGACAGTGACTTCGCCATCAATGGAATCAGTTTCCTGGGCTACCGATCCCGTTTGGGTTGCGAGCGTGATGGCCAAAAAAGAAAGCGTGGAGATCAACGAAAATCTAATCATGTTTATCGTCTTTCCAGTCGTATCGACTTGGGTGCGTTCAATTCTGGAACCAAGTCAAAATCGCGAATATTGCGAGGCGATTGATTGGGCGATGTCGAACGCTCGCGTCTTCGGATGGAATCTTGGTCACCGAGTCTAGATGACCCGAATGATGGGTCGCTTTGATTTTGAATTACTTGCTTGGATCGGCCTGACGTATCGTTTTGACTACCAGAAGATCCAAGTAGCGACGCCACTTCTGGAACTACGGTTGGTTGCCAACTGGTGCTAGAGTCATTGATAAGCAGGTTAGGCGTGGCAAAACTTGACTCATTCAACATTTCAAAGTTGCGTTGTCGGGCGATGGTGACCCTCGGAGTTTGTCGAATCTGTTTTGGTTCGGTTTGAGGGCGATTATTGTAAGTTCTATTGAAAGATCTTCTGCCGGATTTTAACTGGGCATTCAACCGACTTCTGACGGGTTGCGAATTTTGATCGCCTGCAATCGAACGAAGCACCGGTTGATTGTCTTCAGCCGAGCGATAGTAGTCGTAGGCGGATTGAGAATCGGTCGACTGGGTAGGATCCGCTGGGCCCTTGAGTTGAGGCTGAATTTGCGGTTCGCCAGATTGGCTGTTTGACGGTGGAAATGCATCGGGGACGATTAGTTCTCCGGGTTCTTCATAGGGAATGGGTTCCGTTGAGGTTTCCGCCTCCTCGAAAAACTCACCCTCGTCTTTCTGGGGCGAAAGATCACTCCAATCCGTCTGGATGCCAGAATCAAATTTTGGCGGATGATATGACGGGTTGGTCATCGTATCCTCATTGGGAGGTTGCGATCGGGTTTTGTCCTGACGTTGTTTGAAAAGCGGAGATTGAAGCACGTAGGGGGTGAGTGCGTTTTGGGAATAAAAAGACGGGCCGTCGTCCGCGTCTTGGGGGTTGATCGAATGCATGTCAGAGTTCGAAGGAATCAGGATCGGTTCAAGATTCTCCAAAAGCTCGACCGGATCAGCTTCTGGCTCTCGACGGTCAAGGTCTTCAAGATAAACCGCTTTTTGGATTCCTTTGTCGAGCACATATTTTGGCCCGTCCGCATCGGCGACACGCTCGATCGTGATTTGCTCACTTTTCAAAAAAGTACCATTAGCTTTTTTAAGACTCACTAACGCCACGTTGTAAACAAAAATCGCATTCGCCAATTCGGATTCTGCCTCGGTGACTCTTTCTTGCGCACGCAGCAACGACTCCAGGTTGAGGCTGGACTGACTGGTGCCGTCGATGAACTGGCTCCATCGAACGGCAATGGTTTCTGCTTCGGCAATCGCAGCCTTAAGAACCCGCTGTTTCGCCAATGCTTCGTAATAGGAAGTGTTACATTCCCGGACGGCGACCTCGACTTCTGTACGAATGGTTTCGAGGGCAAACTGATACTGCAATTTTAAACGTCGTAGCTCGACCTGGCGGCGAGTCAGTTGAGCATGAGCGAGTCGATTGCCATAAGGAAGTTCATATTGAATCCCGATTGAGTATCCGGGCGCACCTTCCGAGATTTGATCGCCAAGTGAACCAATAAAGTCGTAATCTCCTCGAAGTCCACTTAGATAAGCTTGGGTTACCAAATTCAGCGAAGGAAGAATTTCATGTTTCGCAACGTCGAGTAGAATCGACCCCGATTTAACCTGCCGCAATGCAACTCTTGCTTCGGGACGCATTATCAGAGCTGTTTCAATTTCGGTCGCCAAGTTTGATTCAAAAAGGAGGGCGTCAGGCGAATCGACGGGGATTAATTCGACCAGATTCGATTCTCCCAAATCAGAAGCACTTATAAGGCCTCGAAGAATGGTTTCCGAATTTTGAACCGAGGTTGCCGCGCGAACCAGATCGGCCTTTCGGTTTTCAAGAGCAGCGGAAGCCGAGATAAGTTGCGTTCCGTTAGCATCAATTTTTTGTCGGGTGTTCAGAATCGAAACCAGGTTTTCCGTTTTTAGATAAAGGCGGACCCGCTGAGCAAGAATTGCGCGATCCAGATACAATCGCCAGTATGCGTTGATGATTTCGAGTAGATGATTTTGCAATTGAGCAGTGAATTGGTCGAATGCGATTTCGGCATCGGTGGTTGCCAGTAGTACGAGGCTGTTGTTGTATTCGTATCCCCTGCCCCGCCGAAGCGGATGGGTGTAGGAGATGGTAAATCGGCTTGTTGCTTGATTGTTAGGGGTGATGAATGTCGAATTGCTATTGCGGAACCCAACTTGCTGGCCGACATCAAAGTTGCCACCGGTTCGAGTGAGTCTTCGCGTTCCGATGGCTCCCGAAAGATTGTGCTCATTCAACCGTGATACATTCCCGCCCGCCTGAAGTGAATTTCCAATCGGGTCGCTGGTATCGTCCCAGGCTGAATTGAGATACCGAACCCAATCAAATCGAGAATCAGCTTCGTCAATTCGCGTTTCCTGAATGATCGGTTCGGCGGACGCGATTTGGATCTGCTTGCTGGCCTTGAGAGCCAAAAACAAAATGGAATCAAGCGATACATCGAGAGACGCTGACTCGTTTCGGTGGGCATCCTGCACATGACGGTGCCACCATGGTAGGTCCAACTTGACGTTTCCAGGATTGTTCAAACCAAGGTTTCCATAGACTTCAGAAACATGGAATTCCCATTTTTCAGGCCTTTTGGGTAGTTGCTCTGATTCCTGATAAGCAAATCCACGATCGTTCACTTGATTGTTGCGAGTGAATTCATCCCTTCGAGGTGGAGTTCCCGTTTGCGCGTAACTCGAGCACGTTACCATGCAAACAAGCAAGGCAATGACGCTCATGAGTTGGATACAAAAAGCCCGGGGAGGCATGTTTGAGCTGAAATTTGAGGAATAGTTATAGTTTTTAGATTGTTATGAAATGGAGGGGTTACCCTACGGTAAGACCGCCCGGATCGCCCCATTTGAATCATCGTCAATCTTTCTGCGGCTTCTCAAGTCAATCCAACGATAAAGAAGACTCAAAGCTCCGTAGATCTGCGAGTTGCCCTGTTTCCCCAAACAAGTCACTTAATTTAAATGAAGAGGGGTTTCCCTCGCTGGGTGTCAGATGGGGTGGTTTCGATCCATATCTCAATTGGGAGAACAAAAAGTGGCAACAAAAAAGGATCGCACCGGGTCAAAGTCTCTTATGGAATCTCTGGAACCAAGAATTCTTTTTGATGGCGTCATGGGGGCCGGCCCCGATTTGGTAGAACTCGGAATGCAATCCGATTGCCCGACCGCTTTTGAGCAAACGGTCGAACTCTCTCCTGCCATTGAAAATCAGCAGCAGGAATCCAGAAAAGAGTTAGTCATCGTGGATGGGAATGTTGCAGACGTCGATCAGTTGGTCGCGTCGATACTAAGTGAATCTTCAGGGACTATTGAGATTGAATTCCTGACTCAAGCGGAAAACGGGATTACCCAAATCGGCGAAATCTTGGATCGTTCAGAACAAAGATACGACGCCGTTCATATTTTCTCTCACGGTGACGCAGGCCAAATTCTGCTTGGAGATGGGTGGATTGGTGTTGAGGATTTAGTTCAGCAAAAATCAAGTCTGCAAGGCTGGGCCGATCGATTCAATTTAGATGCGGATCTTCTTTTTTACGGGTGCGATCTGGCTGAAAGTGAAACGGGTGAACAATTTTTGTCAACCATTCGCGAATTGACGGGCACAGATGTCGCGGCATCGAATGATGTCACCGGGGCAGCATTGCTGGGCGGTGACTGGGATCTGGAAGTCCAACTTGGATCTGTCGAGACAAGCGGATTCGAATTAACCCGATATGATCAAGCACTGGGGCCGGGAGAGATTCTGGGAAACGTTTTTGACGTGACAACCCAACAAGTCGTAGGCGTCGAGGGTGTTACGGTGCGGGTTTTTGATGATGACAATAACGTCGTTGGATCTGCAGTCACCGATTCCGATGGCGGTTATCTGTTCAGTGGATTAAATGATGGTCAACGGTATCGGATCGAATTTTCAAACCCACCGATCGGGTTCGAAAGCGCCGTGATTGATGCGTCCTCTGACGGCGGAATTGTGTTCGCCGAAGCGGGCGGAGCCAACATAGATTTTAATTTGCACCGACCGGCTGACTTTTGTGACGCGAATCCTCAACTGGCAGTTGCCTGCTTCATTCAGGGAACCCATGATGGACAGGCGACCGACTTTGCAGCCATTGTTGGCGTAGAACACAATTTTACAGAAAGCAGCGACAAAACCGTACTGGCGACTATCGGGCAGGTCGGTAGCACCTACGGAATCGCCCATCAGTCTGATACCGATGTCTTGTTTTCGTCCGCATTCCTGAAACGGAATTCCGGGTTTGGGCCGGAAGGTATGGACGCGATCTATTTGATCGATTCCGTTGACGGTGGATACGCGAATTCAGGAGACGCCAATATTCCGGTAGCGATCAAGTTGTCAGACTTTGGAATCGATGTCGGGACCGAATTAAGTAGCGATGATCGCGGGTTGTCCGACGATCCCTTAGCAGTCGTGCTGGATGAATGGGGATGGAATAACCAGTTTCGGCTAGGCATTGGCGACATTGACATTTCCGATGATGGCAACACGTTATATGTCATGAATTTGAACGATCACGATGGAAATGGGACTCACGGTCAGCTTGTCATTCTTGATGTCAGCGATCTTTCAAACGTCTCGTTAAAAGGGACGGTCGACATCCCGAATTTGTTGCCTGGAGTCGTTGACGAGGATTTGAGGGCATTCGCAACGGCTTTCGAAGATGGAAATCTTTATATCGGAGTCACCGGCACCGCAGAAAGCACTCAACAGCGGGACGATTTAAAAGCAGGAGTTTACCAATTAAATGATTCGGAAACTGGGTTCTCGCTGGTAGCAATCGATAGCCAGCATGTTTTTGGAGATACCTCTGGTCCGACTGATCATATCCCACTTAATTACGAACGCGGAATCGCCTATCAATTAGAAGACGATTCTCATTCGGCAAATTTTCAACCCTGGACCAATGACAGTTCACTTTACGATACCTCGGGCGGTTTTCTTTCTCGTCCTCAAGCTTTGTTGACAGACATTGAGTTTGATGATGATGGTTCCATGGTGTTGGGATTTGCGAACCGAGATGCCTATCAATTGGGTGAATTCGATATTTATCCCGGTGGAGGTAACGATAGTCGTCCCGGTTTGATCGCTGGTGAAATTTTAAGAGTCGAAAGAACCGATACCGGATTCGAACTGGAAGGCTCAACAGCAGCCCCCTCTAATGCCAGCGGGCCAGACAATTTGGGGCCCAATGGCGGTGAATATTATTTTCGAGATAACTTTTTTTCTCTGCACCAGGAAACCGCAATGGGAACTCTCGCCCTATTGCCGGGCTCTGGACAGGTGGTCACTACGATTGTTGACCCTATTGGTGTCAATTCGGGTGGGCTGGCACGGTTCAATAATTTGACCGGTGGCGATCGAGCCAATGTTGAGCTTTACAACTTGGACGATCCCGGGTCCGCCGCAAAAGGAGCTGGTTTGGGTGACCTTGAATTGATTTGTCATTCGGCACCGGTAGAAATTGGCAACTACATTTGGTTCGATTCCGACAACGACGGGATACAGGACGCCGGTGAAAATGCATTGGCGGGTGTGCTTGTCGGGCTTTACGATGATCAAGGCAGCCTAGTCGCGACTGTTGAAACAGATGCCAACGGGAGATATTTGTTTTCTTCGGCCGAAGGAACGGATATCAATCAGGACGGGGATCTGCTTGCCGAGTTTGCCTATGGTTTAGATATCTGTGCGGAAAACTGCACCTACACCGTGGGCGTGTTTGATTCCAATTTTATAGCAGGAGGAGCCCTGGAAGGATTTAGCGTCACCGTTTCCAACGCATCTGGAACCGCGAACGACTGGACCGACCAATCTGATTCAGATGCGGTTACAGTTTCAGCCGGATCGGGCACAGCGTTTTCGACGAATGGTTTGACGATTACGACTAACGGAGCTGGAACCAATAACCATACTTTTGATTTTGGATTTTTTAATGCAAGCATCCCCCAAAACAACTCTCCCACGGGAGTCACTCCAACAGGCGTAGATCCTGTTTCTCCGATCGCTCCGACGCCCTTGGTTCCTCTGGTGACGCCTGACTCGATTACTCCACTTTCGATCGTACTACCCTCGTTGATTGATGGGCGTCCGATTTCCGGCGGGATCCCAATCCAGTTAGTCAGTTATATGGAAGGCTTTGGTGAAGACGGCGATTGCTGTGAAACGGAATGCTGCGAAACGGCGATTCAAGATGACGGTTGGGACAACGGATTAGTGCAGCCTTTGCAGCCAGATGCCATTGCTGATGATTCTGAACTTTTCAATGACGACTCAGTCGTGGACCCTGCCCAGCCGGAACGAACCATTGATCAGTTTGAAATGCTTGAGGAAATCGAAGGGGACTTGGATTCCCAGCCAGACACTGAAGTCGATCCCGAGTTACTCAAGGCAGATCCAGAACTGGAAACTTTACCTGATCCGGTAGAGACTGAGAAATCTGAGGTTGGATCCAATGGCCGAAGTATTTTGGACGATGAACAACAGAGTAACGACCTAAAAACGACAGATCAGGACCCGTTGCCAAAAGAACGATCGATTCTTGAAAAATTGAAACCGACTGATCCATCCGACAGGGATTTGAATCTTCCAATGCCACCCGTGGAACAGCAAGGAAAACTTAAATCTCATATTCCTGCCGATTCCATCCAATTTAAAATGCCGTTGGGCCAGAAAACTCGCACGATGTCACCGGCAATGGTAGATTTGATCAACGGGAATGAGCCAAGCTACCATTTGCCAAAGGCCCGTAATCAATAATTGACTTCGCAAGCGAATCGAACTGGAGAGTAGTCAAATGGCCCTTGAAATGAAACAGATTCGCCAAACGATGCCCCAAGTCGGCAAGATTGAATGGATCGGTCTGCGAACTTCCACTCGAGGCCCAATTTCAGTCGTTGAAAAGGCAACCATTGGGCCGCAAGGGCTTGAGGGAGACAGGTACAACGGTCCTGACGACGGCGACCGAATGGTGACCTTGATTTTAAAAGAGCACATTCAAACCGTCGCATCGATTTTGGGCCGGGAATCGCTCGACCCTGAATTACTACGTCGGAATATCGTTGTGTCTGGGATTAATCTGACGGCATTGAAAAAGAACCTGCTTCAAATTGGCGATGCCATTCTTTTAGGTACTGGAAATTGTGCCCCCTGCAGCCTGATGGAAGAAAATCTCGGGCCAGGAGGCTACAACGCGATGCGGGGGCACGGAGGTTTAACGACCCGAGTCATTCAGGGTGGCGTGATTCAAGTCGGTGATGAAGTGAAATTGAAAATCGACGACCAGTCGTAGTCGCTGCTCAAAATTGCGTTGACCCACCGATGATGTCAGCAGGCGAAGAACTCCCTCACCAAGGCATCGCACCGGGTACCAGTTGCATGAGTCGGTACGTAAAAGAAGCTTTCGGGGCCGGCCTAAACCAGCCCAAGACAACGCTCTGTTTTCCTGTGCTGTCAGTTCCACATGGCCGAGTGCCTACGATGCATGAACGTTGCCATTTCCCAAATCCTCAACTTACTTATCAATAGGCGTTTCTTTTTTGTCACCTTTTTCAGATTCGGCCGATTTCTTTCCAGCCGCTTTGGGATCACCAATCACGATCATCGGCGGTGGATTTTTGCCTTCGGGGTAAAACTTCATTGAAACCGAATTCACGCAGTGGCGGGTATTTTTCTTGGTAAACCTTTCGCCCAGAAATACGTGTCCTAAGTGACCGTCACAATTGGCACATAGAATTTCGACACGATATCCATCAGCGTCGGTTTGACGTCGAACGGCTCCTTTGATTTCATCGTCAAAACTAGGCCAGCCACAACCGGAGTCAAATTTGTGTTCTGATTTGTAAAGTTTGGCGTTGCACCTTCGGCAGCAGTAAACCCCTTTTTTCTTGTTTTTTTCGTAGTCACCGGTTCCAGGACGTTCGGTCCCTTTTTGAAGGATGACATATTTTTCGAATTCATTCAGGATGTTGTACGATTCGGCGATCACGGTTTCCTGTTTGGTTTCGCCATCATTGTCCTTGTTGTAAGAACTAGTCTGGTCTTTTTCTTGCTCTTGGAATGGAGTGGATTCAGTCACTGAAGGGTCCTCGCTGACATGAACGGAGGTCGAATTGAGTGGGGGCGTAAGATTGGTTTGATTCAAGTCTGTACCACAGGACGTGGCGGCCAAACAAATAGCTACTAACAAAAGATTAAATCGAACGGTCATTTTATTTTCTCACAAAACTGTTTCATGCGTTTTCGATTGACGCCTAAATCCGAATGGCCCACCCGTGACGCAGAACGAAAATGGATGAGTGAATTTTGCTCATCGATTAGGAATTCGACATCGTCGACAAACCGAAAAATCAAACTGGTAAATTCGAAATGCAAATAATTGGATTCTTCTCGCACTAATTTAGATCGCGGCATTTCACCTGCTGCGGATTTGATTTTATCAATCGTCTGAGCAAGCGAAGCGGTCATCGGAATCGGATCCATTTTTTTGTCGGCTTGACTGGTTTGAGTCGACACGCAATTCGGACTTTTAGGTAATTCGGCAAGCCGTCCGGCTCGAAAGCCAATGTCTGCGGGTTGGGTTGCGGTCATACTAATCGTTATCATTGCGAGCACCCCAATGATTGGAATCAGGATGACTCTACGTGCCAGGCGTCGGGCGATCGAACGACCACCTTGGGGTGCTGATACATCAATATTGTTGGCATCTGACGTCGAAAGTCCACGGCGGCTTACGTCATCATTCATAATTCTCTCGATTAAAAACAACTGGCAATTAATGCTGCAACGGTGAGCCCTACAAATCCAATTAAAATGATAACAGGTAGCTGCGAGCTATCGTTCCGCCGGCACTTAATCAAATCCTTGGCTACGATTTCCAGTTGTTCTTCTTGTTCTACGAGTGTCCGATAGATTTGGATTTGTGTTCGATCGGCCAATTTTCGTTTTCTTTCGTCGTCTTGAACGATGCCGTAAAATTCAAAAAACTGGTTGGAGTCGTCATCGTGATCTTCATCCTCTGAGTTTCCTAAACGAATCGCTTTGAGGCGAAATCGAAAAATTTGCAACCAGCCTGGACGTTGGATGGCATACAGATCGAGTTCTGAAATTTTGGCGGATCTGGACTCGTACCCCCGCGATGGCAGCCAGTCGCGAATATCTTTTTCAGTAACCCGATTCCCGATTTTCATAGCAATCTTTTTTTGAAAACGTACGCACTTTGCTCGGTTAGTTAACCAGATTACTGCGTTTTATTTCACGTGGAAAAGCTCGCTGATTCAAAACTTTTCAAGATTTGGACTGCCCCGGTTATCAGGTAATCGAACGCCAGATATTATTTGGACAACTTTTAAATGTAGGGACAAGGAATCGCGATGAATGAATTATCAATAGCCGTTGCCCTGGTTCGAAACCGAAAAATGAGCGGCATCCGTTGGCTTGCCAGGCAGAACGCGAATTCGGGACACCTGCATTTTATTGTTGGCGAGCGTCTGGAAGATGAATCTTTTCGAGAAGCTGCCGCAAGGGAAGTTGCCTGGGAACTAAATCTTGATCGGAAGCGAGATTTCATCGTTTCCAATATGGCCCAAGTCAATTTGGAATTCATCGACGAGATCCCCGGTTATGCGGGAGAAGTCAAAGTGAAAGTCTCGTTTTACAACGTGGAAATTTATCGCCGCCAAGTTCACGAAATTATTCGCAGCGATCGCCGAAATTTTTGGGTGACATCCGAAGAGATTTGCCGTGGGATCAGCGTTGGAGGCAGGCAGTTTGACCCGTTGTTGACCTACTTGATCAATCGAAGCAACGTGATTCAGTCATGGGAATCGCAATCGGAATAATCGTTACCCCGTAATTAATTTCCAAGCGACCCAACCCACCAGCACTCCTCTGGCAGACCAAGCGATTGTGCGAATCCAATTGCTATTAACCAGGAATTGATGTGTCGGTTTGTCGTAGCCGTGATTAAGTTTCCCGTGACAAGGTACTTGAAGGGCGGCGGTTGAGATCCAAATAACAAATACTAAGCCGATTCCAGAAAAAATGACGGACGGTGGAATTCCGTCGATGGGATAGATTCCCATTAAAACTGAGCTGAATGCTTCGACCAGCATGGCCGGTCCGACCGCGATCGAAGTCAGTTGTTGGTGCAACCGCTGATAAGTCTCATAGTCTTGTTTGCCGACTTTTGCGAACAAGGGATAGTGCACTAATTGAACCATCCAAATCAAACCGACCATGTACCAGGTCGACGCAAGGTTCAGGATGAAAATGAGTTCGGGATTCATGTTGTCTGGGCTTCGGTGGTCTGAAGTGGCATTTGCTCAGATGCCTGGGAACGTGACGCATCTTCGTCGAATTCTTGCATTTCTTGTCGCAGGATTTTGAGCAACGTTTGTAAAAACGCGACGATCATCGGACCGACCAAAATGCCAATGGGACCCAAGACAGTGACACCACCAATGACGCTCAATAGGGCCAATAACGGATGAAGATTCGATTGGCCGTGCAGAATAAATGGTTTGATGACGTTGTCCGCCATGGAGATAATTGCGACTCCGTAAATCGCCAAAGCGATTGCAGCAAACAGACTGTTTTCTATGAAATACAAATAGAGACTGCTTGGAATCCATACTGCAGCAGCTCCCACAAACGGAACCATTGCCAAAACCGCCGACAGGACTGTCAAAAAGATGACTGAATCGAGACCGGCGAAGTAAAATCCAATTCCAGCCAACAGACCCTGAACCAGGGCAGACAAGAGAGTCGCCACGACCACCGCTCGACTGACTTTACCAAATTCAGCGATCAATTCTTGTTCGTGTTCATCGTCGATGGGCGACAGCATTTTGAAGGCAGCGATCATTTTGGGACCATCCAGCAAAAAGAAATAAAATCCAATGATCATGATGACGGTGCCCATAATCAGTTTGCCTACGAACGAAAGTCCCTTGCTGCCGATATCGACGATGATGTCACGCCCACGGCTGACGAGGGCCGCAACGTAAAGTTCGGTTTGTTCTTCAGTGGGATTTGCGAGCTCAGTTAACCAACCACGGACACCACCTCCCAAAAGACTGGTTTTGAATTGAAAGAACAAGTCAGTCGTGCTTCTCAGGTTGTCCTGGTAGTCTCGCAGCGATTCGAGCGATTTGCTTTTTGAATCGGCATCGTCAAGTTCGGTATACCGAGTCCGCGTTTGGGATAGTGAGTTTGCGAATTGAACCCACAGGTCATCGTCAGCATCCGTTTGATCGTCGGTTTCGGGCCATGGTTTTTCAAGTTCGACGCCCAACTGTTTGGCTTCGTTTTCAATCTCAAAAAGAGGCATTCGATGTTGAGTTTGAACCTCGTCCTCGCGACTGTGTTCCAAAAGATAATTCAACGAATTGTCGATAAATCTAATGGAATTTGCCGAAGGCATCTTTAATCCAAGACTGGATCGGATCTTTCGAATCCCATCGGTAACCCGTGTTTGATTGAATTGACGGATCACCTGTTGACCTTCCGCGGTCGCCAGAATGAACATGATTCCTAAAGGCACTAGCACGGCAAGTAGTACCGCAGCAGTCGTTAAACCTGCCGCTACCTTTTGCCTCCCTTTGACCCATTCGAGGACACGCAAATGCAATGGGCGAAAAATACAAACCAAAAGCGACGAAAGAAAAAGCGGAACCAAAAACGTAGCCATGACCTCATAAAAAATGAAGGCAACTACCAGGATGATCGCGACCAGTAATCCGAACGAAAAATAACGCGTCAATTTTGATTGGGGGGGCGATTTAAGATCGCTTTTAAGCGGTGCACCGGTACGGATGTTGGCTTTTGGAAGATTGGCCTGCGAGACCTTAGAGGAGGCTGGCGAAGGGTTGAGTGCTGTATTCTTCCGTTTGGCTGTTTTTCGTCTGGATTTTGATTTGACCTTCGATCGTCGCGGAGTCGGATTGTCATCCGGGGATTTTTTCGAATTCATGTTAACTGGTTCATCCTGCCGGATCCGATTCCTTAAACATTTTCAAAGCCTAAAGGATCGGTCTCGTGCAGGCAAGTTACTGTCTCGAACCGGGCACGATCTTCAGTTCCAGCCGTTTGTTGTTGCGCATCACGACGATCGTGGTCTCTTTACCGATTTTGACGGAGTCGATGGCCGCGGTGTAATCGTAAATCCCTTCGATCGTCATTTCATTAAGGCCGACAATCAGGTCGCCACCTCGCACTCCCGCCAGATCGGCAGGAGCTCCTTTAGTCACGTCCGAAAGAAGAACACCGACGACATCATCACCGTAAGAGGGAACTGTCCCAAGGTAAGCTCTTTGACCACCACCGACTCGAGCCGTTTTAGGTTGGGCCGCCTGTTTGATGTAATCGGGCGCCTTGTCCCTTAATACCAAATCTCGGGTTACCAATCCCATCAATCTTGCGATGCGAGCCGCATCGGGATAATTCAGTTTTTCTGGAGTGTCCCGCGGCGTATGGTAATCGGTGTGAGAACCTGTGAAGGCTGAAAGAATGGGCACGCCTGCCCGATAAAATGAACTGGCATCGGTGGGAAGTTCTGTTTCGTTGCTTAACGTCAGCGGAAGTCCTACCACAGCATTCTTGGATTCGATCACTCCGGACCAGTAGGAACTGCTGCTGATTCCCTGCAAAACCAGTTTATCTTCCAGTCTCCCAACCATGTCCATATTCAAGGCAGCTACGATGCCAGTTTTGTTGGCTCCTTTGGGATTGGCTTTAATGACGGTCAAATCCTGCACTCCGGAGCTGTTTACCATTGCGATCATTTCGGAAGTTTTGTCCCAATCCGATTCTGGATGAGAAACGATCTGAATTCCAAAATCTGGGAAGCTTTTACCGATGAACGTCAGCGATTCTTGCATCTCCTTCAGGTCGGCGGGCTCACCATTAAGCAGCACCTTGTTTTCAGCCGTCACACCAATGACGAAATCATGAGCGCTGATCACTTTTTCTTTGGGGGTCACTGATTTGACATAGTGTTTGGATCCATGAAGTCCCAACTCTTCGCCTGACCAACCGGCAAAAACAATGTCACGTTTCATTGTCAGTTTTCCAGATTTTTTTAGATTCGAGAGATATTCGGCGATTTCAAGCATCGCGGCGACTCCCGAAGCATTGTCGTCGGCGCCAAAATGAATCATTTGTTTTTCTTCATTACGGGCCAAGCTACCTCCGGTCGTACCTCGCCCGAGATGATCGATATGGGCTCCAACGATTACCGATTCGGCGGAACGTGTTTCGCCCGCCAACAATCGTCCGACCACATTTCGACCTTTCCCGACAACTTTTTCGACATCGACTTGAGCCGAGATCTTGACGTTGGGAAGCACGATGCCGGGATGAGGTTGTCCGTCGTCGAATTGTTTTTGCAATTGACGAAGGTTTTTGCCCGCCATCTCAAAGATTGTCTCGGCAAACCTGTCTGAAATACTGACCGCGGCAACGCTGCTACTGCTGGGAGAGAAATCGTTTTGCAGTGGAACCAATTGATTTCGAACCTGCGAACTTGGTCCGCTGACCACGATTAGTCCTTTAGCACCTCGTTGTCTGGCATAAAACACCTTCTTGCGCAGGCTCCCATAGAACTGGAAGTGACGTCTTGACTTTCCTTCCAGATCTTCGGGGACAAATCGAAACACAAGCACCCATTTGTCTTTAACATCAAGGTCAGCATAGGAATCGTAGGCTTCGAATCCGTCTTTTTCAGGTGCTACGATGCCGTAGCCTGCAAAGGCAACGTCCGTGGGTGGGATCGTTGTGTTGGCCGAAAATGTGAGGGGACGCCAGTCCTGATCGACTTTGAATTCTCGATCGGAATCGACTATCGATATGGTGTTTGATTCACCCAGCACCGCGCCGTCAGGGAAAGTGAAACTCTGGAACCAGGTTCCGTCATCTCCGGCAGGAACCAGCCCCAGGTAATCGAGATAAGCCGCTACGTAGGCGGTTGCCTTTTTTTCTCCCTTGCTCCCCGTCATTCTTCCCGCAAGCTCTTTTCGGCAGAGGAAGTCAACATGCCTCATAACGTCTCTGGGGTCGAATCCAGCAACACCTTCTCGAGC
>JBCCSJ010000028.1:0-29254 GCA_039200505.1 Planctomycetota bacterium | reverse complement strand
CCGGAATCCCAGTTGACTACCATCATCGAGCGATTCAACGAATCGATAGACCATTCTGGAAAGATCGCTCAAATTTCAAAACTGCAAAGCAAACAACTCAATGAACAAGAAGAACAAGACACTTTAAGTGAGCTTTTTTTGAAACAATTGGAAAGGCTCAAAAAACAATAGTACGAAATACGCAGGCCGAATTTCGGTCCGCAACAGAATCGGTAGTGTTGGAACGGCTTTCATGGAGGAAGGCGGCACCACCGAAAGATTGTCAACGAACTGATTGCGGTAAATCCAGTCAACTCTAGTGGATTGGAATCTTACCGTGAAACACTTACTCGTTACCCGCTTGGTCCGCCCAGTTAAGGACATTCGATACGAGAAGTTGACGCCGGAATCCCCCCGGGAAAACAGTCCAAGACGATCAATTAAACGTCAATAAAGCGATATGGAAATCGCAGGAGGTCGACGTGGAAATTATTGAGAAGGATCTGACAGAGCTTATCAAAAAAGGTAAAGAGCAAGGCTATCTCACCTACAGTGAAGTGACTAGCTATTTACCAGATGAAGTCATGGGTTCTGAAAAACTGGACGGCTTAATTGCTGCCCTGGAAGGATCAGGGATCGAGCTGTGCGAGGTAGACCCTAACGGCGAAGATGGGCCCTCTCCAGAGGATATTTTGAAGGCGGAAGAAGAATCGGGAGAGTCTGATTTTTCGACGCCACTGGGAAAATTGCCCCGACCCAGTGACGATCCTATTCGGATGTATCTAAGTCAGATGTCGGTCATTCCGTTGCTGAATCGTGACGAAGAAATCGCCTTAGCGAAAAGGATTGAGATCGCCAGAAAACGATACCGTCGCAGCGTAATGGGTTGTCATTATGCCCTCACCGCGACCGTGGAAACTCTTAAAAGAGTTTACGCCGGCGAACTTCCATTTGATCGAACGATTAAAGTTTCTCTTTCTGAAAATCTGACCAAGGAACAGATTCAGGCGAGGATGCCCCATCATTTTCGAACGATGGATCATCTGATCAAACTTAACGCGCTCGATTTCCGAGTGCTCATCAACAAGAATTCGACCAAGCTCGAAAAATCAGAAGCCAGGAAACGATTCCTGCGTCGACGCGAAAAACTGGTTGTTTTGGTCGAAGAATTGAGCCTTCGGTCTCGGCGAATCAGCCCCATGATTCAACAACTCAAAGGTCATTCTGACCGGATGAAGTTGATCAAAACACAGCTGGCTGATCCAGAGTCGTTCAACTTGACGCCGTTTGATTGCAAGCGGCTGAAAACTGAACTTGTTCGTCTTGTCGTGCTTTGTCAGGAAAGTCCGGAAGGTCTGGCCAAACGAGTTGCCAAGTGCGAAAAGTACTTTGAAGAATTTGAAAACGCCAAGCGACAGTTATCAAGTTGCAACCTGCGACTCGTCGTTTCGATTGCCAAAAAATATCGTAATCGAGGAATGAACTTTTTAGACCTGATCCAGGAAGGCAATACCGGATTGATGAGAGCAGTCGACAAGTACGAGTACCGTCGAGGCTTTAAATTCTCGACCTACGCAACATGGTGGATTCGCCAAGCCATCACTCGAGCCATCGCCGATCAAGCCAGGACCATTCGGATTCCTGTACACATGATCGACGTTCTGTCACGACTGAGGAATATCCAAAAAGCGTTGCTTCAGGAAACTCGTCGACCTCCCACGATGGCAGAAATCGCTCGTCGAGCCCAAATGGATGTCGAAGAAGTTGCCAGAATTATGGATATCGGGCGCCATCCGGTAAGCCTGGATCGACCGGTCGGTGAAGGAGATGACTGTAGCTTCGGGGAATTTATCGAAGACTCTCAAAGCGACAATCCAGTCCGCATGGCAACCAATGGGTTACTGCGTGACAAGATCGAGGGGCTGCTGAAGACCTTGACCTACCGCGAACGAGAAATAATTCGTCTACGTTATGGGCTTGGAGACGGATACACCTACACGCTCGAAGAGGTCGGACGGATCTTTAAAGTCACTCGTGAGCGAGTCCGTCAAATCGAAGCCAAAGCGGTTCGAAAGCTTCAGAATCCAGTGCGAAGTCAGATGCTGGAGGGATTTGTTCCAGATGGTTTCGGCGAAGAACGCGTCAATGATCCGTCCGAAAATCAAAAATCGGAATCAAACCAGATTCAAAATCAGAGTCTTGACCAATCGACCGGGGCAACAAAATCAGAAACTGAGCCAAATTTTGCTGTCCCGTCAGACGCAGAACTGATGTCTCAGTCACTGCTTTTTGCTGACGGCACTGCTTAATGCCTTCAATCCCGCAAATTTTTGCGGTCTGGAGAATTTAAACGAACCAATCCGTTAAGTGGTCGAATCATGGACGCATGATTCGACATGAAAACATCCACTAAGCCGGCCGTTGGAGCCGGCTTTTTTTGTGTCGGTGGTCGAACGCATATTTCGAAATCTGGTAAACTGACGGCACATTATCGTAGAGATCAAGGAGTCAGCATTGAGTGCGGATTATGGACTTTTGAATACGCTTCACAGTAAGCTCAGGCAAATTACGGACTTGAATGGTCGCATCCGAAAAGGTCCTTACAAAATCAAAGTAGTCGAAGCCAACGAAGAAAATTTCACTCAAGCATTTGAGGAAATCAAAGAAAAATTGACCGCTTTAAGAAAAGCTTCTAGTGCCAAAAACCTTCACCTTTCCGAACGGGAAGCCAAGGTAGAAGATATGAAAGCAAAGCTGAATTCTTGTGAGTCCAACAAAGAGTTTCAGCTTTTAAAGGATCGAATTGCGGCTGACGAACAAGCCAATAGCGTTCTGCAGGATGAAATTTTCGAACAATTAGAAAAGATAGACGCCTATGTTCAGGAAGCTGAAGAGGCCGAAAAAAACTTGAACAAGGCCAAGTCTGAAACTCAATCGGTTCGTGAAAAAGTGATCGCCGAAATTAAGTTGTTACAAGCCGAAAAATCAGACGTCCAAACCGAATTGGCCGGGGAAGAAGGGAAACTGCCGCGGGACACCCTTGTAGAGTACAAAAGGCTTGTTGCTGCGAAAGGTGAAGACGCCCTTGGATCCACCGACACAGAAACTTGCCAGACCTGCAATCAGAGACTGACCACGCAGGAGGCAAGTGAACTGCTCATGAAGAAATTGATTTTCTGTAAAGGATGTGGTTGCCTTTTATATTTGACCGCAAACCGTCGGTAATGTCCCGAACTGATCGTTGGCAAAAAAACGCGTAAACTGGCTAATACCGCTTTCAACGGACGTTACGAACCACTTTTTCCGATACGAAAACAGGGATTGATTGCTTGTCTAAAATACACTCCAACTCGACAGACGAACTGGTTTCGCAATTACTTGCCGACCATTTTGTTTCTCCTCAATTGTCGGCTGCTAATTCGGATCCAATTCCGGATCTCGATACGGGCATTGCTGAATCATTGGCACTCCCAGTTGGTTTTCCCTCGTTGAACGAATTCGTTTTCGAAGGCGACTTGGTCGCGATCGTACTTCAAGATAATATCGCCAAGCCCATTGAGATTCTGTCAGTGCTCACGTCCGCCTTGGTCGACGCTGGAATAGCAACGACCGACATGTACGTTGTCATCAGTCCCCGAACAGCGGAATACCTTGGGCTGGATCAAGCCGACTATTTACCGGCCACTGACGATGCCGAGAAACCGACGCCAATTCTTGAACTGGAACTGGAAAATCGGAAACTTAACCTCCAGGTCCATGCGGCATCCAATCCTATTGGGAATTCCTATCTCGTTGCCAATCAGGAAGGCGAACCAGTCGTCGTGAATCGCGTTTTGGTCGATGCCGATGTTGTGATTCCGATTGGTTTCCCAGTCAGTGGAGAAGCTTCGCAACAGGTGGATTGCGTCTACCCAACATTCAGCAGTGTGGAAGCTCAATCGCGATTACCCAAAGCAAGTTTTTTAACTCGTAATGAAGAAATTAACTTAGCCAACGATTCGTTAGGATGTTTTTTTTCGATTCAACTAGTGTGCGGGCCTGGCAACCTAATTCACGAAGTGATTTGTGGAGCCAGAAATGAAGTGATTTCATTGGCCAGAAATGCCACAAGTCATTTGTGGAGTTTTCACTGTGATCATCTAGCCGACTTCACTGTGACTACGATTGAATCGGTCGATCAATCTTGGGACGACCTTGTCAATGCTGTTGTGATTGCCGACGGTGTTTCAAAATCCGAAAATCCAATCGTAATTTGGTCTGAAGTCGATAAGATGCCGAATCGCCAAATTAGACTGGCGTGTCGAATCCAGTTCGATCCATCGGCTAATACCGGGCTCGACGAAAAATTACAACGCTTCGTCGACGTGCTGCAACAACGGCCGGTATTTTTGAGGTCGAAACTCAAACGCCAGGAAGTCGAAGATCTTGGGTTTGGATTCATCCAGACCGGTGAAGAAATTCTCAAAATCGCCGGAGACAGGCAGAATCGTATTCTGATTCGGGACGCCCATCATTGCCAAATCATCGAAAATGTGGAAAGCACTAACTCGTGACTGAGCATAACTTGCAACAGGATTATTCGCGGCTTACCGATTCTGCCGGATACGTCCGACTGGTTTCGCATTATCGACTGCGTTCGGAAGGAAAAGATCGAAAGCAACAACTGAACGGTCTGTGCACTGCCGACATTAAAAAAATGGAATCGGGTGATGTCGTCGAAGCTTTCGTTTTGAATGAGAAAGGACGGGTTTTGGGGCATGCACACGTCCTGAATCTGGACGACCATCTCATCTTGACAGGGCATGGAAATCAAGCTGACACTCTGATCGGTCACCTTGATAAATACGTCATTCGCGAAGACGTTCAATATCACAAAGAGACTGATCAAACGGCTGGATTTTTTGTCCGGGGCAAGCAAGCGGCAGCATGTTTGAAGACTATTTTTACACAGGTACCTGAAATCAATCGGGTCGTTCCACAAACGCTAGAGATAAGTGGTGAAAATCGTGACTTCACCGTGGCTCAGCTTGAGCTAGCTGGCTGGGGATTTTTGATTTTGACGACCGCCGACCATGTAAATGACTTTGAGGGCGTACTTGGAAAGGCCGGAATAGAAAAATGCAGTCCCAATGCTCTTGATTCAATTCGGATCGAATCGGGAACGCCCTGGTTTGGCCTCGACTTCGACGATTCCAACTTGCCACAAGACCTTCAACGGGATGACAAAGCGATTAGTTTTACCAAGGGCTGTTATCTTGGGCAGGAAACAGTCGCACGCGTCGATGCTATGGGCCGTTTGAACAACCTCTTTGTTCGATTTGAAATTCAAGATGAAACGAGTGAACCGCGACCTCTCAAACAGGATGATAAAAAAGCTGGCCGGCTAACCAGCGTTGCCTATTCGCCCGCCAAAAATTCGTACGTGGGATTAGGATATGTCAAAAGAAAGTTCAAAGAACCCGGAACGGTCGTCGATGGGGTTGTCGTGAATCATCCATGGGATCCTTTCGAACAAGAAAGCGATGATCCAAAAGGGTAAATAAGCATTTTTCAGGCCCGGCAAGATGGGATTAGCTGCTGTCTCGGGGTGGAGCCAAATAGCACGTCCTTTGGCCAACAACCGGGAGGACCGGACGCGGCAGCGGCCTGAAAGCGCTAGGCCGAGTCAGTATTTCGGCGGCTTTTTTGAAACCCACTCGTCCTGTTTCGTGGCTCTCAATCCCAAAGTCGAGTTGAATCATATTCCAAGTAGTAGCCAATGAGTGGTTTCAGGAATCCCAGAAACAGCTCTCCTTCCAAAAAATTCTCAGACACCCAACCCGACATATGTCCAAGCCTCGGGGCGTATCTTGAAACTATTTTTGAAACCTGAAAAAAACTCATGAAAATCCACAGAGTTTCAAGTTCAAGATTCGTCGCACTGCCGGACGGCTTGATCGGTGGGTTTGGAAACCGAGCGATAAATCCGATTCGGTATTGATTGATGGACGAAATTTCGGAGCCTATACTCAGGTCCTATAGATTTGCCTTGGATCACTTACCCACTGGAGTTGCTCGATGCCATTTGGACCTAGCCGAAGACAATTTATTGCCTCAACTGGTGCTGCGATCGCCGTATCCACATGCCTACCTGAAATGAAATTATTTGGAGATACGGCTATCCGGCAGGATGATCCGTTATTTGAAATCTCTCTGGCCGAATGGTCTCTTCATCGTTCGATTCGCGGCGGGAAACTTGATAACCTGGACTTTCCGCGGGTTGCCAAAGAAGAGTTTGGAATTTCGGGCGTAGAATATGTCAATCAATTCTTCAAAGACAAAGCGGAAGATGAAAAGTATCTGGCTGATCTAAACCAGCGTTGCTCCGATGCTGGAGTAGAATCGGTCTTGATTATGATTGATGGTGAGGGAGCCCTCGGCGACCCTAATCCAGCCAAGCAGAAAAAAGCAGTCGAGAATCACCACAAATGGGTCACGGCTGCCAAAACACTTGGCTGTCACAGCATCCGAGTGAACGCCAAATCGGGCGGGACCTATGAAGAACAAGTAAAACGGGCTGCCGATGGCTTGAGAAGCTTATCCGAATTTGCCGCCAAACATGACATCAACGTGATTGTCGAGAACCATGGCGGTCTATCCTCAAACGGACAATGGCTTGCCCAAGTTATCATGAAAGTCAATTTGGATAACTGTGGAACGCTGCCCGACTTCGGTAATTTCAGGATCTCACGGAACAAAAAAGAGGGCGATGTTTGGTACGACCGCTATTTGGGAATGGCGGCTTTAATGCCGTTCGCAAAAGCGGTATCCGCCAAGAGTCATGACTTCGACAAAGACGGAAACGAAACCAAGACCGATTACCTGAAAGTCATGCAGATCGTAAAAGACGCTGGCTATCGAGGTTGGGTCGGGATCGAATACGAAGGGAGCCAACTTGATGAATACGAAGGGATCAAGGCAACCAAAAAACTACTCGAAAAGTGCCGAGACCAGCTATCGGTCGTGTAGATACCAAAACGCCGCAGAATCACTCGAGATTTCAGCGTCAAGAAATTGATCTCAAAAATTGCCCAACTGACTTTCAGTTGGGCTTTTTTCGTAACAACGCTCACCAAAATCAGCGAAAAACAGCCACTGGACACATGGTTTCCGTGACTGCCTCACCTGCCTCCTTTTTAAGCAGATTCAAAACGCACAACTTACAAGCACTACTGCACAAATTATTTGCAACTCTGGATAGCGGTAGCTAAGTGCATTCATGTCAATGACATCGACAGCATTCCTTGCCATCGGGAAAAGAATCGGTCAAAGCGAAAACGCAGTCACACCAGACTGACTTTCGTGAAACCGAACTATACCCCGAAAACATCGCCTTTAGCGAAAGGAATCCGCAATGAATGAGATGCTTACCCAAAATGACAATTTCGACATCCGCTGCCAAAGGGTTCTTCAAGTCGCCCAGCAACTCTTTCAAGAACGGCCAGATTGGGTCACTTTCTTTAGAGAGACTTTGGGCGTAAATGGCGCCGCTAGGTCTGTTTTCCCCGACCAGCAAGAATACGTTCAGTTTGAGCAATCCAAAGCTTTCTATGAGATTCAGTCGATGGTAGCCAGCTTGAGAATTCGAAAAAATTCAGCCAGCAAAAATGAACCCACCAAAGTCATTACGGTCCGACTTCCCGAAAGCCTTCACGAAGCCCTCAAAGCGGAGGCAAGCGACCACAACACCAGCATGAATAAACTCTGCATTTCGAAGTTGCTCCAAGTCTTGGTCGAAAATGAGGAGCAATCGGCTCCTGCAAGACCCGCAACGCCAACCCCTCAGGCCCCACAAACCCCGAGAACACCGCAGGCTTCCCACGCACCGCAGCCTCCGCAATCACCCAGCTTTCGCTCTACCTACACTCCGCCCAGTCGACCCAACGATCCAAACCGATTTGGCCAGTAAGCGGCACATTTTGATCGAGCACCCGTTTTGGACATTCGACCGGTCATCGGGCTCGTGACCGTTCATTGTCGACAGAACATATCGAGCCGATCCTTTTTGGATCCAAGGTGACACCCGTTTAGTTCGGTGAAGGCTCTGCTGATTGAATTAGGCGAAAGCCGATTTTAATCTAGCTAGCAGATCGACGACAAGGAAGTCGTTGCCTTTGCACCTACCATTTTGGACTAAATCTTAGACAATCCGGTTATGAGTTACGACGTGATCATAATCGGAGCTGGTGCCGCGGGATTGATGGCCGCTGCAGCATCGGCCATGCGCGGGTGTTCAACACTGCTTTTGGAAAAAAACCGAAAGCTAGGAATTAAAATTTTGATGTCCGGCGGAAGTCGGTGCAACATCACCCATGACTGTGATGTTCGAGGGATTGTGGCTGCCTTCGGAGCCAACGGAAAATTCCTGTATTCGCCTCTGTCAGTGCTACCTCCGCAAGCGGTAATTGAAAAGATCGAATCCCTGGGTGTACCCACCAAAGTCGAATCAACCGGGAAGATTTTTCCGGTCAGCGACAAGGCGGTCGATGTCCGCAATGCGTTGGTTCGACAAGCTCAAAACGCAGGCGTTGAAATTATCTCTGGTTGCGGGGTTGAATCCGTCCATCGTGATTCTGGTAACTTTTCAATTGCCAGTACGGACGGATCTTTTCAGTCGACATCGGTGATCGTGACGACTGGTGGCAAGTCTTACCCTGGATGTGGAACGACGGGTGATGGATATCACTGGGCTGAGAAATTTGGGCACACCGTGACGTCTCTCCACCCTGCTTTGGTACCCATTTTAAACAATGACGATTGGGCGAGACGGCTTAAGGGGGTCACCGTGGAAGACGTTGACGTTCATGTTTGGCAACCCAGTCAGCCAGCAACCCAAGTTACTAATATTACGAAAAACAAAATCAAAAACCCACGTCCTAAAAACTTAAACAGGTATCGCGGTTCTTTTCTATTTACACACTGGGGATTTTCAGGACCGGCGGTGTTGAATGTAAGCAAGTCGGTTGCTACTCACGACGAAAAAAAATCACTTCAATTGATTTGTGATTTTTTGCCCGAACGTCCGCTCGATCGGTTCTGCAAGGAACTTAATCAAGCAGCCCGAGATTCCGGCAAGAACCCCATTGGCAGTTTATTTACAAAAGAGTTACCCAAACGAATTGTGGAAGGAGTTCTCGATTCGGTTGGGCTTGCACCTTCGACTCGCATGGCTGAGCTTTCCAAAAAACAGATCCTTGGACTTTCCAAAGGGTTCAAAGAATGCCGCTTTCAAATCAACGGTACTCTCGGATTTGAGAAAGCGGAAGTAACGACCGGAGGAATCAATCTCAAAGAAATTGATAGCCGCACCATGCAATCTAAATTCGTACCCGGGTTGTACTTTGCGGGTGAAATCCTGGATCTGGACGGATGGATCGGCGGATTCAATTTTCAAGCCGCCTTTAGCACCGGTTGGCTGGCTGGATTATCGGTTCCCAAGTCGACCTACCCAGGTTAACCTCAGAGAATATATCGGCTTAGATCTTCGTTTTGAGCCACGTCACCTAACCGGTCTTGAACATATGCGGCATTGACCGCAACTTTTCCGATTTTCATTTCGGGAGCCTCAAAACTAAGCTCTTCTAAAAGGTGTTCCATGATGGTGTACAGGCGACGGGCCCCGATATTCATCGTTTGCTGATTGACACGGAATGCAATTTCTGCCAGAGCCTCGATTCCATCGGGTTCGAAATCGAGCTGAACGCCTTCCGTTTTCATGAGTGCCTGATACTGCGTTGTCAGCGATGACTTGGGCTCGGTGAGAATTCGAATAAAGTCCTCTCGAGTCAAGTCATTCAATTCCACACGGATCGGGAAACGTCCCTGCAGTTCAGGCATCAAATCACTGGGTTGGTTGGTATGAAAAGCTCCTGCGGCAACAAACAAAATATGGTCCGTTTTAATGTACCCGTGCTTGGTTTGTATCGTCGTACCTTCGACGATCGGCAGAAGGTCACGTTGAACGCCCTGTCGCGAGACGTCAGCGCTTTTCCCTTCGGTGGCGACGACTTTATCAATTTCGTCAAGAAAAATGATTCCTGAATTTTCCGCTAATTCGATTGCCATCAAATTAATTTTGTCTGTATCAAGTAGGGCTTCCACTTCCTGTTCGAAAATGACTTTTCGGGCGTCGGAGACTTTCAGATCCTTTTTGCTACGGTTTGAAGGGATGATTTTTTCCAGCATGCCTTGAAAATCAACATCCATCTGCTCGACTCCCATGCCACCCATCATGACCGGCGTCACTTTTTGCTCGATGGTTATTTCGACATTTCGGTCTTCCAGTTCTCCGTTTTGAAGCATCTTTCGAAACTTCCCCCGAGTCCGTTCGAATGACTCGCTAACCGTTTCAGAATCCTGATCGGACTCAGAGGAGTTTCCGAGATTACTCTGCGATCCGGGAAACTCAAATTGTCCGGAAGTAGGATTGGGGCACAGCAGTTCGACTAACCGATTTTCGGTCCTTTCCCTGGCCGCGACAGTCACTTTCTCTTTTTCAGTGGCTTTCACCAGCGTGATGGCATTATCAACCAGTTCGCGGACCATACTTTCGACATCCCGTCCGTAATAGCCAACTTCGGTGTACTTGGTCGCTTCGACTTTGATAAAGGGTGCACCGGTGAGCTTTGCCAGTCGCCTAGCGATTTCCGTCTTCCCGACACCAGTCGATCCTATCATCAAGATATTTTTGGGTGAAACTTCCTGTCGCATTTCGTCGGCAAGTTGCTGACGGCGCCAACGATTCCGGATCGCGACCGCAACGGCTCGTTTCGCTTCCGCTTGGCCAACGATATGTTTGTCCAGCTTTTCAACAATTTCTTTAGGAGTAAATGAATTCATTCTTTCAAATCGAAAATGTCCGCTGAGAATCAATCTCGCGAGAGTTGTTCCACAACGATGTTGGTGTTGGTATAGATGTCGATTCCGCCAGCGATCTGCAAAGCTTCCCGAACAATTTGAGTCGCCGTGAGATCGCTGTGATTCTTCAGGGCTCTCGCAGCCGCGATTGCAAAGTTTCCACCCGAACCGATTCCAATGATGCCATCGGTCGGCTGAATCACATCCCCGGTGCCACTCACCAAAAGAATGTGGTCCCCGTCAGTCACGGTCAAAAGGGCTTCTAATTGTCGAAGCGCTTTGTCTAATCTCCATTGCTTGGCCAACTCAGTTGCAGCACGGACGATATTGTCGGGCGAATTTTTCAACTGCCCTTCGAAGCGTTCCATTAAAGCAAATGCATCTGCTCCGCTGCCTGCAAATCCGCAAAGAACTTTACCGTTCATTAATTTGCGAATCTTTGTGGCATCAGCTTTCATCACCGCGTTGCCCATCGTCACCTGGCCGTCCCCCCCCATTGCGACCAAGTCGTCTTTTTTGACAGTCAAAATGGTGGTGGCATGTATTTTCATGATGGCCTGCGGGTCTGGCGATGGTCGTTCTAGAAACGATATCATATCGTTTTCGTGGTGGCTCTCCAGAGGCGTTCAAGCCGACTTAGAGCCATGCCATGGAAACTGGCAAAAATTATTCGGATTAATCAAAATTATGAACCACCCTGACATTTCGCTTCGCAGCCCCCATTTGATGAATGCCGACGACACAGCACTGCTCGTGATTGACATGCAGGAAAAAATTCTTCCCCACATTCATCAGAACCACCGAATCGTATGGAATACGCGTCGCTTGGTTGAATCGGCTCACCTGCTGAAAATGGAAGTCGGGCATACCGAACAGTACCCTAAAGGACTTGGAAAAACTGTCGATCCGATTTCGATGCTAATGACGGACCGCGGCAGTCAGCCAGCCGAAAAAACGATGTTCAGTTGTCGCGAATGTGGTCAGCTGTTCCAGAAATTTGCGCAACAAGGAATTCAAAATCTTTTACTTTGCGGAATTGAAACGCACGTTTGCGTAGCCCAAACTGCGTTGGATTTATTGGCGGCTAATTTCAACATTTATGTCGCGGTAGACGCCGTTGGCTCGCGATTTCAAATCGACCATCAAACGGCATTACAACGATTGCAGTATTCCGGCGTCGTGCTCACCACGACCGAAGCGGCGATGTTTGAATGGTGCCAAAATTCGAAATCAAACAGCTTCAAGCAAATCTCTCGACTTGCTCAGGAAAAGCTACATGAGTAGGTCGCCGGAAGATGGGTTCTAATGCTCTCAAGAAACGCCCGCTAAATAGCATCTTACAAATCGGTTTTGGATCCGCTATCGTCAGAATCAGATTTGCCATCTTTAGCGTCGGAATCCTTTTTATCTTTTTCCATTTTCTTGTTAAAAGATTCTTTTTTAGAAGCAACTTCTTCTTCGGTCATTTTCTCAATTTTCCCGAACATCTGACCACCAACTCCACCGCTATGCCCCCAAGTCCCGGCATATTTTCCTTGGCGGATGAGTACTCGAGCATCAAAGGTACCGAAACCCGGAAAGAATACTCGATCGACAGTGATCACAGGCGTTTTCCCGGCAAATTTTATTTCGATCGGAGGAAGTGGCAGCGTACTATCCTTTCCACCATATTTGATTCGAGCGACCAAATTCCAATAGTCACCGACTTCGTTCTTTTCGGCCGAAATGATTTCGTATTGCTCTTCGCGAGGTTCTTTTAATCCGTCCATCACAAATTTTCCTGTCCAACGGGTCCCGCTCAGATAATTCGACAACTTGTCGTGAAGCGCTTTCACCTCGGGATCTACCACCTTGGACTCTTGGCACACGGCTATCGGGCAAACAAGCAGAACTATAAAAATTGCAATCACAGGTTTCAGCGACATTTCAGACTCCATGGTTTTTGATAGACGTCATTTTAAATTCACTGGCAAAGAAAAACAGAGTCAGTCCAACATTGATTTGATTTGAAAGTTAAAAATCTTGCACGCTGGCAAGTGGCATCATCAGTCTCTCGGTTGCATCCAACGGGTTGCCGTTGATCTAAAATTCGAAACTGTTCGACGGTTAGCTCGAAAACATCCCGAAATCCCGCAGTTTAACTGGTGTTGCGAAATCATCTTAGCCGCTCTAAGCTACGCATCCTCGCCAGTAATCTCGGCGAAATGCGTAAAATGATCTCAATTTTTTGAATTCGCGCCGAAGGAGTTGCGTGTGTTCGTTGCTGCTACCACCCAATGTTATCCCGACCGATCACTCGATAAGGCAATTGAAAAGCTTGCTGACCTTGAGTTTTCCCATATTGAAATCGGGATCCACGAAAATTCCGACCACCTCAAACCTTCACAGGTTGTCAATGATTTGGCGGGCTGTCTCAATCTTATCAACTCGACTCGCCGATTGACGGTGGTTGGGTTAAGTCTTCAAATCGACGGCGAGGGGGACCCGTATTTCGACACTTTTACTAAGTGCTGCGAGTTGGCCAAGCTTTCCAAGATCGTGACGTTGACGGTTCAATCCGGCGAACGCGGAACTCCATTCAACGAGGAAGTTGAGAAATATAAGTCGCTCGTCAAAATTGCTGAAGCTCATGGAGTGAGAGTTGCCATGCGAAGCGACGTCGACAAAATTTCGGGCGACCCCGATACCGTTTCCGTGATTTGCGGTCACGTAAAAGGACTCGGGTTGTCTTTGGATCCGAGCCACTACCACTTTGGCCAACCCCCGGAAACATCGAACTATGAAAAACTGATGGGATTCGTCCACAACGTTTACCTTCGTGATTCAACACCGGATAATCTTCAGGTTCGAGTAGGTCAAGGGATTATCGAGTACGGCAAACTGATCAATCTATTGAAAAAAGTCAGCTACGACCGAGCCCTCTGCGTCGACATTCAACCTTCCGAAGATCCAGATATCGACCACGATGGTGAACTACGAAAATTGCGGCTACTTTTAGAAAGCCTAGTGATGGTTTAACCCATCCGTTGAGCGTTAATCAGTTGGAAAAACACGCCCCTTCCGATGGTCTTGTTGGAAGGGATTCGGCGTATTTTAGGATCCTATCCGTTCATAAATTTTCGAGTCGAAGCGGGTTATCAGATTTCGGATTCTGAACCCGAATTGCGATTTTTCCCTTAAGCACGTCGTCGATCACCTGCCCGACCACCTCCCTTCTCCACCCCTGGGAAAGCTTGGGATCTTCGTCCAGTTTAACCATCCCCAATTTCCAGGCTGCGAAATTCCGCAATTCCTGAGAAGTCCCGACGATGGGCGGCGCGATTTTTTTTTCTCTGCAAATGATATTCAGGACGGAAACCAGGAATTGTCCCAACATCCCAAGATTTGTAGTCCTGCTACGCTGCATTTTTTCAGGCAACTCATTGTCAGGAATTTGATTGCCTCGTTCGATGGCATTGGAAATCGGTTGGGTCAAGTTTTTAGCAACTCGCGATTCAAAACCTCGAATGGCTTTAAGACGATTAGGATCCGAAGTACCTCTTTTGGATAGCTCAACAATCAAGTCATCCGGAAGCACCCGCTTTGGCGACCGGTTTCGGCGTTGAGCTTCTTCATCCCGCAACAACCACAACTCTTTGATGATCCCCAAAGCCCTTCGGTTCAGGTTTGTGATTCCAGCCACGCGATGCCATTGGGGTGTAGTCTCGGATTCTTCGAGGCCTGTTTGCCAAGCCCTGCTTTCTTCCAAATACCATTCGGTTCGCACCAATTGATCCAGCTTTTTTGAAAGCCGATTATAGAGTCCTTTTAGGTGAATAACATCCGATAACGCGTAATCCATTTGGCGTTTGGACAGCGGCCTCTTTCTCCAATCCGTTCGAGTCTCTCCTTTATCGACCCGTTTACCCAACAATCGTGAGACGAGGTTTCCATAAGAAGCGGGATATTCCATCCCAATCATTCCCGCCGCCAATTGGACGTCGAATAGATTCTGCGGTCGCCGCCCGACAGCCCGAAAACAAAACAGAAACTCCTCGCGGGCGGCGTGGACGACTGTGACATGTTGACCGGTGGTTAGCCACTGCCAGAATTCGTCAATATTGTCGACAGTTAACGTATCGACGATTGCAAACTCGGAATCGGTGGCAATCTGAAGCAAACAGAGTTCAGGACGATACCGGTTTTCCGATACAAATTCGGTGTCGAACCCCAGAAACCTGGTTTCTCGATTTCGATTGCAGAATTCAGTCAGAGCTTCGTCATCCCGAATATGCTCAAATTGAATCCCATCTCTCATCGCTTACTTCTTGTAAACATCCCGGATCACGTCACGCATCGGTCAATAGGTTATCCTGAATTGGATCCGATGAAAACTCGGGAAGTCCATGGAAATTTCACAGGGAGAAATTATTGACTCAGCTTTTGATTAGCGTCAAAAACCAGGAAGAGGCCCTTTCAGTCCAAAATTGCGATGTCGACATTCTGGATGTTAAAAATCCGGATCGGGGGGCTTTGGGCGCGGCTGACCCACCAGAACTGGTCAAAATCCGAAGATTGTTTCCCCACCGGACCTTAAGTTTTTCTGCCGGGGAATTGAAAGATTGGGTTCATGCCGGGCCTTTCGAATCCATCTATCCGAGTCGGATCTCCAATCATTTTGGCTTTATCAAAGTCGGTTTGGAAGGCTGCCTCCAGTTGAATCGGTGGCAGGAGACTCTGACAGATTTTTGGAAATCCATTCCCAAAGAATCCTCGCCTGTTGCGGTCGGTTATTTTGATCACCGATCATGTCAGGCGCCTGAACTTAATCAAGTAGTTGAGTTAGCAGAATCTTTTCTAGCCTGTCAGACCGTTTTGATGGATACTTTCGAAAAATCAAAAAGTCTGTTCGATTGGATCGAGCCGAGTGAATTAAAAAAAATGGTTTCTCGTTGTCATCGAAAAAACCTTCAATGCGTCGTTGCGGGATCGATTCGTTTTGACACTCTTGATCCAGTCCTTGCCAGTGGAACCGATGTTATCGCAGTGAGAGGAATGATTTGTAATGACAATGACCGCGCGACGCTATCGAGCGATCTTGTTCAACAGCTTTCACTTCACTTAAAAAATCAAGCCGGTACGAAAACTTTCAGCGTGGAGTAACAGATTCTGAATGAATTGGCAACTTGGTGCGACACGTAAGACCATGCTCCAAAAACGAGGTTGTCTAAAAAATTTGAAGCGAAAAAAATTTTTGTTCCAATGTTAAAAAAGCTTGACACTCGAACTTTTGGCTGGATATTAGTTGGATCTTTCCCAAGGAATTGGGGTGCTTGCGGATTTTGGATCAAGAAGACTCAAACCGGAGCAATAACGATTGCAATCGAGCAAGCGTTCGAATCAAGTTTTGCAACATGCGAAACGAACACGGATGGACGATTGTTGGCGGAGTTGCCAGGAATATTGAATTGTGAATCGGAAAGGATCTTACCGTGCCAGAATCAGTTTTGGATGCCATCCGACAGGGTCAATGGGATTTTGAACCAAGAGAATTAAACTCACAGGAGTACGATTCCACTCGTGCGTTGCCGGGGACAAGCGAAAAAATTGACGAGCTTGCCAATCGAGCCAAAATGGGACTCCCGCTGTGGCATCCTGCTGACCGAAGATCTTACGACGATTCCGATGAGGCATTGAAATAGGCGGGTCGTAAGATCGGAGTTAATAGGATTTCTCAGATCCTTCTTTCAACCTGAAATCGATTCAGTCGCAAATAAAGCTCGAAATATCTTGAGCAGTGAAAATAGGAATTCATGGCCAAATTCAAGGTCAACGTCGACCACTCTTTAGATAAACAAGAAGCGATTAAACGGCTTCGTTCCTTTTCCACCAAGGTACGCGAGGACCTACCGATCGAATTAACGGAAATACAGGAAGCGTGGGACCCAGCTGGCAACCTTGATTTCTCGTTTAAGGCCCAAGGGCTGAAAATCAGTGGCAAAATGCAGACCAGCGAAACCGACGTTGTGGTTGATGGTGAAATTCCCTTTGCCGCACTTGTTTTTCGGGGCGCGATCGAGAACCAGATTTCCGAAAAAGTGCGTGAGGCGTTGGCCGACGATTAATGTCGTCGCACTCAAAACGCTCTCATCGAAAACTCGACGACGGAAGTCCTCGCGTCGGCTTAACAAATTAAAACTAACTGCTTGTTAAAGTAGAATAGATAGTTACTGCTGAGCTTGGCGATCTCCTCAAAAACGAAACGGGTATCTACCTGAATGTGCTCATGCATAATTAGCCATCAGCTTGTTATAAACCGGTAACTGCCACAGTTCATTTTTCCAACACCAATAGGTTACTCGACCGTAACACTTTTGGCTAAATTTCTTGGTTTGTCGACATCACACCCTCTCATGCAAGCGATGTGGTAAGACAAAAGCTGTAACGGAATCGCGGACACAATGGGTTGAAGGTATTCGACCGTTGGCGGAATGTAGATCACGTCGTCCGCGACTTCGGCAATTCTGGTATCGCCTTCTGCCGCTACAGCGATAACCGGGCCGCCCCTTGCTTTAATTTCTTCGAGATTAGACATCACCTTCTCGTAGATAAAACCTTGAGGCATGACGAACACGGAAGGTGTTTTTTCATCGACCAAAGCGATCGGACCGTGCTTCATTTCGGCGGCCGGATAACCTTCGGCATGGATATAGCTAATTTCCTTCAGCTTGAGTGCTCCTTCCAAAGCCGTCGGAAAATTATAGTGCCGTCCGAGGTACAGGAAGTTGTCACAATCGGAATATTTTTTGGCGATGTCTCGAATAAGATCGTTTTGCTTCAGGGCCTCTTCCACTTTTTCAGGAATTTGATTGATATGATTAATCATCTTCCGACCCTTGTTGTAGCTAAGGTGACGCAGTCGCCCGAGATAAAGCGATAACATGACGAGTGCCATACACTGGGACGTGTACGCTTTGGTGGACGCAACTCCGATTTCGGGACCAGCATGAAGATAAATACCTCCGTCCGCTTCTTGGGCGATACTACTTCCAACCACGTTACAGATGGCCATTGTCATATGCCCTTTTCGCTTCATTTCGCGAAGAGCACCCAACGTGTCTGCGGTTTCACCACTTTGAGTGATCGCAAAAATCAGGCAATTTTCATCTAAGGGTGGATTTCGGTAACGCAGCTCGCTGGCGTATTCGACTTCGACAGGAATTTGAGCTTTGTCTTCCAGTAAATATTCTCCCACCAGCGCCGAATGCCAACTTGTCCCACAAGCAGTGAAGATAATTCGTTTAACCTTCAAAAGATCTTGAGGTGTAAGGTTCAAGCCACCGAAAACCGCGGTTGCGTCATCTTCACTTAAACGACCTCGCATCGTATTTCGCAGCGATGTCGGCTGCTCAAAAATTTCCTTCAGCATGTAGTGATCGAATTCGCCACGATCCACTTGATTGGATTCAACGTCCAAGACTTTTACATCATGAGAAACAACTCCAGCATCTCGATGAGACACTTCTAATGAATCGGATTTAAGAATAGCGACCTGATTGTCAGCCAAATAGACGATACGGTCTGTGAATCCGACCAAAGGTTGCGCATCGCTGGCCAAAAAGTGTTCACCTTCTCCGACACCAATCACTAGCGGACTACCCAAGCGTGCTGCAAAGATTGCGTCAGGCCACTGTTTGAAAATCATGGCAAGACCGTAGGTGCCTCGCAGCATACCAATCGCTTCTTTAATCCCTTCAACAGCCAAATCAGCGGTAAGTTGTTTTCCGTTTTGCGATTGAGTCCGTAAACCAACGCATTCAGCGATCAGGTGGGCGATCACTTCGGTATCCGTTTCGGAAACGAATTCGTACCCTTTCGATTTGAGACTGGAACGAAGTTCGGCAAAATTTTCCACCACACCGTTATGAACGATCGCCAAGACTTCACTACCTCCAAAATGCGGATGAGCATTAGAAATGGTAGCGGCACCATGCGTTGCCCATCGCGTATGTCCGATTCCGATTCCAGAGTCAGATGGACTTTTCTTGATTTCTTGGGCTAGTGAAGCGATACGTCCCACTGATTTGACAACATTGAGATCTTGCCCGTTATTGAGCGTTGCCGTTCCGGCACTATCATAGCCGCGGTATTCCAATCGCCGAAGTCCCTCCAACAGGAAGTCTTGAGCGATACGGGGACCAACATATCCAACAATTCCACACATGATAAAAACCTGAGCAACCTACTTGGGCAGTAATGCTGAAATCACAAATTGAACACGACGTGACTTCAATAAACGGGCTTGATCTATTTAGCGGTAACTTCGAAAGCCCGGATTGATTGAATCTGTGGCTGACAAACTGTTTCTAAAAAAAATGCCGCGACAAGTTCTTTTATCCTACAATCCGGAAATAGAAATTCCTAATCCACTTCCGACCCATTAATCGTAATCGCCAAAACCGACAAAATCTGACTTACTATATTTTCGTAGGATGAGACGTCCGGATCTGCCAGACTAGTTACGGTTTCAATTTCTCCCAATCCCCTATCAAAGGATCTAGTTTTTACGGAAATTAATGACCGGCGATCCTAAGAGATCGAAGCTGTCTTGTAACGCAAGTCGACAAATTGGGAGTACAGATTGGCAGAGTCTAGCAGTAAGATCCGAGCCGAAATCGTAGCAATTGGCGATGAATTGACCACTGGTGTTCGGCTAGATACGAACTCGCAGTGGATCAGCCAGCAATTGGGACACCTGGGAGTGACCGTTGCATTTCATTCGACTGTGGGAGACGACATTTGCGACATCGTTCATGTTCTGAAGCTCGCCGCCCAGCGATGCGACATCGTAGTCACTACGGGGGGGCTCGGACCAACAGCGGATGATTTGACAAGGCAAGCAATTGCAAAACTTGACGATGTCGATCTGGTTCTTGATGAGTCGATTCTGGAATCGTTGCGACAACGCTATCTATCTCGGGGTCGAGAGATGCCCCCCAATAATGAAATTCAGGCCTGGTTTCCTCAAGGTTCCAAGATCATTACCAACCCGGAAGGCACCGCTGCTGGAATCGAATATCACCAAGTTTCCACCGAGGCAACGGTTTTCGCTTTTCCGGGTGTCCCGGTCGAGCTGAAACAGATGTGGAACCAATCAGTCGGTCCCAAAATCAAATCGACGCTGGGCACCGAATCCGTTCTGCACCACTACACGTTGCACTGCTTTGGAGCCGGCGAGAGCCAAATCGAAATGATGCTGCCGGGAATGATTGAGCGAGGGCGAGATCCTCAAGTTGGCATTACCGCGAGTGCTGCCACCATTTCGTTAAGAATTTCGACTCGAGCCAAAACCATTGACGCATGCAAAATCAGGATGCAGCCAACCGTCGATGCGATTCAAAAATCCCTTGGAAACTTGATTTTTGGTTACGACGGTCAACAGTTAGAAGAAGTGGTTGTGGATGCGTTGGCTGTTAAAAATTTAAAGCTGCGATTGATTGACTTTGGAACCCATCAAGCGGTCCTGAATCAACTAATCAAAGCTGATCCTGATCAACGCTATGTAGAAGCAATTGATCAATGTGCCTTTGCATTCAATGATATGGAAAATCTAGTCCAACAATTTTCGACCGCGAATCCGTCAACCGCCGACCCTCAAACGATTCTTGTTGTAGTGAGCCCCATTAACCGGGATGTCGATGCAGTAGATCGAGGGAACTCCAAATTTCAGGTGGGACTTTCGAGTTCTGAAGGGATTCAAATCGAGGAAATGAGATTTGGTGGACATTCCGGATGGAGGGAAATCCGAGCTGTCAAACAAGTTTTGAATTTCATTCGACTCAACCTGCGTCCGTTCAATGCGGAAGGACAACAGCGAAATGAACAAAACTGAACAGAAACACGATCTATCGACTACCCACCGGCCAGCTAACGTGGAAGAGAGCGATCAACCGCAACCAACAGCCTTCCAATTTAAAATCGTGTCTCTATTTTGGACCATGTTCCTGATTGGTTTGGGAATGGCTTATCTGCAACGCTTAAACAATCCCGATATTTTGATCGACGGTGCATTTGCGGTTTCACTGGGTGTTGTGGTTGGAGCAATCATCGGTGGAGCGACGAGGAAACTTCGGGATGGATTATTTTGGGCGACTCTGGTGGCGGCGTTCGCTTACCTTTCGACTGCCAGTGATCCGATCTTTATTCCGCCTCACCGATTGGCGTGGTCTACCGTAGGGGCTGTGACTGGCAGCCTAGCAGCCACCGTGATTCATGACAAACGAGTGACTAATGCAATTCTCTGCGGGATCGCGTCGGGGATGATCATGGCAGGCTATGCCTGGATTTCCCAAAGGTTCACAACGTCCGCCGACACTCGAATTGATGTGATGTTGGCCCCGATGATTGGGATCGCAGTGTCCGCCTTTGTTAGAGTTATTCTGTGGATGGAATCCAAACAGGAGATGCCACGCTATATTACTGCGACCTGGCTGTTGGTGGCTGTAATCCTTGGAAACTTCTTCGCCCAGTAAAATGAACTGGGTGCGAAATAGGCAAAATTAAGCCGTTGGATTACGGCGTCGCCTTCCCAAAATGCAGCTCAATGCCGACAGACAGAACAACGCCGACGAGGGCTCTGGAATCGTTGCCGCCAATAAATTGGAATGCATAAGCACTCGGTAGTCACCAAAACTGGAACCGCCTTGAGAGTTGATCCTGACGTAATAAGTTCCCTGATCAAAAATATTGACGTTGTACAATACTCCATCAAAGTCGCGACCGTCACCCGCACCAAATTGAGTCGTCGAATAAAAAGTGTCGGTGCTGGAGTAAAGAACGTTTCCCTGATCGTCCAGCAAAGCAATTTCGTTGTCGAAATTTCGAAAAAATGTTGTCGCAATCACGTCGTTGTTCACATCGATCGTGAAAACGCTGTTGGCAGCCAGCTGGACTTCATAAAGGTCAACATCGTTGTTGGAATCGATACTTCCAATGATGACTTCTCCGAATCGGTTAGCGACTGGGATGGTTTCGAAATCGACTACCTGAGCATCGGCAATCGTATCGCCTGCGTCACCCACCTCATTGGCCGCTTGCGGGTTTCCGCTTAACAAGGTTTGATTGGCGTAGGCAAGTTTGACCAGCGAATTGACCGAAAAATCTCGTATCACTTCCCGTCCTGCTTCGCTCAACCCAGTACTCCCTGTTGCCATGATCCGAGTGTCTTCAACCCCGTTAGTATTCACGGGTGTCCCTTCATAGGTCAAGTCACCATGAGCGTCATGATGTCGAAGGCCAAGGTTATGACCAAGTTCATGGGCGGCAGTTCCGGACAAAGCGGCGGTCAGTTGCGACAATTGGTCCGATCGGTTGTTACCTCCAGAAAATTCGTCGACCACGAAGCCAAACTGAGCAGTAAAAACACGGGCGGTATCTTGTATAGCCACATTAAGAAAGTCGATGTGATCTGCGACTCCAAGCCCACCGCCTTCCAACCCAAACAAGAGTTCAGGACGGGCACCACCAGGATCCGATTCGGTAAATGAAATCCCATCGAATTGGGAAAACATGGTTTCCAGATTAGTTTTGATTCCAGCCCGGATAGAAGTAACTTCCGCCGCTGAAAAGTTATCGACTCCAGCCGATGACGCTAATTCAGAAAGCCGCGTTTCGAAATTACTGTAGTCGAGGAAGACATTCATTTGGCCGAAGCAGGCCGAACATGAAATCATGAATGTCCAAACGATTGTCAAATTTACGATAGCCTTCATACAGTCTTACACCACTCGAAATTGCCTTAATGGCAATCCGTGCCGAAATCCTGAACTAGGCCTCCACCTCGCCAAAGCCGTAATCTTATCGGAAACCCCAATTGTAATTGAAAGAACCGAAACCTTAAATCAATTTGACCAATAAGGACCAATAGGGCTCGAATAGTGGAATGAGCCTCCCATCCATGAGTTTTCGCGATCATCCTGAATCTGAAACCGACCTCGGGCATTCGAAAAGGCCTCAACAAGACCTTCCAGCCCCCAAGATTGCGGCTGCGGCGATCGCAGCAGTTTCGACTCGCAGAATCGATTTTCCAAAACGGATCGCTTGAAACCTGGTTTTGACCAGCAATTCTGACTCTTGCCGATCAATCCCTCCTTCTGGTCCAATCACAATGAGAACAGATTTTGAATCAGATTTGACGGATGCGATTGGAGTTTCAGCGTCAGGGTCTCCGAAAATGCGGCAATCGGAATTGTTGTTAGCCGCCTGTTCGATGACCCGGTCGAGATTCATAGGGTCTTCGATTTGCATTAAACGATTCCTTTCGCACTGTTTCGAAGCTTCGATCACTTGCTTTCTCATCCTGACAAGCGACTTGACGTTGGGGACTGCAACCGAGCGATTGGCGGTCCACGGAATAAGTCGGGTGACTCCCAATTCGACCAACTTTTCGATCAGAAACTTCTGGCGTTCTGATTTGGGAACCGCGATCGCAAAAGTGAGTTGCGTTTCTAATTCACGATCGATCTGAATTGTCTGAATCACTTCCAGATCAACCTCTTTCCTCAATACACGGACGACTCGACAACAAAATTCCGAACCCTTCCCATCGAACAGCGTGATTTGCGATCCCACCTGAACTCGCATCACGTTCGACGCGTGATGAGCTTGGTCTCCTGTCAGAAGAACCCGCTTCGAGTCCAGTGGTTTGTCTATAAAAAATCTTTGTGACACACCGTTTATCCTGTTTGATCTGGTGTCGGCATGGTATCTGGCTTAGATTTGACTGCCGCTAGATTCGATTTTTGCCGAGAGAGACCTAGATGACGGAAATAGTTTATCAACAGGAAGAAGGCGATCCAATTATCGTCAATCTTCGTGAGCCTCATTTAGCGGCACTTTTGGCTTGGATTTGGCCGGGAGCAGGCCATTTCTACCAGCGTAGATTCGCCAAAGGATTTTTGTTCATGATTTGTGTCTTGAGCATTTACTTTTTTGGTTTGGCACTCGGGCATGGAAGAGTCGTCTACGCGTCGTTTCGGAAAAACGATATTCGTTGGCACTTTTTCGCTCAAATTGGTGCCGGGGCAGTCACGTTTCCAGCCATTGTTCAGAATATCAAAACGACCGACGGAGCCGATCCCTATTGGGTCCTGTGCGAAAGGTTTCCCGAAAACTACCACGTCGTTGACAAACGGTTTCAAGAAATCACGCCCGAAATCAATCCGGAAAACTATGGCTCTGATCCCAAAGATCGAACCTTAAAGGACGGATTCATGGCTCCACCTCCCGGCCCCATCGATCCAGATGAAGTGGATACATTGGGACGGTGGCATTTCGATTACAAACATTATTTCGATCTGGGAACGGTGTACACGATGGTCGCCGGGCTCCTAAATCTGTTGGCAATCTACGACGCCTTCTGTGGACCAACGATTGTGACGCCTATCCAGCGCGAAAAGATGGAAGCCAAGAAAAAGAAGATCAAACCGGAGTGACCAGATGTATCAATCCATTTTAGTGAGTGTCAATCTATTGGCAGAAACGCCTCGCCTGTGGTACGCCCTTCCATTGATCTTGGTAGTCAGTTTAGTCTATGGCGCTACGCGGCATGAAAACCTAAAAGAGATATTGGTTCAGTCATCTCGATCCGCCGTATGGGTGATCGCTTTCATGTCGATCATTTTCTTCCTGATCTGGGTCGCCGGCTATTGGAATTAAATCTATTCCGGAAAAAGGCCTATCTGTTTTCGTTCGGATCAACTTTAACAAGCGGTTATTTCAATGAATTGATCGAATTCCAGCTTGTTTTCTACCTTTTGGGCTGAAATAATCGGTTCGTGGGGCAAACACAGGCGGAGCACATAATGAATGACGTCTACACGCGAAGTGTGACACTCTTGGCGAACGCGGTCCTTTGCATCTTTCTTTTGACTTCGACAAGTTTCGGTCAAACCGATTCGAAAATTCAGGCCCACCTCGATTCAGGCGAATTTCCAAATGCAATTGGATTAGCCAACACACTTCCGGCTGACAAACGAGATCAGTGGCTTGGCAGGATTGCGAGCGCTCAAATGGGTAGCGGTGCAAGTTTCGGAGCTTACCATTCGGCCGATTCGATTTTGTCGGATCAAGTTCGTTCGTCAACTCTTTCAAGCATTCGAAATCAACTTGAAGGCAATGCTCCTAGCCAAGGTGGAATCACCGAACAAGATTTTTTTCCGCTGATTGAACTTATTCAAAACACGATTGACCCTGAATCATGGCAGGAAGCAGGTGGACTGGGCACCATCGATGCATTTCCCGCAGGCGTGTTTGTTGATCCGCAGGGCACGTTGCAACGAATCCAAGTCGACCCAAGCCAAAAAATCACATGGCTACGCCGAAAATCAAAACGATTTGGCACATCAAATCAATCTTCTAGACTTCGAATGGTTTCCATTACCCGGTTGGAACAAGCTGCCCAAATCCGGTCGGCCCAAGGACTTGAACCCACCGAAGAAATGGAGGCTCTCGCCGGCATCTATGAAATTGAACTCCTATTCGTCGATTCTGTGTCTGGGGACATCGTGATCGCCGGTCCCGCTGGTCCTTGGACGACTGATTCTGACGGAAGGCGAATCAACGAAGAAACAGGGCGACCGGTTGTATTGCTGGATGATCTTGTGGTTTGTTTAAGAAATGCATGGGACGAGCACGGACAATTCGGATGCTCCATTACACCTCGCAAACAAAACCTTGTCGCCACCCAACAATTTATTGCACAAACGAGTCTTAAAGGCAGACGCTGGTCTGAGGGAATCCGCACGGCTCTTGGAATGCAGGATATCGAAGTTTTTGGAATTGACCCGCAAACACACGCTGCCCGGATCCTGGTCGAAGCCGACTACCACATGAAGCTTTTAGGGATGGGTTTGGAAGATTCGATTCAGGAAATCCCGAGTTACTTCGAACGTCTGCAACTCAATACGGACGGGACTCTTCCGCCGATGGATGTCGTTCGGTGGTGGTTTACCCAAAACTACGATGCTATTCGAACCAATGCTGAGCGGAATGTATTTGAATTTCAGGGGAATGGAGTCAAAGTCTTAAGCGAGAACGAATTTGTGACTGCTCAAGGTGACCGTATCCATACCGGACAGTCCAATCCAATGACGGAGGGTTTCGCCAACGATTTCACTGAGCATTTCCGTAAGGTTGCCGAGCGATACCCGGTTTACTGGCAACTGAAAAACGTATTTGATTTGGCTCTCGTTTCGACTTTAATCAAGTCGGAAATGCTGTGCCAAAAAGTTGATTGGAACCGGACTTACTTTGATTCGAGGGGCGATCAAGTGGGACATCTTTATCTTCCCGAAAAGGGCCCTGTGGCGAATCAAGTCCATTCTGTCATGAATGAAAAAGTCATTCGGCAGCGGACACAAACCTCGCTTTTACGGCATCAATTGGTGGGTGTGAGTGGCGGCATCGCTTTTGATGCCCCGGCAGTCGTTAGAAAGCGACTCAAAGAAGTCGATACGAACGATCGACTTGTTACCGACGATTTGAGCCCGTCACCTGATACGATCTTATGGTGGTGGGATTAGGGTGTTGTTAGTTAGGTTATCCGGCCTTCTGGCGAAGGCGGCTACATGCAATCTAGTAAATGTCCGGCCTTCTGGCGAAGGCGGCTACATGCAATCTAGTCGACGGTCTTCTGGCGAAGGCCGTTAAATGCAATCTAGTAGTAAACGTCCGGCCTTCTGGCGAAGGCGGCTACATGCAATTAAGTAAACGGACTGCCTTCTGGCGAAGGCAGCTACAGGCAGGTTAGTCGACGGCTTTCTGGAGAGGGCGGTTACCGTTCCAGCCCTAGCGTAATTGGGAGATCGAGAAACTCTCCGTTTCGCAATACTGTAACAGTTACCTTTTGCCCTGGCTTGTAGGCATCTAATACCTCTAGCAAGTCGTCGGTGGAGGCAACTTTCTGACCGTTGATCGCCACGATTCGGTCGGCCGATGATTTATCAGCCTGGATCGACTCGTAAACCCTGCCACCGACACGAACCAGTTTCCTTTGCAGTTGCAATCCGCGGATTCCCGCTTTTTCGGCAGGTCCACCGATATCCGGTCGGGCAACTCCAAGCCCCTCTTCCGTTTTCCAGTACAAACCTATTCCGAGCGAGGCCCTTCGAACTTCGCCAAATTGAAGCAATTGAGGAACGACTCGACGTATCGTATTGATTGGTACGGCAAACCCGACACCTGTGTTTTCACCGGTCAAAGTGGCGATGGCCGTATTCATTCCAACCAATTGACCAGAACTGTCCAGTAAAGGTCCGCCTGAATTGCCCTGATTCAACGCCGCGTCAATCTGGATAATATTTTTGATTAATCGGCCCGCCTTGGATCTTAAAGACCGTCCCAGACTCGAAATGATTCCAACCGTCATCGTTCGTTCCAAACCGAATGGATTGCCGATGGCAAATATTTTTTGCCCGACCTTGAGGGTTTTGGACTCGCCGAGGGAAACAGGAAACAGCAATTCCGCGGGTGCTTCAATCTTCAAAACTGCAATATCATTTTGGGGATCCGAACCAACAATTCGAGCAAGAAAGGAATCGCCGTTCCCAGAAAGAGTGACGGTTATAACATCGCTATCGGCGATAACGTGATGATTGGTCACAATGTGCCCCTGACGGTCGAGGACCCATCCCGACCCGGACCCCTCTTTTGTTTGACCACCACCGATGAAAAAGAACTCATCCCGATTCGCTTTTGTGTCAATATTAACAACACTTCGATTCACATTTTCATAGACGGAAATGTTGGTTTTTTCTTCTTGCGAAAAATTACGCTCCGATGGTTCCGCATTTGGAGACCGCCGCAATTGGGTTGCCGGACGAAACTCAGGGTCTTGAACCAATCCATAACCCGAAGATGCATTTGTCTTGGCCGACGTGATTGCCGACCATTCCCAAAATCCACTGAACACCGTTGCCGAGACCGCACCTACGAATCCCGAGAATAAACACAAGAAAAATGATTTTTTTAACATCTGAATTCTCCTGCAAAAGTTGCTGGAATATCAAAAGCTTGAATGTGTTCGGAAAACCGAAATTCGCGAATTGAACCAACCAGTAGTCGCGGCGGTTCTACGAATCCTCCAAATTTTTGGTTCAATTTTTGGCCTCGTTCGCTATTCGTCAAAATCAATCCAAAAGCTACAGCACACGAACAACCCCAACAGTTTATTTTGTTCTTGCTGTTTGACTAACAGCCAAAGTCTCGCTTACCCGATAGGTCCAACACGCCGAATTTGAAAATGCCTCTCTCTGCTCTGACCCAGTGGTCTAAATTTTAAGAACCATTCCTCCGGAGTATGTTCAATGGATACTCAGGACTCCAAAGCGACGTCCCTTTCGGTCTACTTTTTTATTTTCGCTCTTTTTTCAGCACCGGTTTTTGGCAACGATTTCAAATCGAGGACGCCCTTAGATTGGGTTGATCTGGATCGAAAAACGGTGAAGCTCGACTTCGAAAGTCAATCATTTTTCAATACGAGAAAAAGTGAGCGTTCTAGAAGTGAGCGTTCTCTTTCGCTCAAACTTGAGAAAAACCAAGGCTTGGTGATTTTGGTGGATGACCTCAAGGACCGCCTGATTTCCCAATGCCTTGAATCTTTCCAATTCACCAAGTCGAACCTAAAGTCCCTTCTTAGCTGGATTGACCAAACGGTTGAGTATCATTCTGAAAACTCGATCTTAGGGGCAATCGCCAATGCCGATCCCTATTGGAGCTATTACGAGGATTGCGATCGCTGGAAGGTTGAATTTGCCAAGGCAAATTCGAAGATTTTTTCTTATGTCGCATGGCCTAAAAGTGCCAAGTCAAAAGCCTGGACGATTCCATGGTCAAATTATCAAATGAAACCTCACTCGATGCTCCTTTGGGGGAAAAACCGAATTGAGGAAATCGAGTTTTGGGCAATTGAATCCCAAGAACTCTATCCCCTCAAAGGCCAATTGGGCGCTGCCGCTCAGCAGTCTTGGGTCAATTTGAAAACCAGCACCGCTTTAAATTTCACCAAATGGACAAGCTGGTTAAAGTCTGGAGCCTACTTATTCGAAACTGGCTTGGTGGAAATCAAACAAAATCGGCGAAATCGCCTTCGTGACAGAGCAGCAGATCAACTCGACATGTTATCGGATGGTCTTTCTAACTTGGCCGAATTTCTGCGACAAAGCTCCGCTATCTCGGAGTAGGGCCTAGAGTTCTGGCTATCTCTACGGCTCCTATCGATTAGATAAACCAGAATCCCTTTTACCAACAATCTGCGAAAAACCGGGGTAAATGGCAGGACTCTGGTTACCAAATTGCGCAGCCTCGGGGGCGTAGAAAGCAGCCCATGCAGCCAAAATAGGTT
>JBCCSJ010000027.1:0-29921 GCA_039200505.1 Planctomycetota bacterium | reverse complement strand
CCTTATAATGACTCGCCGTATGCCGTAACCGCTTCCAAATTCGAATTGGATCTGAGACCTGAGACGCGACTCAGATTAGTTTACTTTTCTGTCGGCGATTCCGAATCAGCCGCTGAATCTTTTTTGTTCTTGTCTTCAGGCAGATCCGATTCTTGGAGGATTTGGTTTAAAAGAACTTCCAGTTCAGTGATCCGAATCGATCCCTCTAAGGCTTCTTCTTCCAGTTTTTCCCAACTACTTTTCAGCCGGTTTCTCGCGGACATCAGAGAATCAACTGAATTGAAAATATCGTTATTGGCTGAAATAGAATCCAGCATCTTCTCGGCAGCAGATAATCTGGCCGTCAGAGTTTTGGCTTCTTTGTTCAATTCCGAAAGCCGCAACGAATACATCGAATCTTTTTCTTGCAGGCTCAATTCCAATTGATTTTTGGCCGCTACAAGTTCAAGTTCGGCCGTCTTTAATTCATAGCTCGCCTTGTTTTTTTCGGAGCCAGGGACGGAACCTTGTCCGTACAAACGATCGATACGTTCAAAACTGGTTCTGGCGTACTCGAGTCGCAATTCGGCTGCTTTGACTTTAGCTTTCAATGATTCGGATTTTGCCAGTTGGCTGACATTCGAAGATTCCGCCTTCTTCTTAAGATTGGATGAACTGGACTCAATGGTTGCCAATTCAAGTTTGCAATCAATGATTACTTCGATCAACTTTCCGGCAAGCCGGGATCGAGTTTCAGAGTCGACCATCCAAAACCGAAAAGACATTTTTTCCTGCAAACGTTTAATGTTCATCTCGAGATTGTTAATTTGATCGCCAATGTTTTCCTGATTTTCTCGAAACTTTTTAATCTTCGCCGTGCCCTCTTCAATCTGCCATTTGATTGAATCGAGGACATAGCCGACCCGTTTGGGAGACATCAATTTGGGAGGATATTGAAATGCTTCCCCAATGAGATCTTCTTGGGCGCATCCGAACCGTGGGCCGGCAACAGCGAGAATGCAAAACATAACAATTGAAAAAACAGATGGTGCAATTTTCATGGCTACCTCTTTGAATTAGTAGTAAAACGATACGACCGGTTGATTCATCCAGTCCCCTTCCGAAACTTCGCCGATTGTGAACCGGCGTTCCATTTGATCCTTCTTCAACGCAAGCTCGGTTAATTCGTCGTTGAGCGCTATCATCCGATTTCGATACGATTCGACAGCGATTAATTCTTGCTCGATTGACGCCAGTTTGGCTTCGAATTCTTCGGTACTCGTCGAATCGATTGGCTCTGACAGCTCCTTCGGTTTTTTAACGATCGTGTTCTCAACACTGGGCTGGGTCAATATCGGGCCAATGATAGCCGTCGATATTAAAACCATAGTGATGGCGGCTCCTGCGAGCATGAAGCGATATCCTCTTTTTCTCGCTTGGCTGACAGCTTTAATTCTTAGTCCCAGCTGATCAGGGCAGACATCTTCGATCTCGTGGATCTGGCGGAACTGTTCCCAGATCGAATTGTCATCAGGTTCCGTATGATTCATGTTGCTTCTGTGTCGCTAAGAATGGATTTCAGTTTCTTTCTGGCTCGACTTAGTTTGACGTGAAGTGATTCCAGACGAATCTGCATCAGATCTGCCGTTTCCTGACCCGTCATTCCTTCTAGGTAAAACAGCACCACCGCGGTTCGATCCTTTGCGTTTAGTTTGCCTAACGCATCGGCCAGATCGGATTTCCAATCAACTTGGTTTGGTCTGGATTCCGCATCGTTCGGTAAAGATCCTGCCAGTTTTTCGGCAAAACGATCCATCAGTTTTTTAAATCGGTTGGCAGTTCGGAAATGATTTTGCACTTCGTTGACCGCAATACGTTTTAACCAGCCGTCTAAGGGCCCCGATGCAGTGAATGCCCCGGCACGATTCCAGACTTTCACCAAGACTTCCTGAAACACATCGTCGCTATCAGGATGCCAAGCCATAAGTCGTAGAATCAGAGATTTTAGCGACGACCCGTGCAATTCGAGTAATCGAGTCAACGCTGATTCCTGCCCCGCTGAAATTTGTCGCATCAACAACGTTTCGTCGGTCGGATGAAAATCCGAATGTGACGGGCCGCCTGGTGGCTGTTCCAATTTCAACGAATTCTCACCCACAGCAACGATTCCAGAAGGTTTGCTATTAAGACGGATGTCGAGTTGAGAACCTTATCTATTAAAAATGAAAAAAATTGGGCGGCTGATAATGGGCTGGTTATCGGTCTTTGTTGGTTAATTCCACTAGCTCATTCAGCATTTCAGTGGCGTGGCCGCTATCGATCGCCTTGGCACATCGTTCGGTCCCTGTCACTAGGCTATCGGTCAATCCGGAAACCCATAACGATGCGGCGGCATTCGCAATCACGATGTCCCTGGCGGCACCGCTTTGTCCAGCCAAAACTCGCTGGATCATTTCAGCACTATCTTTTGGATTGGAAACACGAATCAAAATGAGATCGCTTTCTTCCAGCCCAAAGTCTTGTGGAGAAAGACTCCCTTCGACCACCGAGCTACCGTTGATTTCTGAGACATCGGTTTGATCGGCGACAGAAATCTCGCCCAGCCCATCTTTGGAATGCACGACCAAGGCCCGTTTTATTCCCAATAAGGCAAGGGCTTCGGCAAGCAATTGCCGGGTCTCACCCCGTCCAGCTCCCAAAAGCTGAAAAGGCGCACCGGCTGGATTACAAAGTGGACCTAGCAAATTAAATAAGGTTGGATGAGGGAGTTTGCGACGGACATTCATCACGTGCTTCACCGAAGGATGAAACAATGGAGCGAAGCAAAAGCAAAGCCCGAGTTGGTCGATGCACTTTTCAACCGTTTTGACTGAGCACTCGATGTTGACTCCAAGTTCGATCAGCACATCTGCAGATCCCGTTTTGCTGGTCGATTTACGATTTCCATGCTTGGCAACGGATGCGCCGGCCGCTGCCGCCACGATGGCCGCTGCGGTGCTAATATTGAACGTTCCTGACATTCCTCCACCTGTTCCGCAGGTATCCACCAAGTTTTCCCGTCGAGAGTTGACTGGTGTCATATGCCCGCGCATGGCACTTGCAGCCCCCGCTAGTTCTTCGACGGTTTCACCTTTGTGGTACAAACCGGTCAGGAGGGCTTCGATATCCTTGTCGGCACATTCGCCCTTCATGATCGCATCGACGACCTCGGTCATTTGTTGTTTGTCGAGCGAGTCCCCTCGCTCAACGTCCTTAATTGCATCGACTATCAATTTCAAATTCCCATTCTTTATTGGCGTCTACTAGCGTTTTGGCTTTTACGACCGTTCACGATTTGTACCGTTGTGTTTACGATCTCGATTCTTGCTTCGATCGCGGTGGATTCACGATGGCAATTTTTACGGATAAGCCTGTTCTTGGCACTGGATTGTTTTCGACTCAAGATTTTAACACTGCTGATCAAAGATTCAGAGCGGTTTGGCGATTTTCTCTTGTTCAAGCGTAGGGGGAGCCCTAAAATCTGCGAAAAATTCAGCCTTTTGGGTCACTGGAATTAGGTAACTGGAAATCGGATGCCACGGAAGATCATTATCGACTGCGACATGGGAATCGACGATGCCGTCGCATTATGCATGATCCTGTTCGATCAACGTTTTGAGGTGTTGGCCGTCACCGCCACCGAAGGTTGTGTCACTGCCGAACAGGCAAACAATAATTTACAGGCGATTATCTCAGAATTGGATCCGGATCGTTATCCACGCCTCGGAATCGCTCGTTCCACTGAGGACGCTCCGGCAGTAAATACTCGCTATTTGTTTGGAGAAGATGGGCTGGGTAACTCCGGCTTCGAAGGTACCCAACGGCAGAAACCCTTGGCGGCTGAAAAACTGATCATTGATTGCGTCCGAGCCCATCCAGAACAGGTGACCATCCTTTGCCTCGGACCACTTACCAATATTGCCAGAGCGTTTCAGCGGGAACCTGGACTTGCCGACTTGGTCGATCAGATCGTGATCGTCGGAGGAACCATCGCTGGAAACGGCAACATTACGCCGTGTGCTGAATTCAATTTCTATTTTGATCCGGTCAGTGCCAAGTCAGTGCTTAAAACCAGAACTACAAAAATTCTGGTTCCACTGGAAGTCACACGAGAAGTAGCATTCGGTTTTGACATGATGGAAGCACTGCCCAAATCCGGAAGCAGGGCAGGGTATTTTCTACGCCAGATTTTGCCTCATATTTTTCGCAGCTACCGTCAACAGTTGGGGTTGGAATCGATTCATCTCAACGATGCTATTGGTGCTTTAGCAGTCATCGAACCCGAGATGTTCGAATACGAGTTGATGGCCTGTGACATCGAAACCGAAGGCGAATTAACCCGAGGTGTCTTGGTTTCTGATCGACGCGGTCAGAGAGAATGGCGACTTAACGTGAACGTAGCCAAAAAAATCAAGAACGAACAGATTGGTCAATATCTACTCGACCAACTCACCGTTGCCGGGAAACACAGCTAAGCGGTTCATCCGACCCATCCTGGATGCTGTACCAGCGGCTTATTTGAGGTATCGGTTGCGGTCCCGAATCGGGACGTTAATCATCATTTTTTGGCCGCGGCGATAGATCAAAACCGGAACCAAACTGTTTACTTTCGAAAGGCTTACTTTGGTGACCAACAGTGAGTCGTTGTTGACTTTTTGGCCGTTGAATTCAAGGATAATGTCGCCCACTCTTAACTCCGATTCCGAAGCAGGCGATTTCGGTGTAATTGCCGAAACCAGAGCACCGTAGGCGGAATCCAGTCCCAGTGCTGTTGCTTTTTCGTAATTGAAACGAGCGTCCAGCGAAACACCCAGGAATCCTCGTTTTACTTTTCCGTAATCGATCAGGTCTTCGACAATTCGCATCACCATATTCATTGGGATAGAAAACCCAATTCCGTCGTTGCCGCCGCTGTTGCTGGCAATCGCGGTGTTGATGCCAATTACTTTGCCCTCAAGGTTAATCAAGGGTCCTCCGCTGTTGCCTGGATTAATGGCTGCATCGGTCTGGATAAAGTCCTGGTAGCGAACGCCTTGAGGTCCCAGATCAAGATCATGTCGATTCAGTGCGCTGACTACGCCGTAGCTGACTGAATGACTGAGTCCGAAAGGGCTGCCGATGCAGACAACAAAGTCACCGATTTCGACTGTGTCACTGTTGGCAACTCGGCAAGGAGCCATGTTCCCTTGCCCGATTGCAATCACGGATAAATCCGATTCTCGATCATGCATCAGACGGCTGGGATAATAAATTTTCCCGTTCACTTCGACTCGAATGTCGGCCAAACCGGAATTTTCGATCACGTGATAGTTGGTGATTACATAAAACGAGTTGCGTCGCTGAATCACAATTCCTGAACCGGCTTCTTCGACAACAACTGGCTGCCGGGCTTTGGAGGAACCGCTGCTGGTCGCGTTGGTCGGTTGCCTTTTTTTGGCTTCGATATGGGCGACACTTGGGCCAACAACTTTGACGATGTTTTTCAACAAGGAAAATTGACGGTCCAACGCATTTGCTTCGTCGGCAAGTCTTTGATAAAGCAAATCGCGAGCGGCACTTCGGCCCGTTGATGTCTTTCTGACAATCTGGGCATCGCAATGATTCGGCCCCAGATTTATCGTAAAGCCGACGGCCAAGCACAACGCCCAAATGGGCAACGAAGACAGACCTCGATCTAGGTTGAAAATTCTTGAATAGGCCATTGGGTCAGCTTTCGGAATGACTCGAAACAGTTTAGGAATTTCGAGTTGATTTTTGGGCAAGTCCGTTTGCTGATTTTGAATCTACCGGACGTCTTGGTCCGGTTATGCCGATTAGGAAATATAGTCGATGTCGTTGGTCGCCAAATTGGCATCGAGGATAAGCGACCAGTCGGTAACACTGTTGGGGTCCACACCCGCTTTTTCGGCGGCCAACTTACACTTGATGCACAACGAAGCGTACGGAAGTGCTTGAAGCCGGGCAAGCGGGATGTTTCCGGCACACCCGTCACATTTACCGTAGGTTCCGTCCTTCATTTTTAGTAGCGCAAGTTCGACATTTTGAAGCTCCCGGTGTTCCACTTCGGCGAGTTGCGAACTCATTTCTCCAAATGAGTTTTCGCTGGCAAAGTCGACAACGTCCCCGCCACTGTTGCGGCTCATTTCTTTCAAAAGACTGTCATCTCCGCTGATTGCCTGCCGAAGTGCCTCATGTCGCTGTGTCAGAATTTCATGGATTTTTTGAATAGTTTTTGTACGGGACATGGCTGAAATCTTGATTTTGAAGTGGGTCTACTTTTGAATCGTCAGATAAAGATTGGCATGCAAGAATTTCTAGCAACACGTTGTAATAAAAACGATCTCGCATGACTCGCAAATATAGATTGTGATTTCACTCTTTTTCACGATTTCCGAACTGATTTTTTAAGTCAAATCAAAATGGTGATTTATGGCATCATCGTAAAAGGACGCTTAAATCGAACGACTTGATCATCAAACGGATCACCGAATACGAAGGGGGTCGCTTAAAGGTTCGATCAGAGGTAGCTCATGGATTTCAGCTATCAGGAATTCCCTCGAACGACAGTTCCTGATGTTCTGGTTACGAGGATTAAGGAAATTTCGAGCTCAGGATTGTTTGCCAAACCAAACCTTTTTTGTTTCGCTGACACTCCCGGAAAGCTACATCTTGGTACGAAATTCTCACGATTAACGGATCTCAAGCGGAACGTCTTGATAGGAATCCAGACAAAAGATGGCGACCATGAATAACTCACCCAATTCAACCCAGAATATGATCCTGCAACTTAGTGGTGGAAACCGCGACGGCGAAACCATTTTGGTTGACACCCCCAACTGTTATGTCGGAACGGTTCATGATTCCGTTCCCACCCCGCAGTGTGCCATTTTCAGGGGTCCCAAGGGGGCAAGTATTCGCAGCTACTCAAATGCCATTCGAGTCAACGGATTTCCGGCCAGCGTTCATTGGCTTAAGAATGGTGACAAGATCGAATTGTCTCAGGAAGTTTCCGTCGAAGTTAAAGAGCTGGGGGATTTCGGAATCTCCAATTCGATCAGCAACGCACCGACCAACACAACAGAATTCACCAGTTCGACGGAAAGTGAAGTCGCGCAAGTAGATGCAAGCCAAGATCTGGCGTATCTGGAAAGCCGGTTCGTGCAAATTGAATCCCAAATCGTTGAAATTCACAACGTGTCGGCGGAGACTCAGACTCGATTCGATTCCTTGGACTCTCATCTAAGCACACTTGGCAATCAAGTTGACCGCTTGATTGAATTGATGAGCCAAGCGGAGGCTCGATCCAATCCTGAGCCTACACCGCCAGCAGTTGAATCAAACATCGAATCAAGTGACTTATCTACAACCAACGAAACGGTAATGGAGCCCGTTGATCCGGCACGTACTGAGGAACCAAATTCAACGGACAGTGTTCCATGCACCGAGCACTACTACGAATCGCAAGCGGGAATGGAAGCTCCAGCAACGACTCCTGCGTTTGGCCCGTCAGCCTACGAGGGTGTCACGATCGGACCTGAGTCGTCAGTCTACGAAATTCCGGCTCAAGTTCCTGTTGAAAAAGTAGCCGAAGTTCCAGAGTCAGCTGAAGCTCCAGAGTCAGCCGACAGTCCCCGTCTACGAACCAGCGTGCCTACCCGGACGCCGGTTGCAACGGAGGTCGATTTGGGTCGACCAACACTGACGGAAAACCAGTCTTCTGGTCAGCAGGAGAAATTCCCCGAACCGAAACTTGAAAATGATTTGAATGTCCCCTCGTTCGGCGGAGATTCCGAGGAAATCATCGTCCCCGATATGACTTGTTTTCAGTCAGAAGATTCAACCGCTGACGAAAACACTCGTTTCAGTGCTACCCCAGAATCGACCGAGACAATCATTGGCTACGGTTCAACTGACTCAGCCCCGCAGACAGCAGCAGGCGACATTCCTGAAATGGATGGGGTAAGTGATTCCGAAAGTGACGCTGGTCAAATCCCAACCGAAGAAGAGATCAACGTTCGCCTTGCCGACCTCGAACGGGTTTTTGCTGGCGTCGATGAAACTGAGTCGCAAGCGCCAGTTCCGTCTTCTTCACCGTCGAACTTTCAGCCGCCTCAGTCAGCAGGATCAGAACCCACAGAAGTTAACTTCGAACAAGATTCCGCGATTGAGACCAATGGCTCTGCTACTGAGTACACCGCTCCGGCGTCCGAATACGAAACACCGGTAACCGAATACGAAAACGTTGCCCCAGATTACCGGGCTACCTTTGCAGAAGAAGAATCGTTCGCGACCGACCCTGTTTTCCAGGCAGGTCAGTCTGAACCTGAACTACGAACTCACGCGGATGAAACCGAGGATTCTTTCGACTCCCAATCGGCGGCCCAACAACAGGACAAATCGGAAGCATTAAACGATAGGCTTAATCAACTTGTTTCCCAGTTCCGAAACAGTACCGCATCGACAGGAGAGAACACTGTACCCGCCGATGTTTCACCGACGAACGCCTATAACGAATCATCTGCGAACGAGCATTTTCCCAATCCGTTAGAAGAACTTGCCCACAGCCAATCAACGGACGCTGACTCGTTCGCAGACCCTAAACCTGCCGCAGAATCATTTCTGAATCAGCCCCTCGAAGGCGGTTCGCTCGCCAGCCAGTTGATTCAGGACTGCGAAAATGATCCGATCCCGACTGTCTCCTTGGCGGAAGAAGAACCTGCCGGTCATGTTTCTGAAACTCCGTCAGGAGATGGCGGAGGTGAAAGCGTCGCCGATGTTTTGGCTAGACTTAAATCGTCAGGTCAATGGGCCGGGTTGCCAGATGAAAGTGGCGGAACTGGATCGCCAGTTGAGCCGATCGGAATTCCGGACGTCAGTGTCAGTGAGCCCGAATCCGTAAAAGAGCCAGAGTCTGCAGTGGGTAATCAGGCTGACGACGACGGGGATGTCGAAGACTATATGTCGCAGTTGTTGTCGCGAATGCGAGGCGGTTCTTCGGAAGTTGAAAACCTGCAAGCGGAACAAGTCAGTGTCGAACCTGAAGTTGTCGAAGAAGAAGCTCCTGAAACGCCCGTTGATCCACTTAGTCCTGAAGAATTTAAACCTAAAACTCGAGCCGAAATTCCCAAGTCGTTCGACAAGATGAGAACGCTGGCAAATGATTTCAGCCGAACCGCGGTTCAAAAACACGAAGCGAAACAGCGTCAGGTTCTGGGGTTCGTTCAATTAGGAATTTCTGTTGCCAGTATCATTCTAAGTATTTACTACTTGTTCATGGCTTCTGAAAAAATGCTGGATTTACCGTTTTGCATCGGTTTGGCCTGCATCGCAATTTGTGGTCTTTTTGCCTACCGAACCTATATTACACTGGGACCCGAACATGCCGGCGTTTCAGTCACGGTGCGAAAGAAAGAATCTGCCGAGGTCGCTCAATAGATAATTTTTAACAACGAGTAACACATCAGCAAACTTGAAATTTGGGAGCAAATCTTGCTCCCTTTTTCGTTGGTTGACGTTCAATACAGCAAGGCTTTTACCTGAAGTTGTTCAATTAGTTGGCTGAATTCAACCTAGGGCAAGCGATTTAACAAAAAATGTACGTTGGCGATTTCGATTGAGTGTGGCAAATGCAAATCATCAACACCAGCCAACCAAAAATCAAACCGAAACGCTGCACTAGTACGTCGGATTTACTTGCCAAAACTGCAACGAGGCTTTCTACTTGAGACGTACCGAGTTTACTAATTCGAGGCCCAAAATGATGACGCGGATCATTACAATCGGTTTATTTTTAAGTTGTTTGGCACAAGATTTTACTTTCAAAGAATTTCAGGCCATCCACGAGGAACTAACCTCAGTTGAGGAATCCTGGAAACAGATTCCTTGGAAAACAGATTTGTTGGAAGCTCAAAGGGTAGCTGCTGAACAAAACAAGCCGATTTTCGTCTGGTCGATGGATGGCCATCCCTTGGCCTGCGTCTGAAATAATGGAATCGTCGACCGTGCGTTGACTTTTGCAGATCCAGACATCGTCCGAATGCTGAAAAACGATTTTATTCCGGTTGCAATCGATCAGTGGTACGAAAGAAAACAACAGGACGCCAAGGGCGAATTTTATCGCAAGATTGCAAGTCAGGGGCCCCGCTACGATTTTTCTGCCACGACTCAGGGGCGATATGTCTGCACGCCTGATGGAAAATTATTGGGTTACAACAACAATCGTGGTTCCGAGCGATTAAAAGTGGTGCTCCAGCAAGCCCTCCAAGACTTTGATTTGAGAACAGAATCTGGAGTTACGGCGAAAGCCAGCACACCGCTCGATTCTCGATACGATTTACAGCCTCCTGAGGATGGAGTGACTCTTCGGACGTTCACAAAAGTGTTAAATGGATATCAATACGCGGATGATCAGTGGCAAAAAGCGTTTGAAGATTCGATTGCCAGAGATAATGTCTGGTTAGAAAAGTCCGATGTTACTGAAATTAAAAAAGTTCTCGAAATCGGTGGCCCTTTTCCGGAACGGTTGGCTCAGCGACTCGCAAGGTTTCACTTCAATGATAACACGCGAGGTGAACCGAACCGATGGAATAAAACGGAGTTAAAAATGCTTCAATTGAATCTCGCAACCGACGGTAAACTGACCGGAATTTTTCAACTGGAAAATGCCAAAGGGAATCTCGGTTTTGAGGGTGAGATTTTAGGTGAAATCCGATTTGAATCTGAAGACCTGATAAGATTCGATATGGTTGCCAAAGGAATGTTTTGGGGGCACGGATGGTTTGCTCCCCATCCACCCAAAGGGAAATTTCCGGTCGCGATCGCATTTACGCTTGCCGACGGAACCGACGTCGCTGATCGTTTGATTCCGCATGGCGCGAAAGGAAACATCGATGAGTATCTGAAATAAGTGGCAAAATAAATTGGTTTGAAGTTTTATCACATTCGAATCAACGTGTATTAGATCATCGCCCATCGGCAAGCACCGTTTCTTGGTGTACCAAACCGTCACTTGCATTGCAGCATTGAATTATTCGACGTCGTCGCTGGGGAGTATATAAGTGTCGATGTCAATGGAAGCGTTTACTTCGGCAAGGAACCTAATCACACGGTTAGAGAAACCAATTGCCGGTGTCGATACTTCCTCGTCCGTCGAAAAGTAGAGCACTACCTCGAGAACAGCGTGCAAATTTAGTTTGGAAATCGTATCCTTGATTGGTGCGATGTTCGTTTCAAGCTTAGAAACGACTTGGTCCGCTAATTCGTAGACGTCGATGGATTTAGCAACCACTCGTTCGGTGGATACTTTCCAGATCGAAGTTTTTGGAAGCCCGCGTTGCGGATTTCTTGTCCCTTTCGCACACGAATAAGAGGGGACAACGCCAAGTTGCCGAGTAAGCTCGTCAGGGTCAAACGTGCCTCGCAATCCGAAGTATACGTATCCCTCGTTTGGTTTCACAGTTGATTTCAGTGTGAAGCTTCCTGGCTAAAAAATGGTAATTGAAAGCTGGATGATAGTTTTCGTCGCCGCAAATATAACGTTTCGAATCGAATTTGATGTTCGTCATTTAGTGGCTCGATTCCAATTTAAATCCGTTATGGATCTCGAAAATATAGCAGCGTGGCCCAAGATTTTTTCGTCATGCCTACCGGCAATGAGCAGCCGAATTATTTTCGATTGAATGTGTCCATCAAATTTATTTGAAACCCATCTCGTGCCTGACGTGATCCGCATTCTTTTTGCTGGACAATTTCTCAACGAGAGTGAGTGCGACTCCTACTGCCGTTGCTGGTGATGTCGACGTAATCACGTTTTTGTCAATTACGATTGCTTCATCGACGACGTCGACTCCCATTTCCGCGAGCTGAGTTCTTCGTTTTCCTTCAGATAGATGATAAGTTGTCGCACGGCGGCCATTGAGAATCCCGCTCTTGCCAAGTGGTAGAGCACCTACGCAAATCGAGGCCACTGGTTTGTCATTTTCATTGAACTCGACAATTGTTTTTAAAACGGAATCGGAAAAAGCGTCTTCGTAAAATCCTTCTGTTTCAAATCCTCCAGGGATCGCAACCGCATCGAAATCGGAAGCAGAGATATTTGCTAGAACAGTGTCTGGTTGGATGACGAACGTCCCGAAAGTGCAACGAATTTCTGGAGATACTCCAGCGGTCACAATTTCAATCGGTTCCTCTCCGCAATCGTTCGCTCACCCAAGAACGTCGATAAACGCTGCTCCTTCCAGAAGCTCAAAACCATTAGGCAGGATAACAAGGACACGTTTCATTATTTCAGTCCGTATGGTTGAAAGGTTGGACGCCACGGTTGAGCATGATTGATCTCACAGTCTTTGCCAATCGATGCTAAATCCCCAGACTTTATTTTCTGAGCAAATAGCTTAGGAAATCAAGCTAAATTTAGGTTCGCCATATAGAATACAAGAATCAAACAGATCTCGTAAGATAAATACGGTGTTATAAAACCGGCATTAATTGGAAGGTATCGATTGCAACAAAGTGCCGCGAGCCCTCTGTAGGCGAATATTGATCAAACTGAAGTCAGTAATCGCCTGAATGTACTCGCGTTGTGCTGTCGCCAGCCGATCCTGAGATGAAAAAAGATTGTCAAGAAAAGTGGTCACATCACCTTTGTCGTCAACCTTCAACAGATAACGGTCCACTCGAATCTGATAATCGCTGTTCGCGGTATCAAAAACACGCTTGGCGAGCACCAATCTTTCGTTCGCTTCTTTCAGATCGAGAAATACAATTTTCAAGTCGAGTGCGATTTGAGATATCGTTTGTTCGAGTTGTTGCTGAAATCTTGTGATTCGAAGGTCAGCTTGGCGGAATTGAGATTTTGCGGCTCGGTTTCCGACCGGTCTCTCGTAAACGAGCCCAGCGGAATAGGTTGGGTCACCAAAATTAAATTGATCGGCAAACGCGCTACCCAGGCCTCTGTTTCCGCGTAGCCCCCGGTTGGAAACCGCCATCGTCATGTCCAGGATTGGCAGCAATTGATTTTTAGCGACCCCCTTTTCAATTGAATTTCGTCGAATATCACCAAGTGCTCGTTTAATTTCAGGCCGGTTTTGGAGCGCGAGGTCGAACTCTTTATCGGGCGACAAGGCAATATCAAGCGGTGATATTTCCGATGTCGTGATCACCTCGACATCGCCGTAATACTGATAACCGGCACCGAAGATCAGTTGAAGTAGCCGTTCTTCGGCCGTAAATAGATCGTATTTAGCGCGAAGGAAGACGTTTTCCCGGTTCGCCATGTTTGCTTTGGCGCGGATCAATTGCTCCGGTCCCGTATCGATGCCGACTCGGTTTTCAATGGCTTCGATAATTTGACGCCCCAAGCCGACGGCCCGAGATTGAATAAAATATTCGGATCTGGCCAGCACAAGAGCCCAATAAGCATTGGCCGCGGCGTCGATTTGGATCTGCAGTTGATTGGCAAGATCGGATTCTGAAATGAAAGCCTCGATGTTTGCGATCTCGAAACGGCTGGCGGCGACAAAACGTCCTCGACCGCGAAGAATCGGTTGTTGTAATTCCAGGGATAGATTGGCATCGGCTTGATTGGGAGGTGTAAAAAAGGTGGAGTTGGAATCCGTAAGCCCCGCATCCTGTCGAAATTGAAAGTTCCCGCCAAATCGATTTTGCCTTCGCAGTCCTGTACCAAAATCGAAGTCGCGATTGACGGACCGATCTGTCGCACCGTCCAGCAGGCTTGCAACGGGTTGGTTGTTCTCGGCCCAAGTTGACTCAATAAAATGAGTCCAGTCAAACGCGGCAGCCTCGACGTCAATGTTTGCCTTTTGGATTTCGAGATCAATTTCAGAGATCCGTAAAACTGGAGAGTTTTCTAACAAGATTCGAATGGCGGTCGGCAGATCGAGCGCTGCTTTTTCGGTTGAAGAATAAAGTGCACTTCGGACGGCATTCTTAATTGCCTCGGCGGATACAAAGCTTGTTTGGGAATCAGAAGAGTTTGGTTGGGTTTCCGGCGTCGGAATAGGGGGCAGGGGAGCGAAGTCGAAATCGAAATCAAGTTCGGGGATAGCCAAGTTTGCTGATTCGTTTTCCTGTTGCGAGATGACAGTGGTTTCGACGTTACCGGATAAATCGGATTTTGTTTCTTGTCCGAAGGATAAAGTACATAGAATTGTAATAATGCAAGCCTGGGTCAGCAGCATTGCAACGCTGTTCGTCAACGAACAAGAGGCAAGTCGATAAGTTCGTTGGCAAAATTTAATCATAGAAATTGCTGATTCGGATTTTGGGAAGCACCGAATCTGATGTACACGGCTTCGGGTGATTACACGATACAAACCCAATAAACTTGGGAATCGGAACGACGTCCTTTTTTGATTCGACCCGTCGAAGCAGACTCAAACAGAGGAGTTTACCTATTTTGCGTTTCCCATTTTCGGTCTGGAGTACCAGACTTCGAATCCGCTTGGCAAGCTGAGGTCTCGGTTGTCGATCTCGAAATTGACGCGAAAAGTCCGGCTAGAAGGCTCAATTTCGTTCGAAATGTGTGTGATAATTGAATCCACTGACCTTTGAACTGGAGCGGTTGCGTGGAGTTTGCAGGATTCACCGATTTTGAGTTTTCCGTAAAAAGAAGATGGCAGATTCATTTCGACCTGCAAAATCGAATGGTCGGCACAGACGACCGCCGCTGTGGAAAAGTCTACCGAGTTACCCAGTTTGTGGTGCACGCGAATGATTTGACCTTTGAAAGGGGCAGTAAGAGTTTTGTTGGCTAGATTCACTTTGGCTATTTCCAGTTGAACTTGCAGCCGTTTGTCATTTTCGAGTTTCTCTTTGTAATTCAGTCTCGCTGCTTCGAGTTCGTGTCTTTTTTCCATGACTTCGGTTTGCGTTGAAGCACCCCGTTTCATCGCTTCTTGTAATCGAATCAATTTGGATTGAGTCAGTTCCAATTCCAATTTTGCCTTGGCCAGGGAAGCGTCAGCTTCGACATCCAGTCTGGCGAGCTCGACAGCGGCCTTTTCAAGACGGTCATCTGTGGTCATTAAGGGAGATCCTTTGTCGACCCAAGTCCCCTCTTTGACATGTACTTTGGATACGATTCCAGGATTGGAGAATCGAAGCACGGCGTTGTTTTTCGGTTTGACGATTCCCTGTAAAAAAGCGGATCCGTCGAATGACTCAGTTGATGGATCGATTAGTTCTAGTGGTTTCTGTTTCTGAGGTCCAACAAAAACCGGGGGAACCTTTTTTTTGTCAACGTTGCCATCGTTGTCCAAGCGAGCATTGGTCAATTGGGGTGCTGAAATTAGAAGGCCCATGATCAAAAAGGGCAGACAAAGCCGAGTGCGTTTCAAATTTTTCATGGTGAACTGGGATCCGTTAAAGCGTTAATTTTCCACAGAAGCGTTGGAGTGACTTGGTGACCGAATTAGCCAAGGTTTGATAGTGCCGTTTGATCACAATGCTGACACGCGAGTCGAGCAAGATTTCGTCGGCCGCAAGGTCAGGCACCTCAATTTCAAGCATGTACATGTTCTCTTCCGTTTCCCCAGTTTCGGGATTGATTTTGATTCCACCTTTGCCCATCGAGGTCAGGGCAAGGTCGACAAACTCGTCTCTTTTCGCCGGTGCCAAACTGATAATCCTGCCAGGGAATGTTTGAAGGGGGCGGTCGGCAAGTCTTAGTTCAATTTTCTGCTGCAGTGTGATTTCGCTTTCGGAAAGTTGGTTTTCACTGACCCAGGCTCGAACTTTACAAGTCCCGGCCACAATTTTTGCCACCAATTCACCCGCCTGAATAAATGAGCCCTTTCTTTCTTTTTCGACGATATACATCAGCCGCCCCGAGGCCGGTGCCTTGATCGTCAAACCAGCCACATCTTTTTCATAGACTTTCATTCTTGCCAGTGATTCGCGCGCCGCAGATTCCAATTTTTTAGCTTCGGCTGGATCACTACGCGCGATTGAGATCGCTTTCTGCCTGGCCAGTTCGGCATTCATGCTTTGAGTGAGATGATTGTTTTTGATGTTCAGGTTGCCGAGCTCGATTAGGACCTGATCTTTGTCTACCTGCTGATTGATCTGGCTCGATACGGCGGCAACAAATCCGTCTTCCGGAGATCGAATCGAGTGAAGCTCGGTTCCGCTGGTCACGCCGGTCACGACAATTCTGCCAGGAACCGGACAAAAAGCGAGCAACAGCGGGACGAATATCGCTGAAGCGATTGCGATCATTCGAGATTTTCGCCGGACGGGTTCCGTCTCCGGGCTGGACCACAAAAAACGAAAATATCCTGAAATCGATTTCCAAAGCATGCTGAACAATTGGTAGATCGCGAGAATGATTCCAACGGGGCCAAACATCGTTGCGATCATGAAAGCGATAGAAACCGTCAGCACGGTGCTATAAACCGTTGCGGAAACCCCATAAACCAGAAGCGTCGTTTTATCGGCCGAGGTGCATTGAGGGTCGAAAGGAATGCCCAAAAATAGTCTTTTTAACAATCCGTTGAGGTAGTTGGTCGATCGAGTCCGCAAATTCGGAATTCCGATCGTGTCACTGAGGACAAAATAGCCGTCATATTTCATGAGCGGGTTTGCGTTGAACAAAACCGTGGCAACACCTGCCATGAATACCAGTTGATAGGCACAGGACCCTATAAAAGAATGAGGATCCAACGCCCAAATGTAAATTCCGACGATGGCGACGATTGCTTCGACGTACATTCCCGCCAGCATTACAAAAAGGCGATGACTCTTTTTTGGAAAGGACCATGCACTGGTCGCATCCACGTAAGCCAACGGCATCATTACAATTAGTTTGCAACCCATTTCTGGTACCGAACCGCCGTACTTTTTGCACGCGTATCCATGTCCGAATTCATGGATGATTTTGAGGGCCACAAACGAAACTGCCAGGAAGAAAAGATTGTTGGTCGCCAAAATCCCGTTCAATGGAGAAACGAAATCGTGGAAACGATGGATTACCAGCATGAGTGCCCCGACGCCCATCAATCCACTCAGAATCAAAGCAGTTCGGGTAAACAGCCAAGACACATAGTCGATGGTTTCATCGAGAAATTTGTCCGGATTGCTAAGCGGAATGGTCGCGAACAACAATGAGAAGACCGCGTTTTTTTGTTTGCTTTCTTCTCGTCGCTGAAATTTTTGATAAAGCGAAGAGGAATCTTCTTTGGATTTACCTAACAAACCAAGTGTTTTGAGCTGAGATACAAAACCAAAGAAAAGATCTTCATCATCTAAATCGAGAAGCCCTTGGTCAACGCAGTCCTCGAACGCCTGCTGGAGCGTTCTTCTTTCGCCCAGGCTGCCCGCTACAAGGTAATCATTTAATGAAAGTCGGTGGGTTTGAAATTTTACCGGATCGAAAATCACATAAGTTGCCACTCCACGAGTTTTGGACCGGGTAATTTTTAAATCCGAGCGGAGGCCTGTTTTGATACCTCGAATTTCGGCATACTTGTCTTGGGTGAGCGCTTCAGCTGACATTTTGACTCCTAGAACCAGAAATTCTGGTAGAGGTATTCATAGGCACCTCGAAACGTCAACCAAGAGATTCGCTGCCAATCGGTGTCCGTTTTTGCGATCCCTTCCATACCTTGTCGAAAGAACTCGGAGGGCGTTTGAACGTTGGCTCTGGCTAAAAAGATGTTTTGACCATCTACCAGTTCAGCATCGCCAGAAAGATAACTGATTTGATAGGGGAATGATTTTCCCGGCCAACCGTTTAAACAAAACGTTCCGCTGAGCCCAGGTTTTAATTCCCGAGCAAGCGACTCGGGAACCTGCAATTGAAGCTCCCAGTTTTCCATCGGTGAAAAAGTAAGGACTTGTTCCCCTTGAGAGAATACCTGGCCAATTTTTTGTTCCAAGTCAGCATCAACCACGATTCCATTTTGAGGCGCAATCACGGAACACAGGTCAATCTTTGTATGGACCAAACTAAGGTCATGCTTCAACGAAAGCGAATTTGATTTGGCATGGTGGGCGGCCGCGACGTCGCCTTCTTGAAGGTAGCGACGGACGTCGATTTCAAGTTGTTCAATTTTGGCTTTTAAACTTTCTCGTTCCAATTCCAACTGCTTAGAATCGAACAGGGCTAAAAGTTCGCCTTTGACGACGGACTGACCTGATTTGACGGGACAAGATAAAAGTTTGGCATCAAAGGGAGCGGTCGTTTGGCTGACCTCGGCAGGCACCAACTCGCATACGGTGGCTGGTCGATAGGGAATCTTTCCGAAGCAGAAAAATAAGACGCCACAAACAATGAGCAATCGAATGAACTTTCCAGACAACGATCCGGGAGCCATCATGCCGTAGCCTTTTTCGACGATATGGCGACGCAAAGTTCGATCGCCACGTAACGACATTTCAAGTGCGGGACCGAAGGCTTCTACGGTTTGTCGGATCGCCTCGATATCGGATTCTTTAAACCCAATTTCTGGCTCGCGGGTCAAGCTGACGACGCCGACACATTCTTGGCCAGCCATTAATGGAATGGAGCAGACGGCAGATTTGGATTTTCGAGCCCATGATTCGTGGATTGGAAGCGAACGATATGCGTTGAGTTTTCGACTAGGCTGGTGGACGACAATTTGTTGGCAGTCTCGGGATTCGTCCATTGCCTGTTGGATGTCGACGATTCCCGGACTACTTGATTTGATAAATTCGACTCCGGACACTGCGTAAACTTCGGCAGAGTTGAGTCGTGAAATACCTAGAGCGACTTGCTGGCAATCAAATTTTCTGACAAATTCGTGAACAAGTTTAAAGGCGAATTCGCGAGTGGATCCTACCTTGCCAAGATTGCCGGTGGCGATGAAATCGTTTTCAAGCGATGGTGATTCTGGTTTTGATTCAACCCTTGTCGAAGTCACGATTGGCATATAGCTGAGAGCTAGTATAAGTTCGCATCGCAGTTGGGTGATTTTGTGTTGGACGTCCGTGGTGGCGTTAGAAAGATACGAAAAAGCAATAAATCCATCGAACTCATCGTTGGCAATCGGAGCCAATGGAAGGGCGAACACAGATAATTTCTGGTTTTGATTTTGCAGACGTTTGGTAGTGATGACCGGCTGTCGTTCCATCTTGCAGTCAACAAGGCATTCTCTTAACACGTTCTTGATGTCAACGTTTACGTCTTGTAATCTGACATTTCCGATGTCGAAATCAGCCATCACTTTCCCATGAAGGCTGCCATGCACTACAAATCCACACATTCCGTTGTTGGCAGCGATATTTCGAAATGCTGCCTTGAGATAGGGGATTTCTTGCGGATGCTTTTTTGCCAAGGCATCCAGTTCCATCCCCGGATCACTGGCGACGATTCGATCGGACCCGATAGCAGGATCGGCCTTGGTTGGCATATCGAGTGTTTTGGACATGAGTGGTTGTTGCAAAGTGATTTGACTTCATCACTTTGCCCTTTGTCATGAATCCGCCAGCTCTGTAGGTGCGGGCTGGGATTCGGTGGCTGTTAATTTAATTGTTTTGTTAATTCGTTTGCCGTATCAAAATTGCAGCTTTCGCTTTCGCAAAATACGGTGCTGGAAACCTTAGATCCGGCTAGATACGAAAAGTGGTTTCGACCTATTAGAAAGGCCAAAAAAGAATCGGGATTCCACCACGTTACAAACGAAAAAAATCACGCCGCTGATTTGAAATGAAATTTTGATTCGGAATCGCATGCCAGTGAAAAGAAACGCCATTTCTTTTCAGATTACTTTTTCGCAATAGCCTAAGGATTGCTAACGATTGCGCAAAGTTTCGCGTAATCCTGACAAAACTCATCCAATGTATTCAGCTATTCCAAGGGATAATCCGTATGACAAAGCAAGGTCCTGGCAACGGTTCGCAAAGTAACAAAAAGAAACCTGATCTGAATATTGAATCGATCGAACCCATGGTTCTGATGTCGGCGAGTCCTGCGGACATTCCCGAAATACCGGGCTTGGACGATCAAACCGATCCAGGTTTGGGCAATAACCGAATCGAAGGAACCACAGGTAACGACGTTCTGACGGGGACTGTTGGAAACGATATCTTTTTTGGTCTTGAAGGTGCCGACCAATTAATCGGTGGTGAGGGCGATGATATTTTCGTAATGATGGGCGATCAGGATATCGTTCAAGGTGGCCAGGGAATTGATACAGCGGATTTCTTTTTTGCTGAAACGGGGGTCAACGTCGATCTTACGACTGGGGAGGTTTCGGGCGGACACACAGCCCAATTAGACAGTATCGAAATCGTGATCGGATCCTTCCAGGACGACGTTTTTTCGTTCTCAAATCCTTCTGACGGAGATTCTTTCGAAGTGCGAGGGGTAGAGGGTAATAATACAATTGATTTGTCGGGCTTAAGTCAATTTGACGTGTCGATCCAGGGCAACACGATTACTGGTCTTCTTGATGGCGGGGGACAGTTTCAAATCAAGTACGAGAACATTTCAACGATTCAATTTTCCGATGGAGTATTGGATGTTGACAGTATCGGCGACGAAGTTCCTTTACCAGATCCCAATATCGATCCGGTCGCTGGCGATGACAGTTTCCAAACCGATTTTAATACGCCGGTAGTTCTTGATCTTTTGGCAAATGATACCGATGCCGATGGCGACGCGCTGACATTGGTTGAAATTGTACAACAACCCGAAAACGGGATCCTTGAAATTTCACCGACTGGAGAAGTCACCTATGTACCTACCAATGGTTTTTCGGGAACCGATACGGTGGTCTATCGTGTCGCCGATGGTAACGGCGGTACGTCCGTTGCTATTGCAACGATTGACGTGCGGTCTAATCCGAATTTAAAACTTGACGGTCAGATTGGTGATTTTGACATCGAGCAAAATTCCAATGGCGAACTCGTTATTCGAAACCTTGAGACTGGCGAACAACTGATCGCTACTGATTACGATTCCATTGAGTTCGGCGACGAATCATTTTTGACGCAAGATCTGGTGATGGGGCTTGCAAGTGAAGATCAAATTTCTGCAGATAGCGGTCCAGCAATCATCGCCGGTGGCGGCGGCAGCGACGCACTGGTCGGCAGCACTGGCTCCGATATGCTTCATGCAGGGACGGGTAACGACAACGTCCGGGGCGGTGACGGGGATGATCGAATCTTTGGTGTCGACGGTAACAACCTTCTGGATGGACAAGATGGAGATGACTTTATCCAGGCTGGAGCGGGCAACGATAATATCCGAGGCGGTGCCGGGGATGACCGCATCGACGCCACACAAGGTAACAACATCGTGGATGGCGGATCTGGCGAGGATACCGTCGTTTTTGACGGCATACTTGGCGATTACGATATCGAATCTGGAAACAACAACCAAATCCTAATTCGAAATGTTTCGACGGGCGAAACAACCACAGTCGAAAATGTAGAAAACTTGCAGTTTGGCGATCAGACGATCGTCGTCAGCGAACTATTGGCCAACAATTCAGACGACAACAACTCATCGGGAACTGAAAATGATGACACCATTTCAGGAGGCGGTGGTGATGACACGATTACCGGAGGGGTCGGAGACGATACGCTCGTCGGTGGTTCTGGAAACGACCAGATTTCAGGTCAGGACGGAAACGATACGATTTTCGGCGGACAAGGAAACGATATCTTGTCCGGGGATAGCGGCGACGATCTGTTGAATGCCGGTTCAGGATTCGACGCCGTCGATGGGGGAACTGGGGATGATACCCTTCAGCTTGATGGGAACATGACCAATTTCCAAATCAGGCGAATTGACAACGGTTTTGAGATTACCGATCTACGTGATCGAGGTAATCAAACTACCATCCAGAATATCGAAAATGTCGAATTCAATGATGGCACTCTAACTGAAAACGGAATAGACCTTGCCGCTGACGCAACCGAGGATTTGCTCGATTTTGATCCGCAAACTGAAACGATCGAAATCAACGCGGATAATTTATTATCCAATGATGGATTTCGGGTATTTGCGCGTCGAATTGACCTCGATGGAAACTTCATTAGCGATACCGATGTCGCTTTCAACCGGGACGGGATCCGGATGGGGGTTGCCGGCCACGAAGAAGCTGGAGTCTTTGACCAGATTGGGCTAGATCCCAACAATATGATAAGCGAAGAATTGGTGTTTGAATTCGACGGCTTTTTTAGCGAAGCTCAGTTTGAATTCAGCAACCTGTTCCAGGGCGAAGGAGACAGCCGCGGCGCCGCAGGTCACGAACAGGGTCGTTGGACAGCTTATTTGAATGGTGAAGTTGTTGCCACCGATACTTTTACGGCAACACTGTCTAGTGCATTTACGGGACCCTATGCGATCGACGCAGGGTTGATCACGTTGCAACTTCCACCGGGAGTGCAGGCCGATGCAATCGGATTCTCGGCCGCCAAATACTCCGGCGGGCAGAATGGAGTCACAAGTGATTCCAGTGACTTCAATCTTACATCGCTTAAAGTCGAACTCATGGAAACGACTGAAACAAGTCACCTTGAATTTACCGCCGGCGATGTGGTCGATCTGGGAATCAAGGTGGCTGAAAATGTGAATCTGGAACAGTCTACTGTGACCATCCACGGTGTTCCTGAAGGAGCCGTTCTTTCGATCGGTGTTCAAAACAAAGATGGATCTTGGACGATGTCGGCGGCTGATGCCGAAGACGCCACCATGATTCCGCCTGCTGGATTTACTGGAGAGATGTCATTCGACGTTACGATCGAGGCAGTCGACCATCAGTCACCCAATCTCGTATTCAACAGTAGCTTCGAAGACTATGCCATCAACCAACGCGGTTGGGGCGTGTTTGATTCGGTCGAAGGTTGGCAAACGTCCAGCGGTGAAGGGATTGAAATTCAGGAGAATGTTGCCGGTTCCGCGGCCGATGGTGATTCCAAAGTTGAACTGGACAGCCACGACTTTGGAGGCGAAGCACTCGGTTCGAATTCGTCGATGTATCAGGATGTTCCTGTCGAAAGTGGCCAGACCTACAACCTGTCGGTTCAATATTCGCCGCGTCCTGGCGTATCAGCTGCCAGCAATGGTGTCGAAGTTCTGTGGAATGGAGAGGTGATTGGAGTGATGACCGCCGATGGGGGCGGCCTTCAGGACACCGATTGGGAACGCCATATTTTTGAAGTTGAAGCGACGGACGATACCGGCCGGATCGAATTTCGAGCGATCGGTACCCAGGATTCACTCGGTGGCTACATCGACGATGTTCAACTGCGTGAATCGATCCAGCAAACCGAACAGTTAGACATTACCATCACCGAACCTAGGAATTTCATCGAAGATGGTAACTTCGAGATTCCCGTTGGTATCGAACTGACTGATGACTATCAATCAAGTTGGGACTTGCAACAAGGATCCGATAGCCAATTGCAAATTAGCCAGAACGTTGAGGGTCTTGGCGAAGGTCAATCTTATGTACTATCCTTCGATCTTGATGGAGAGGCACTTCAATCCGGTGACAATCTGAAAGTGGTTTGGAATGGACAAGTTATCGGAGATTTTACCGGACTGGAATCGGACACCGGGAATTTTCAATTCGAAATGGTTGGTGGCAGCGGTGACGGATCCAACACTTTGACGATCGAAGGAGTCTCCGATTCGGCGACATTCAACGAGGCGTTAGATCATGTGTCGCTGACATCGGGTAAAGTCGATCTTGTTGAATTCAGCTCGGAACATCAGCGTGTTGAAATCAACGGAAGCAATCTGGATGATATGGAGGGTGTTCGAATTTATGCCCAAAGGGTTGATCTTAACGGTCAGCCCGTTGAACTGGCTCAACTGGTTGTTCAGGGCGATGGCAAAATTGGCGTAGTGGGTACGGCTGAAGCGGGCGTAGTGAACCAGATTGGTTACAATCCTCACACCGATATTGCTGAACAAGTTGTTATTGAATTTGACAACGGGGTAACCGTTGGGCAGTTCACTTTCACGAACCTGTTCCAGGGAGAAGGAGATCATCGTGAAGCGATTGGCCATGAGCAAGGCAAGTGGGAAGCTTTCAGCGATGGAAAACTGATTGCGTCGGGCATTTTTGTAGCCGACACCTCTCACTCTGGAACCGTGGATATCGAGCTTCCTGACGGTGTGACTGCTGATAAAATTGCCATCACTCCAACCGAATACTCGGGTGGGCAAAATGGTTCGGTCCTCGATAGTAGTGACTTCTTCCTGACTTCAGTTTCTGTTGATACCGTCACAGCGGCCGACTTGGGACAGGTGACTGCTCAAGGCGGACATCCTGCGGACTTGGGAATTGAGCTTGCCAATATCGAAAACCTGAAAGGAACGACATTGACGATCAGCGGCGTCCCTCAAGATGCCCTTCTCAGTGCCGGTGAAATCAATGAGGATGGAACCTGGAACGTTCCTGTCGATCAGATGGATGGACTTTCGGTTCGAACTGCCAATAACTTTGAAGGTGAACTAAAACTGAACGTGGAGGTTTCTGGAACAGCCGACTATCTGCCAAACTTGGTAATCAACCATAGTTTTGAAACCGCGGTCACCCAGGTCGATATCGTCAATGGAGATTTCGAATCTCGCGAGCACAACGATGGCGAGTGGACCTATGGTGGGGCCGCCGGTTGGGAGACCGTCGGAGCCGATGGATACAATCGGCAAGGCGATTGGGATCCTACCTCGCAACAGTACGCAAACCTTGACGCCGACCAGCAGGTTGGCTGGGCAAACTCTTACACATCGGATGAAGTTTCCGGTTTGGGCCAGACGCTCGATACCACATTTGATGCCAGCAAAGACTATACGTTGTCGGTGGACATTGGCAATCGAGCCGATGGTTACGATGGCGAATATGAAGTAAGAATTCTGGCCGGGGACACCGTGATTGGATCGGTGACCGGTCAAACTAGCGACATTGGCGAAGGCCAATTCCAGACCGTCAAAATTGACGTCACCGGCTCCGATTTTGCAGGAGCAGATTTCGAAGGCCAAAATCTTCGAATCGAACTTTTAAGTACCGGCAATGATGGAGGTGGCGTTAGTCAGGTTAACTTCGACAACGTTCGAATGATGGAAATGAATGAAGCATCCACTGATCGGTTCAGCCAGAATTCCAATGGCCAAGAGCGAGGCTGGGGCGTGTTTGATGAAGTCGAAGGTTGGAAAACAAGTGATGGATCCGGGATCGAGATCCAAGAAAGCGTTGCCGGAAACGCCTCAGATGGATTGGCCCACGTAGAACTTGATAGCCACGACAACAGTGGCATGTATCAGGATATCCCAACTCAGGCGGGTCAGACTTATGTATTCAGTTTTGACTATTCTCCACGTCCGGGCGTCGCTGAAGCCAGCAATGTCATCGAGGTCTACTGGGAAGGAGAAAAAATTGACACGATTTCGGCCGATGGAACCGGACTGGGCAATACTCAGTGGGAACGAATCCACTACACGTTAGAAGCCAGTTCCGATTCGTCTCGGATCGAATTCCGAGCTGCCGGCACCGAAGACAGTCTTGGTGGCTACATCGACGATGTCTCTGTTCGACAGCAAATCGTGAGCAGTAGCGATGTTGTGATCGATGTAGAACCATCGGATGACCCAGGCAATTTCATCTCGCAGGCCGCGTTTGAAACTACCAATGATCCGGGAGATAGTACTCCTTTGGTATCTTCGACCACTGGCGATGTGGAGATTCGAGAATTTGGCACCGACGGAATTGACTTCTCTCGAGGCAATACCGAATCCAATGATGCGATTTTATTCCGCGAACCGGGAACAACGATCTTGGCAGAGCCATTGACGGTCAATCATGTCGTTCAGGCGGACGGTGTAGTTTCGACCGCCAATCAAACTATCCCGGCGGGAACTCCAGTTGAATCGTACTTCTTGCACTTGGATACTTTCCAGGGAAATCAACCGGTGGAAGGAAGTATCACTTTCGATCGACCGATCCACTCGCTTATCTTTGGGACCGCCCAACTGAACGATAGCGATCACCTCGGTCGCGACGTTGACAACTTCATACATGAGTCGGGTGACAACGGTTACGCTCGTCATTGGGGCGAAAATGGTGATCGACTCGAAATCTCTGATGATGGCTATACGTTGAAATTCAAGGGTGTCGTCAACAACACGTATCTTGACGATGTCCGAATCGTTTTTGTCGGTGACGCCGATGTCCAAGAATCGACTGAAACTTTCAATATGTCGCAGGATGTGCTTGGTCTGGAATCTGGCAAAGTTTATAGCCTGACGGTGGACGTCGCCGATCCGGATGGGTCAGGCGATCCGGTCGAGGTCTATTTCGGCGGCGAAAAAGTTGCCGATGTCCTTCCGAGTGATATTGAATCTGGCCAGCTTGAAGTCGATGTTCGAGCGGGCTCAGGAGACGGGACCGATAAACTAGAGATCAAGTCACCAGTCCATCAGGATGGGCTTGGCATTGCCGTCGACCATGTCGAAATGAACGAGTCGAACAACCTGTTGGTGAATGGATCTTTCGAAAACCTGACCGGGATGACGGATCACGGCTGGGGTTGGGCTGCCGACGAGATCCAGGGTTGGACGAACAATGGAATTCAGACGATTGACTTTAGCGAACTGGACATCAATTCCCACGGCGGGGAAGCTCAAGATCGAAATGGAGTGTTTGAAATCCAGGACGATGGCCAAACACTCCATCTTCCTGAAAATGGTTGGAAATCCATTCCCGGAGATTACAACATCACTGCCAACACGGTAATCGAATTCCAATATAAGAGTTCGGAGTTGCCAGAATTCGTATCTATCGGATTCGATAACGATGCGACGTGGCATAACAACTCGGGAAATGACTTTTTCAAAATTTTCGGTCCTCAAGAGCATGGCGACGTGGCCAACAACGCCTACTCGATTTACGAAGGCGATGGCGAATACCAAACGATTCGAATCCCCGTCGGTCAGTTCATGCAAGGTCAGTTCGATCGGATGACATTCATCAACGATGACGACGGTGTGGCCGCACTGAATGGTGAAGGAGCCACGACCGATGGGAACAGTTCGTTTCGCAATGTGCGGTTTATGGAAGAATCGAGAAGCGAATTTGAATCTCACCGCCCTCGGGGTGGAGTCGAGGCTACTGACGGTGACTACTGGATGGATATGGGAGGAAGCCCTGGCAACCTGAGTATGTCTCAACACGTGCCTGGGGTGGTCGACGGTGAGTCCTATACGCTTTCGTTTGATCTTGCTGACTCGGCTCACGACGATACCGATGGTCTTAGAGTGGTCTGGAATGGTGAAGTGATCGCACAACTTAATGATCAGGACGCGACGATGGATCGTTTCGAGTTCCAGGTCACCGGTGGTTCGGGCGACGGTTCCAACACGATTACATTCGAAGGGACCCGAACGATGAACAACGTCGGTGTTTCACTGGACAATGTGGTTCTTGAGCAAGGGCCGATGCCGATGATCGAATCTTTGCCGGCCACGACACAGATGACGATTGATTCGACGACGCTTGAGTCGAATCCCGCCGTCAACGTTTATGCCCAACGAGTCGACCTGGATGGAAATTTGGTTGAATCTGCGGACGTGGTGGTCCAGTCCGATGGAAAAATCGGTGTCGCCGGGACAGCCGAGGCTGGGGTTTACAACCAAATCGGTTTGAATCCTCACACCAATGTGGCTGAACAGGTTGTGGTGGAATTTACCGATACCAAATTCACCGGAGGTGAATTTCAGTTCACCAATCTGTTCGAAGGTGAAGGGAATCGCAATGGCGGGACTAACGGCGATGAGCAGGCCAAATGGGAAGCTTTCGAAGGAGACAAACTTGTCGCATCTGGAGTCTTTACGGCTCAACATAGCGGGCACGCTGGAACGGTAAATATCGATCTGCCCGATGGAGTAACCGCGGATAAGATTGCAATTACTCCAACTGAGTATTCCCAGGGTCAGAACGGTTTTACCGGAGACAGTAGCGACTTCTTTATCACAAAAATTGATGTCGATGCGATTGATAAACCGGTACCCGGAGAATCACACGGCCTTCATTTATCGTTGTCTGACCAGCTTGACGGCGACCGAACTCTGGTAACCATCAGTGGTGTTCCAGAGGGAGCCCAGGTTAATTCCGGGGTCGACAACGGGGACGGAAGTTGGTCCATGACGGCCGCCGAAGCAGCCGTCGCAGAGATCCAGGCGCCCGACGATTATTCAGGCAAGCTTCAGTTACAAGTTGAAGTTTCAGGAGTCTCTGCTCATTCTCCCAACATGCTGATAAACGGAAGTTTTGAAACTGCAGTGACGAGTTTGAGCATTGACAACGGAGACTTTCAGCAACGAGACCATCAGGACGGAGGATGGAGCTACGGAGGACTTCCGGGTTGGGAATCGGTAGGCGAAAGTGGGTACAACCGTCAGGGAGATTGGGATCCCACGACCAGGCATTACGCAAACCTGGATGTCGACAACCAGGTAGGCTGGGCAAATTCCTACACTCCCGATGAAATTTCCGGGATCGGTCAGACTTTGGAAACATCGTTTGATTCAGAAAAGGATTACACCTTATCAGTTGATATTGGCAACCGGGCAGATGGTCTTGATGGCGAGTATGAAGTCCGGGTTCTTGCCGGCGACACCGTCGTTGGTTCGGTTTCCGGGCTCACGTCGGATATTGCAAACGGAACCTTCAAAACTGTGAAGGTCGATGTCGATGGTTCGATCTATTCGGGCGAATCGTTTGATGGTCAGCCGCTGAGGATTGAACTTCTTAGTACCGATAACGGAGGAAGCGGGGTAGGGCAGGTGAACTTTGACAACGTTCGAATGATGGAAATGAACGATGCTTCCACCGACCGTTTCAGCCAGAACTCATCGGGACAGGAACGAGGTTGGGGCGTGTTTGACGAAGTCGAAGGTTGGCAATCTTCCCAAGGCGCCGGAATTGAGATTCAGGAAAGTGTTGCCGGAAGTGCCTCCGATGGATTGGCTCATGTCGAACTTGATAGCCACAACAATAGTGGAATGTATCAAGACGTGACGACCGAACCGGGACGCTCTTATCAGGTGAGTTTTGAATACTCGCCGCGACCCGGAGTCGCAGAATCGAGCAACGTGATCGAAGTCTATTGGAACGGACAAAAGATCGATACGATCTCTGCCGATGGAAAAGGGCTTTCGAATACCCAGTGGGAACGGTTCACTTACACCGTGGATGCCGATTCAACGGAAGGACGATTGGAGTTCAAGGCGGCGGGTACTCAGGATAGCCTTGGCGGTTACCTTGATAACGTTTCGATGAATTCACTCAGCCAGAGTTCGACTCAAGTCGATCTTGTTTATGGTGACGAGGCCGAAATGGAATCCCCAGTCGAGTTCGATCCGACGACCTTCATTCCATCGACCGGGACCAATTTTGTTGATGGATACCAGGGGATTGAGCGAGTCCTGTTTTCGGGTAACGCCGAGGAGTATTTTGTGGATCGGCTTGGTTCTGGAGAGTGGTTGGTTCAAGATCAACGAACCGATTCGCCCGAAGGAATCACTCGGATTCGCCATATCGACTTGTTGATATTTGCTGACACGCAAGTCAGTTCCTAAACAACTGCAATCAGCAACGAACAACACAACCCAGCGTTTGAGGTTTGGGTGAAACTAACGCTAAAACGGCTGGTGGAACGTGTTTTGATAAACCGTGGCTAACTAACGCCAAAACGGCTGACGGGATTACGACCTATCAGCCGCTGGCCGTTAGGCCCGGTTTCTATTTTTGATTCATGACATCCACAATGAATGGCGCGACCCAGCGTTTGAGGTTTGGATGAAACTAACGCCAAACGGCTGGTGGAAAGTGTTTTGATAAACCGTGGCTAACTAACGCCAAAACGGCTGACGGGATTACGACCTATCAGCCGCTGGCCGTTAGGCCCGGTTT
>JBCCSJ010000026.1:0-29945 GCA_039200505.1 Planctomycetota bacterium | reverse complement strand
AGTTTCCTGTCCGCTTGTTTGGTCCTGATTGAAGCAGAGTCGGGCTCTAAAAATTCCAATACACTTCAATCGAGAGATCCGACTAGGAGGAAGTTTTCCTGAAGGCAAGCTGAAGCACTCGCCCTCCGACTGTTTCTATGTGGTTTGGAGAAACGCAAAAAACGCAATATCGCGACAATTCGAAAACGACCGATTTAGCAGATGGCAGAAATTCGATTACTGGCTATCGCAAGTCAGAAGCTCAGCTACGATCGTCCTCGATTTCAGGGCTACTACGACGGTCCAGTAAGGCTTGAGCACGCTGAACTGACTCGTGCAACTTGGAACGCAATACTTCAACCGGTGGTAACTCAGTCAGATAAGTAGCAACGTGGATGCCGCTTTGATCCAGTTGAAGCAATTCGATTTTCTCAGAAGACTTGTCGGCACAGAGAATCAGTCCCAGCGGAGCTTCCTCACTTTCTTGCATCTCGTGCTTTTCAAGCCATCGCAAATACAGTTCCATCTGCCCCTTGTCAGCAGCTCTGAATTCTCCGAGCTTTAAGTCGATCACGACCAAGCGTTTTAGTTTGCGATGATAGAACAACAGGTCGATGTAGTGGTCTTCACCATCGATGACGATGCGATACTGGCGACCGACAAACGCGAAGCCCGTTCCAAGCTCCAAAATGAACGACTGAAGTTCCTGCAAGATCGCGGATTCGAGGTCTTTTTCGCTGTAAGTATCCTTGAGACCAAGAAAGTCCAAAAAATAAGGATCACGAAAAACGAGATTGGGAGTGAGCTGATCTTCAGCTCGCAGTTTGGCGATTTCCTGTTCAGCAAGATGGGCGGGCTTCTTGGATAGCGTAGTACGCTCAAACAACATGCCACCGATCTTGGATCGCAACGTGCGAACGCTCCAGTTTTCGACGCGGCACATCTCAGCGTAAAAGTCGCGTTTGAGTGGATCTTTCTGGCGGATGATTTCAGTAAAATGGCTCCACCCCAATTGTCTTGACAGTGTCGAGACAATTTCGGCATTTGGAAAGAACTCTGCAAATTGCATCATTTTGAACAGGTTTGAACGCGAAAAACCGCGTCCAAACTCTGTGGTCAATTGTTGTGACAGTGTCGCGACAATCTGTTTTCCATAGTCTGCTCGCTCGTCTTTGAGAACTTCTGTTCGGATCCGAGTCCCAATCTGCCAGTACAGTTGCACCAACGCTGAATTGACTGCTTGAGCAACGCTAGAGCGGGTTTCTTCAATTAGATCTCGCAACTCATCAAACAGACCGGCGGAAACAATCTCTTTGGTTGCACTTGTGACAACTTTCTTCTTGTTGGATTTCTTAGCCATAATCGCCCCTTACTTCGAAAACCGAACTGCACGCATCTCCATCTGGTTCGGTTTTTCTGTCGGCGACGGCTTCTTTTCGCCAATGATTTTGCCAAATTGTAACCAACTGTGACAATGAAGGTTAGCGTTCCAGTAGTCAAGGATTTTTGATTGAGTACAGATTGGCAACTCAAAGATTGTCCTGTGTATCAAGCTTTAATTTAAGCCGGTCAAAAGGCGCGAGCTTCATTCCAAAGTTTAGCCTGCCTTCTGTCTTTGATCTTTTCGCAGTCTTCGTTTGAAAAATAGAACTCCCAACGAAAAGTCGGCTGTCGCAAATTCTGCGCGTACGCAGCCTTTGACAGAGCAGTAGCCAACGACGACAGTTATGCGTGCTGGTGGATCAGAACATGCATTGCCGCAAAAGCACTCACCAGAATCATCCGTCAATTTTGCCCTTAGAAATTGCTTATGCCGAATCAATCAAATTCAAGATGAGTTGATTCAACGAATCTCCTTTCCGATTTGCCCCGCGGACAGCACGCGGAGCATTTAGGTCAATCGCCTGCAGCGTTTTTCCTTAATCCAACCGATGTTGCAGCCACTGGATCATTGCAGTTCGACCCAAACGCAAACGTTGAATCAAAGATCTTTCTAGGTGTCGTGGATGGTTCTGTTCGTACCGGCGAGCGCATGCCGGACGGACGTGTGTCTCGTTGGGTCGAGGGTGGTGTACCAATTGGCGCCGCAGATGATCGTCATCATTTCCTGCTGGCTGGTTCACGAGGTGGCAAAGGACGATCCGTTCTGACTCCGAATCTGATTATGTTGCCGCGTGAGACATCAGTTTTGGTGCTTGATCCAAAAGGCGACTTGGCTGCGGTGACTGCCAAGTATCGCAACTTGGAACTCGGCCAAGACGTGGCTGTCACCGACCCATTTGATTGCTCTGGATCGCAAACACGAGCTTACAGAAAATCGTTTAACCCCATCGACTTCGTTGTAAACTCGCCACCCTCCTCCCTCACAGCAAACGCCATGCTAGTCGTGCCTTCGTATGGGTTCTTTAGCCGAGTATATCAGTTCTCAACTCAAAATTGAATCCTTGAATTATTGAGTTGTCTCCAACGACTAATGTCAGCAAACTCTTCTCTTTGATCTGCCTGCAGAAGTCAAAGACTTGGGAATGCCAATCTTCGAGAAGGCCCCAATTCGAAGCTACTCACCGTTTTCTCAAGCGTCCTTCAGCTCAGCCAGCATCTCTCTCCTGCTCAAGTCTCCAGACGGTTCCAGTATCACTGTCGTTGATTCGTAAACTGCTCCGGCGACCGAAACCGAAGCGACTATCAGCGTCCGACTGCTGTTGCGTTCAAAGGTTTAGAGGCCGCTATCGCCTGTTGCTTCAAGAACTCCTGATTTTGATTCAGATGAGCATAGTTGTTGATCATTCTTGTATCTTTGTGGCCCATTAGGTGCGACAACGAGACAGGATCAACTGAACGAATCAACGCATTCGTTGCATAGCTGTGACGAATTCCATATGCAATCACGCGAAATCCAACTTTGTTGCTAATCCGCGTCAGACTACATTTGATTGCGTCTTTGGTCCAAGGATTGCCGCGACTATTTCGAAACAGTGGGCCCGCATTCGTTAAGAAGGGCTTGAGCACTTCGTGTGCTGCGGGCGTTAAGAAGATCACGCGAGAGTCGGTCTCGCCCTTCGACTCGTCTGGCGGGAAGATGATCACATCATCATGAACGTGACGTGATTCAGGAATGCGAGCCTCTTTCGGTCTGCATCCCGTGAGCCAGAGGAAATTCAACAACGGAAGCAGTGACCCTTTTGCCTCGGCCTTTATCTTTTCCCATTGCTCGGGGGTGTATACAATTTCGCGGCGTTTTCGTTTCGGTTTCTTGATTCGAGAGATCGGGCGATCGGAAAGATACTCCTGTTCCACCGCCCAGTTGAACATTCTTAGAACGACGGAGATCGCATCGTTCTGACTGGTCGTGGTCCCTTTTGTTTCTGCCCAGCTTAGGATGTGGTGTTTGCGAAGACTGCCAATCTTCATTGACTTGCCAATCGATTCTACAAAGCTCTTCAGATAGCGACGGTGATTGGCATATGTTCCCGGCTTACGATGCTGCTCAACCCAATCGAGGTAAGTTTGAGACAGTTGGTAAATAGTCGATATTTCTGAAGATACTAAATGTGGTTTTAGCATCAGCTGGTGAAACTTGACCATCGCCTCTGCTTTCGTTTTGCCGAGCGTGACGCGAGTACCGTTGATCGTGCAAACCCATCTTTTCTGGGCTTTGCGATAGTAGGGTTTTGGTTCCCGTGGCATGAAGTGCTCCTTGAAAAGGGTACGGAAAGGGGTACTCAAGGAGAATCATTTGCAGGTCTTGCCGCATGGCAAATGAAAAAGCCTGCTGTTCCCAAGGGAATAGCAGGCTTTGGTGTAGTGGACGATATTGGACTTGAACCAACGACCTCCACGATGTCAACGTGGCGCTCTAGCCAACTGAGCTAATCGTCCTAAATTTTTTTTGTGCTGATCATCAAATCCAATGAATTGAACATCCAAGTTGATCTCACCACTATGATCTGCTGTTCTGTCTCTTGACGAGACATGTATAAGTCTAGAAAGGTTCACAACGAATTCACTAAACAGAGTCTACCTGATCTTAACCGTTTGACCATCGGTATTTCATCTCAACTTTCTACACTTTTTCAAAAATCTTGATCCTTGAGCCCCGCAGAATCTTCGTGATTGTAGAGATATTGGCAATTGAGCGACTCCAGTTTCCTACTTTGCTGCCCATTTTCTCATGAATCGCGCGTCCCAGCCTCGCTCCCAAGCTAATTCCAACGAATATGCTTCGCCGATCTCTACTCCTATAAAAGGTGCACTTGTAATTCGATTCCTGCCTTAGAAACCTAATGCCATTTTTGGGTTTTCAATTGCCTGTCGTTACACCAGCGAAAACTATCTTATTTATTTTTCCCACTTTTTTCGCCGTCATTGCTGCTAACCATGTTTGCTCTCGCTGTCAGTCTTAAATATGTCGTCAACTCCAGTTGCCGTGCCTCGATTCCACGGTTCACCACTTGCCATTCCAAGAGACCAATTTCGACTGCCAAAGGGTACTGAGAACAAAACTTTGTCCCGACCCAATCTGTTTTGAAATCCAAAACCTAAAACACGCGACTTGTTCGTCCTATCAATTTGACTCGCCGATCGAAGACTTTGACATTAAAATTTTTTAATGGGACCCCAGGATAAAGTCTCATTTCAGATCGGCGTATCCAAGCAATATCGAAGGATTTTCAGATGGGCAAAACTTACAACTCGGTCACTGAATTACAGGACTGGATCGAAGATCAAAAACTCTTTTTTGTTTCCACCGCTCCGTTAGCAAAAGAAGGATTGATTAATTGTTCACCCAAAGGTGCTGATACGTTCCGAATCCTCGGTCCCCATCAGGTTGCCTATCAGGATATCACCGGCAGCGGAGCCGAAACCATTGCCCATTTGAAGGAGAACAAAAGAATTGTTGTCATGTTTTGTGCTCTTCATGGTCCGCCCAAAATTGTCAGGCTTCACGGCACTGGGCGTTTCGTCTCAGTTGAGCATGAGGAATGGTCCCAACTTCAATCTCGATTCGATCCGAAACCGGGCGTTCGCGGTGCAATCGTAATCGAAGTCCAACGAGTGAGTGATTCGTGTGGCTATGGTGTTCCCGTTTACGAGTTTCGAGAGGAGCGAACAATGATGGAAAAATGGGCTCAGAAAAAAGGCCCCGACGGTGTCAAAAAATATCAGGCTCAAAACAACCGCGTTAGCATCGATGGCTTGCCTGCGATGAGTCCCGATGAGTAACTGCCTTCCAATAACCTTGCCAATCCGTTTCTCTTCGTTCGTTTTGATCGCCAGCTTTCCATAACCAGCGATTCCAGACCAAAAGCCAAAGCACAAATCACCCGCTTACCGAGTGAACGAAATTGGGTGTCATTCGTGTCGACAACGTTTCTTTTTGAATGGATTTCACAACGATTCCCGTTAGCGTAAAATAAGATTTTTTAGAGATTGCAACGGAAAGATAGTGAATCTCCATTTTCTCGGAACGACCGGATACCACCCTAACAACCGTCGACAGACTGCCTGTGTGATGTTGCCAGAAATTGGTGTTATCTTTGATGCGGGAACCGGAATTTTTCGTGTTCGAGATTTGATACAAACAGATACACTCGACATTTTTCTTTCTCACATACATCTAGATCATTGCATCGGTTTGACATTCATGTTCGATGTTTTGTTTCAGAAGGAATCAACCGCAGTCACGGTTCATGTTGACGAATCAAAAATCTCAGTGCTCGAAGATCATCTTTATCATCAACAACTTTTTCCAGTGAAACCGAACTATCAAATTGTCCCATTAAAAAAGCGGACAGAATTAGGGTCGGGACACAGTATCGAATCATTTCCCATCAAACATCCGGGCGGTTGTCATGGATTTCGAATCCAGGGAGACGACATCGATCTGGCCTACGTCACCGACACGACGGCAAGCACTGACTCAGAATATGTATCACACATCAAAAACGTGAACACGCTCATTCATGAATGTTATTTTCCAGATGGATGGGAAGACAAAGCAGAGTTAACAGGGCATAGTTGCCTGACGCCGGTGGCAAAGGTGGCCGCAGCAGCGAAAGCAGAGAAAACTTTCCTGGTCCATATCAATCCACTCAACGAAGAGGCGGTACCTCTGGATTTGAATTCTGTCGCTGATGTCTACCCCAATCTTATCATTGCCGAAGATCACATGGTGATCGATGTTTCATTGAAAGGCCCGAGGATAAACGTTTAATCAGGTTGGAAAATGCAGAATACTTTCAAACAACTGCGTCGCGATGTTCCTTCCGGCAGAAGGAACGTACAGGCAGAGGGAACGTGCAGGCAGAGGGAACGTGCTGAGGCCACAATTTTTGCGGCATTCAAGCGAGCACGTTCCACCGGCCAGGCGACCCACTATTTACTGCCGGATTCTTCGGAAGGAGTCGATTGTTTAAGAGCTTCTTTAATAACGGCCACTACTTTCTCATCGCTCGGCTTGGTCCGAGGGCTGAATCGGGCGATTGGCTTTCCGGCTCGATCAAGAATAAATTTCTCGAAGTTCCATTGCACTGGCCCTTTTCCTTTTGGCTTGAGATCCATATTGTTCAGATATTTGTAAAGATCGCATTGACCATCGCCGTTGACTTCCACTTTGGACAGCATGTCAAATTTAACGCCATAATTTTTTTCGCAGAACTCCATAATTTCGTCGTTGCTGCCTGGTTCCTGGCTCATAAACTGATTGCAGGGGACGCCAATAATCGCCAACCCTTGATCCGCGTATTCCTCATGCAAGGCTTGGAGTTGTCGGTATTGCGGAGTCAAACCGCATTTGCTGGCTACATTGACAAACATGACGACTTTGCCTGCATACTTGCCGAGTGAGACTTCTTCCCCCTCGATATTTTTCATTTGAAAATTAAGTGCTTCCGGAGTCTCTTGAGCAGGCATCCATTCGGTTCCCAGAAAAAGGCTAGTTAATAGTATTAGAAGTAGACTCTGAATTTTGAGTTTCATTTTTTTAATTTCAATTGAGTGTTGAGTTGGACGGCAGAACATTCCAGTTTTGCTGAATTCGTTTTACAGCATCTCGACCGCTGTCGATACATGCCGGAATGCCAACCCCACCATAACTGTTGCCTGCCAGCTCAAGCCCGTTTTGTTTTTCAACTAACGAATGAATTTGATCTAGTAAATCGAGATGCCCGACATGGTATTGGGGCATACAGTTTTTCCACATCAATACTTTGGTAAACAGAGGCTGTCCTTCCAACCCCAGGGTCCGATGGATTTCGGTGATTGCCAGCTTCGACAAATCTTCATCGTCAAGTTCAACCAACCCAGGCTGAAGTGCCCCGCCTACAAAAACACGGATCATCACGCTGTCATCCGGGGCACGCCCAGGAAACTTGTTGCTTGTAAAACTGCAAGCGATAGCTTTTCGCCCCAACTTAGCCGGATAGATGATTCCATAACCTTCAAAACTGTTTTTTAACTGACTCTTTCTTAAACCGACGGCAATGACTGCGGAACTTGCCGATTCAACGCGGTTCAAACTTGCTGGAAGTTCAGGGCTTATACCCGTCAACAACTTACCCGATCGCTTAGCTGCGAGGGCGATGATGACCGCATCAAAATTTACTGCAAATTTGTGTTCAATGGATGCCTCAGATTTAGCTTGAACTCCCGACACAACCCAGCCAGTTCCGTTGTCAAATTTCACCGATTGAACTTGAGCGTTCATCTGTTTGGAAACATGCGGCACTGCGTTAGAAAGCCAGGTTGCCAACTGCCCCATGCCAAGCCTTGGGGCACGAAACAAATCATACCGTGCTCCACTGGCGTTTCGATCGGATTGTTTAGCCTTTGCCTTGGCCGCAGCAATGAGGCTGCCATGTTCGCGTTCCATGTCAACGAAACGCTTCATCGTTGCCTGCATGCTAAGTCGAGTCGGGTCAGCCGTGTAAATCCCACTAACCAATGGTTGGATTAACTTCTCAAACGCTTGGTCCCCGAATCGACGTCGCGCAAATGAATCGAGGCACTCATCGTCTATCGAGTCTCGAATTGGCACATCGGCTTCAGCCAGAAATCTTTTCTTTCCCTCAGAATCAAGAAGTTCCGAGCTCATTATCGCATCTAGATTTCCAGGCAGCATTAGTGAAAGCCCGTGAGGAATTGGATGAATTCCATTTTCGCTGGCAACGCAGGCCCGCGTTTTTACTGGAATTGTCGAAACCAGTTCCTGTTCTTTTCCAAGTTCTCGACAGAGGTCTAAAGCTGTCGACGGTTCGGTGGTGAACATGTCCGCGCTATGTTCGATCAAAAAGTCATCCGCGATTGTCGATTGCAACACACCACCGAGACGCTGAGAAGATTCAAACAAAGTGACGGATGCTTCGGGAATCAATTTTGAAGCGTAGTAGGCGGCCGACAAACCCGTGATACCGCCACCGATGATTGCGATGCTTTTCGATGTTGCCACAGAAGTTAATTTCCAATCTGTTGTAAAAAAAGAACGGGCCGAATTACAATCGAGCAATTGAAAAATGAACTGGATCCACATGGGGGTTCTCGCCAAGTATCATTTGCCGAATCAATTTGCCTGTGCCGGTCGCCATACTGAGCCCAAGCATACTGTGGCCTGCGGCAACCCACACATTCGACATCGCAGGGCTGCGATCGATCACCGGTTTTCCGTCCCAAGTCATCGGGCGCCAGCCATACCATGTTTCTTCGATCGGATCGCAGTGAGGGTCGTGTAAATATTTGGCAGCAGCCGTTTTTAAGATACCCAATCGTTTCGGATTGATCGTTGTATCGTACCCGACAAATTCCATCGTCGAACCAATCCGATACTTCGATTTCATTGGAGTGATGGCCACATGGCTATCTTCAAAAATGATAGGAATTTTTGGCATGCGGGCCGGTTTGGGCATGGTCAACGAATATCCCTTGCCCGGTTCGATGGGCACCTGAAAACCAAGATGTTTATTCAAAAAAGGAGTCCAGGCGCCTGTGGCAACTACGAAAATGTCTGCTTCGACTGACTGTCCGTTGCCAAGCACCGTTCTGGCGCTGCCATTTTCTCTAACAAACTGATCTACCTGAAAACCTTCCAAAACTTGCACGCCTCGATTTTCCAGCCGTTGTCGAATTTCGATCAGGAACAGGTCGGGCCGCATATGACAATCTCCTTCGTAATGCCATGCACCTCCAAATCCTGGTTTGATTGCTGGTTCAAGTTCGACGAGTTGTTCGCCATCGTAAGGTGTAGCGGCGACGCCAAAATGGTTGCGAAGCAAAGAGTCAGTTTTGCCGTACTCTTCAAAAGTTTTCTCGTCATCAAAAACAAAAAGAAGCCCAACTTCTTGCCACTCACACTCGATTTTCTGACTTTCAATTAATTCTTGATAAAACTGTTTTGAATTTTGAAGCATCGCATCTCGTCCGGCACCCGTTTTCATCATGGTTCGACGATTACAGTGAGACGCGAATTTCAAAAACCACTTAAAAAAACCTGAGTTCAGTCTTGGTTTTATTGCAAATGGAGAATTCTTCTTCAACATCGCCTTGAGCGTCTTGGTGATCGCACCAGGCTGACATAATGGAAGCACGTGGCTGGGCGAAACGTAACCGCAATTTCCGTGGGAACAGGCGCCCCCGAATTTACCTTTGTCGATGATGGTGACATCGAATCCGGCATCCGAAAGTTCCCAAGCGCACAAGGCACCAATCACTCCGCCACCAATGACGGCAACTCGTTCGCCAGTCACTTTTTTCATGAAGGAATTCCCATGCAAAACGGGTCGTTCGGATCCAACAACAATGATGATTCGCTGTTAACGAACGCATAACCGGCGATCGTTGGAACGATTTTTCGGGAATCCTCAGCGGGATGATAAAAAGCCTCAAAAACGCTCCCTAAAATGCTTTCTTGACGCCACATCTGGCCCGGTTCCAATTTGTCATCGGCGGCCAAACAGGCGAGCTTAGCACTGGTTCCTGTTCCGCACGGTGATCGATCGTACGCCCCACCAGGACACAGAACAAAATTGCGACTATCGTTGGTTGGGACAACGGGCGGCCCAAACAATTCGACGTGGTCAATGAAGGCTTGATCTGACCCAGTAATTCCCGACCTGGCTAACTCGTCGCGGATCGCTTTTGCAAACCGGGTTAATGCGTCGACGTGAGCCACATGCAAACTAATGGATGCGTTCGCTTGGCTGGCTTCGGCCAGGAAGAACCAATTGCCTCCCCAAGCGACGTCTCCAACGATTTCTCCGTACTCAGGCACGTCAACGGTAACTGATTTGCGATAACGGTAACTTTCGACATTTTGAATCTCGACTCGATTCGATTGCAGTGTAGCCATGACGGTTCCGACTGGAGTTTCAATTCGATGCCTGCCGTCATCCACTCGCCCCAGATGCTTCAACGTAACCAGCAAACCAATCGTTCCATGACCGCACATCCCCAGGAACCCCCGGTTGTTGAAAAAGATTACCCCTGTCGTCGAATCGGGATGTTCGGGCTGGCAGATCAGCCCACCAACAAGCACATCTGATCCTCTCGGTTCGCAGACTGTTGCGACCCGGAAAGAGTCGAACTGAGACGCGAATTTCTGCATCCGCTGCTGCATCGAACCACCTCCCAATTCCGGTCCCCCTTGGAAAATCAGTCGAGTGGGTTCGCCGCCGGTATGGGAATCAATGACGTCTATTTGGTGCATGGATAGCAAGTGTTGGTTTCTAAATGCGAAAGACAATGGTAGTTTATTCGATTCGGATGATAGGTGAAACGAATTTGGCACGAAAGCGATTCTATGACAATTCATAAAGTACTGATTGATGGCAGTTGGGTTGAATCCGATTCGACTAGTACTTTTCAACCCTCCAATCCGAAAACTGCCACGTTGATTGAAGATCAGTACCCTGTCAGTTCTTGGAAGGATTGTGAAAAAGCTTTGGATGCGGCCCAAATTGCATTTGAACAACTACGGCAAGTTGGCCGAGAAAAGATTGCTCGATTTCTCGAAATCTACGCCGATCGATTGGACAGCCGAAGCGAAGAAATTCGTCAATTAGCTTCTACTGAAACAGCGCTCCCATTCGAAACTCGCTTAGTAGGTGAACTTGCCAGGACGGTTGGTCAGTTAAAACAGGCATCCGATTCGGCTCGAAATGCAAGTTGGTGTCATCCGATTATTGATACTGAAAATCAGATCCGATCCTGTTACGGTTCGTTAGGGCCGGTTGCCGTTTTTGGTCCCAACAACTTCCCGTTTGCATTTGGAAGTGTTTCCGGTGGGGATTTTGCAGCCGCCATTGCCGCAGGCAACCCCGTGATCGGAAAGGCGAATTCGATGCATCCCGGCACCACTCGATTGATGGCCGAGGAAGCGGTAAAAAGCGTTCAAGAAGCTGGGCTTCCGGCGGCTACTGTACAAATGATTTACCGAACTTCTCACGCTGACGGAGAAAAATTGGTAAAGGATCCACGACTTGCCGCCATTGGCTATACCGGAGGTCGTAAAGCGGGATTGGTCCTTAAAACTGCCGCTGACTCGGTCGGAAAACCAATCTACCTCGAACTTTCGTCTGTCAATCCAGTTGTCATTCTGGAAAATGCACTTGGGCAACGGGCCGAAGAAATTGCTCAAGAATTAACCGGCAGTTGCCTGATGGGAACCGGTCAATTCTGTACCAACCCCGGATTGGTAGTGGTTGGAGCCGGTGAATCTGCAGAAAAGTTTATTGCCGCAACCGCATCAAAATTCGATGCTTCCGATGTTGGCACGTTGTTTTCAAAATCTGGCCAGGACGGCATTGCGGCGGCGGTTGAAACGCTGAAAGCTAGTGGAGCCGAGGTGGTCTGCGGTGGCACTGAAGGCGGCGGCAAAGGATACTCTTTTGCCAACTCGGTTCTGCGAGTCAAAGGTCTACATTTTTTGGATAATCCTCAAGAACTTCAGACCGAAGCTTTTGGAGCGTCCACCTTAATTGTGGTCTGTGATGATCACGAAATGATTGCCAAAGTGCTCTCAAACTTGGAAGGGAACTTGACCGGGTGTATTTATTCAGCCGAAGATGGAAGCGACGACACCGCTTACGATCAACTGGCTCCGATGCTTCGTCAAAAAGTGGGTCGGCTGTTAAATGACAAAATGCCAACGGGAGTCGCCGTTTCGCCGGCGATGAATCACGGTGGTCCATTTCCAGCAACCGGGCATCCAACCTTTACAGCGGTGGGAATTCCGGGATCGATCGTTCGATTCTCGATGCTTCAAAGCTACGATAACATTCGCCCGCATCGGCTACCTGATATTCTTCAGGACCAAAACCCGGGAAATGTCTGGCGTCTGATTGACGGAAAGTGGTCAACCGAAGATGTGGCCTGATCCCATCAATAGGGCATATTAATTAGCGATCCGTGAACCTGCTCAACGATCGTTATTTGTAATCTGCGACCCTTTTGGTCACCCTTCGACGTGCACCTAGCTAGGTGAGCATAGAGAATAAAATTTCGTTTGGATTGCTTCGCCCTTTCGGGGCTTGGCGTCGAGTCTTTATTAGTACCCAGGGCGTTGCCCTGGGCTAGGTTGTAAAAGCCCTTTGAGCTTGGTGTTGGGCGCTTCTTTTGATGATGCCAGCCCAGGACGGCCGAAACGGGGTAGAACAACTTGGCCCCAGTCAACTGCGGAAACCGCCTGGGATTGAAATCCAATTCGTTTGTTGGGCACGCCTTCAAGACTTATGACACTCGTTAGCTTGATAGCCTCCGGCCTGCAACGAAAGTCCAGCTTTCCGGTCATCTTGCGAACTCTTTAACTAATTCGTCAAGTTGCTGATTTTGCCGGAAATCCCTCCCAAAAATTGATTTGGATTTGAGACTTGAAATAAATTCTATTGACCTATTTTCGATTTTCGAACTAAAGTTGAAATAAGGCTTTGCGACGAAGGAAAAATTCTTGCAAGCTAATGCGAGTGAGAATTTTGAGTCGCGAAGAAAATGCGACACAAGTTTTCGTTTTTGCATCGATTGCAAAAACGTCGAGTTCGGAGGTTCGTCATGGACGAAAATCAGGAATCGAGTAGGCCACGCTCACCTATCCAGCGATACTTTGCTGGACTTACTGAAAATACATTCCAGTCCCAACTAGGAGTGGTTGATCCGCCCCTGGTAGACTACTTGGCGGAATTGCTATTACGATCTGTCAGGACCGATGTCGTCCATAAAATTCGCGGTGTCACTGGACGCCCCTTAATGAGTGTCCATGAAATGTTTGCCGAAGCGGCCGCTCGCTTGGGAGACGCCAAACGAGAACTCCATCAACACATTGGAGACTTCACGCTTTTTTGGGCAGGTATTTATCCGGAAGCATTGCGTGAAAAAGAGCCGACCGAATCGGGCAAATTTGAAACCTATCGCTCGTTAGGAAAACGGTCCTATCGCATCGCGAGTGAGATTGAATCAGCTCAAGATGGTGTTGCACCTGGCAGTCTTCTAGAACGGCTCAGCGATCGCTTCGATTTGTGTTGTTATGGTTTGCGTGAGGTTCGTCGGCAATGGGAATCAAGCGAAGGAAGTGGTCCCGGTTCCATTCTGCTGAATTGATTCCGCGATCAATGACAGCCGCAGAATTTTCCAAATAAAAAGACCTCTTTCATCGAGGCCTGTTTTGCGTAACGTTTGTCGAAATAAGATCATTGTCGATGGAATGCCCATCCTAAACATTCTGAAACTATGCAATCGCCGCAACAATTCTGCTATCGGTTTTATTCGGTTAGCAATTAGGGTTCCATAGGCCGACATTCAGGCCTTACCATTTTGCGATAACCGCAATTCAAGCACATCTCAGGCTGAGTCTGAATTGATTGCTTCTAACATCTCGGTGGCAAACTGAGAGACGTCGTCCAAGACATCCGTTTCGTTCGCGTTCTCTTCAGTCAACTTTGCGATCCGTCGTACGATCGCTGAACCGACAATCATCCCATCGCAAACCGGTTTGAGCTTGAGGGCATGTTCAGGACGACTGATCCCAAATCCGACACAAATCGGAAGGTCGGTCTGTTCTCGCAACCAGGACAAATTGTCGATCAGTTCGGCCGGCAGTTCAGTCCGCTCTCCTGTGATTCCGGCGATCGAAACGTAATAAATGAAACCGGTGGTGTTTTGAGCAATCTCAATAGCTCTTGAACGTGGTGTTGTCGGGGTGATCAGCTGGATCAAGCTAAAATCGTACTCGCGACATTTCGCGGCCAATTCGGCTGACTCATCCACAGGAAGGTCCGGCACGATGGCCCCAGTTACTCCCGCGGCAATTGCTTGCTTCAAATATTCTTCGATGCCATGTCGAAAAATGATGGCGTAGCTGACCATTGTCACTACGGGCATTTTCAAATCGTCCCGAGTATCGGACAGCATCGAAAAAATACCTTTCAGTTTGGTCTTTTGATTCAAAGCACGTGTATACGACGCCTGAATGACGGGGCCGTCTGCAATTGGATCGCTGTAAGGGATGCCAACCTCTGACAGATGGCATCCCAGTTGATCGAGTCTTTTTAAAATTTTCGACGAAAATTCTAGACTCGGATCGCCGGCAGTGATGAACGGCATGAATGCTTTTTGATTCTGACTTTTGAGCTGCTGGAACAGATCATCGATGGCGGACATTTTGATTGGGTGGGTGAAATTGTGATTGAAACCGCAAGGAACACATGGCTGACAGGACCATTCGGTTGCGTCGATTGATCGAAAATTTTAAGAGCAAATGATGGCTGCACGACGAAATGTTTTACAGCCTCAAGTCGCCTGAAGTCAAAACTAGGAATCGGATTCCTGTCGAAGACGCTGGATTTCGGCAGCATCTTTGTCGCCGCGCCCCGAAAGGCAGATTACCACGATTTTGTCTTTGCCAAGTTCTTTTGCAATATCCATCCCTTTGGCAATTGCATGCGACGTTTCGAGGGCAGGAAGGATACCTTCGGTTCGAGATACCAAATCGAAAGTAGCTAAAGCCTCGTCATCCCGGCAGCTTCGGTATTCGACACGGCCCGTCGCTTTCCAGTGGCTATGTTCGGGACCGACCCCGGGGTAATCGAGTCCTGCCGATGCCGAGTGAACATCGTCTGTTTGACCATCTTCATCCTGAAGGACGTAACTATAGCTGCCGTGGAGAACTCCGGGTTTTCCGTAAGTCAGACTCGACGCGTGTCGACCTGGGCTGTCGTTCTCACCACCGGCTTCGATTCCTATTAAAGGAACGTCGGTTTCGGCAACAAATGGATAAAACATTCCCGCCGCGTTGCTTCCTCCACCGACGCACGCCACGACGGCATCGGGCAACCTTCCGAACCTTTGCCTGGATTGATCAATCGTTTCTCGCCCGATGACCGCCTGAAAATCTCGAACGATCATGGGGAATGGGTGAGGGCCAACGACCGATCCGATAATGTAATGCGTGTTTTCGACGGTCGCCATCCAGTCTCGCATCGCCTGGTTGACTGCATCTCGCAAAGTTCGAGAACCGGTGGTCACGGGACTGATTTCGGCTCCCAACAAACGCATGCTTTGAACGTTCGGTTTTTGCCGCCGAACATCCTCTTCGCCCATGAAAACGACACAGGGAATTCCAAAATGAGCACAGGCGGTTGCGGTTGCCACGCCATGTTGCCCAGCCCCCGTTTCAGCGATGACTCGCGTTTTTCCCATCCGCTGTGTGAGCAGAGCCTGACCAAGTGTGTTGTTGATCTTGTGCGCACCGGTATGGTTCAAGTCTTCCCGTTTGAACCAAATTTGAGCTCCACCACACTTTTCAGTGAGTCGCTTTGCAAAATACATCGGAGAGGGTCGCCCTACGAAGTCGCGCAATAGAATTTTCAATTCCTGGTCAAACGCAGGGTCCTGTTTCGCTTTTGCGTATTCATCGGCCAGTTGATCCAACGCGGCAACTAAAGTCTCTGGGACATACCGCCCTCCAAATTCGCCAAATCGGCCTTGGTTGTTCGGAAGAATTGCGTCTTGGCTTGAGTTTTCAAGAAATTGACTGGACATAGATTGGATTGGGATCCTTATACGAGCGAATCATTCAAACTAACATCTTAAACCGTTAAGGCAAACTTGATTCAACCTTGCACGATTTGATCGACATTTTTTCGCGAATTCGGCCACGAAAAAATTTGTTTCCTATTTAATTTCGGTGTCAACTTTAGAAGCTTATTCGATCCTGATATTCGACCTGAAGAATTTGATTTGGGACGAGCCCAACCAACTCCATTTAGCCCACCAACAACGTGTAATCCAAATGCCCGAACTTCCTGAAGTTGAAACCATGCGACGCGGGATCCTCGAAATCGTCGGGGCCACAATCTCCGGCGCTCAACGGACACCTTGTTCGAAAAGGCCGATCCAGATTACACCACGAATTGATCACCTCAACAGACGAGTGAGCCAACGCACGATCACCGCCATCGACCGACTGGGAAAACGAGTTGTCGTAAAAATTGATTCAGGTGACCGACTGATTTTTGAGCCAAGGATGACGGGGCTGGTTCTAATTGCTGATCCGCCGACCTTGGAACACCTGCGGTTTCGACTTCTTTTGGAAAACGCATCGGTGGATCAGGTTTTGTATTGGGATCGTCGTGGATTAGGGAACGTAACCTTGCTTTCGGCAAGTCAATACGAGGACAAGGTAACCAACGGAAAACTTGGACCGGACGCATTGGCCGTCAGCCGTGATGAGTTTCCAACCCGTTTTCAAAATAGCAAGCGTGAGATCAAAGTCGCACTCTTGGATCAAAAAGCAGTGCTTGGAATCGGCAACCTGTACGCTTCCGAAATTCTTCATCTCTCTGGCATCCACCCGCAGACCCGATGCGACCGAATCACCAAAAAAAGGTGGAACTTGATCTTCGATAATATGCTTCAAGTTTTAAACACAGCCATCAAGTACGAGGGCTCGACTTTGTCCGACGGAACCTATCGGAATGCACTCAACAATTCTGGCTCTTATCAAAACGAACATCAGGTCTACGATCGAGAAGGTCAGATCTGCCCTCGCTGTCCCGGTTCACAAATCGTCCGGATTGTGCAGGCTCAGCGGGCCACTTTTTTTTGTAAGCGTTGTCAAAAGAAAAGATAGACACCGATTTGTAAATTAGATCGTAAGACGGTTGGTGACTGCGTGGTTTTGGACGGATCGACCGGGATTGCTGAAAAGGAATACTGAATAAACATGATCCCGGTTGAAAAAATTCCCAAATAAATCAACACTTACCGCCGAATTCTTCTTATCCGTTTTTAATCGTAATCGTGGCAGTCGCGTTTCAAACTGCGTGAAGCCGCCGGAAAGCTAAAGGCGAAATGTCGTTTCAAGAAACTCCGTCACCGCCCGTTAAAGTTCAGCAACCCTTGGCCGAAAAAAGCAAAGGTGGCGTTTCATTATTATTCAGTTGCCTCGGCTGCCTGGGAATCTTAATAGCCGTACCGATTGTTTTGTCAGTAATTGCTTATTACGTGCTGTTCCATACATCGCTCCCATTAAAAACGATGTTCGGTGAACCCATTGTCATCAATGGAAAACCGGTCGATTTCGAAGGGATCAGCGGTTCTATTTCAAACGGCTATGAGATTGAAAAAATCACACTTCAAGATGAAGAAGACTCAGTTATTGAGGGACTCAAATTTCGCTATTCGGGTATCTGGCAGTTAATTGGTAACCAGCAATTTATCATCGAAGAAGTTTCGTCAAAAAAATCGACTCTGATCGTAGACAATGACTTCCTCGATTTCCTCGACGATCTGTTTTCAGAGGGGCCGGATTTGAACCCTCGAATTGAAGACGAATCTGAAGAAGTTGACGTTGATTTTCGATTTGAATTGAAAGAATTGAATTTTGCGAACACTAACTTTCATAGCCTTGATCGGTCCGTCGACATCAACATTCCACTGGTGCGATTAGCAGGGCTGAAAATTTCTGGTGAGGAATTTGATCTTGGCGAGTTCGAAATTCGAAGCGACTTTTTGGACGTCGTTTTAGACGAATCAAAATCGGTCCAAATGGATGGACTTACTCTGCCATTTAAGAAAAAAATCGTGGGTAAAGTGATGCCCGAAATCCACCAAACCGTCCGCAAAGAGATAGACTTCGTCGGCGAATTTGGAGCTTTAGAATCTCGCGTTGTCCTCCGCTGGCGTTTATTTAATGATTCGGTCGAATTGACGTCCATTCCTAAACGTGGAACCGTGGGCAAAATCGAGAACTTGACACTGGGAGACTATTTCAAAATCGGGTCGTCAATGACACCCGAGAAACTGACTCTTACATTCGAAACCGACGAAGACAAGAAAACTCAGGTTCAACCGGGTGAATTCTTTTTGGGGAAGACAAGATTCGAGATTTCAGAGCAAGAATTTGATGGTCGAGAGGATCCCGCAGGAATCAAAGCTGTCGCGAACCTTTCAGGTCAAACTATTGAGGCAACATTGCGATCGGCGAAAAACAAGTTGTGGTCCAGGGTCGAGCTCAAACTAAACGAAGATGTCGATGTAGGCGAGATTATCTCCCGAATTTATTATCAGACCAAATACGAAGATTTGGATGAGACTCAGACTTCCCACATCGACGGACTGCTGGAAAGCTTGAAGCCCACGACTGACTCGCAAGATCCCGAAAATGAGGATTCGAATGCGGGCGAAGATGCGGACGCAGGTTCAGGCAAAAAATCAGGCGAGAACGCAGATAAAAAATCAAGCGAAAATGCAGAAGCTTGATTCATTTTTGATTCGGCCGTCAATGAAATCGTTCCATTGCCATTGAGATCAGTTCCTTACAGTTCGGACCGAGGCGACAAACAGTTTGACGGCTCGATTACCGCACGGCGATCGGTAGTATTTTACAAGTAGATCGCCTCTTTTGATTTCATTGAGACAAACTCATGCGTCCGCTCCGCTCCAAGAGGGGCATTCAGTCCTACGTTAAGTATCCTTTTCGGATCCGCTGGAAAATTTGTTTCCATTCAAACACATGCCCTGCGTCTCGATGGACACGAATTGGCACAGTAGGGCGTCCAAAGAGTTCGCATGCCCTAAAAATTTGACTAACTTTTCATTTTCATGGAAAGGATTTCTGCCAAATCCACTCCTTACATTTTTGAAAAATGCCTATTAAATGCCGCCTCCCCAAAACTGTGCCTGTTCCCTGGATCTCAATTTCGATAAAGTTCAGGTAAGCATGGGGTAGGGCCTTTTTTCATTCAGAGGACTGTTATTGTGACCAAACCAGGTTTTTTCTCGTTGATCTTTGTCTTCGTTGTTTCTCTGACGTTTTTAAGCCGATTCGCAAATGCCCAATCCGATCCAACCGACTGGGCTCGGTGGAGAGGTCCGACGGGCAACGGGATTGCAGCAAAATCGGAAACACCGCCTACCCGGTGGAGCGAAACTGAGAACGTCATTTGGAAATCCAAAGTTCCAGGCAAGGGACACGCCTCACCCATTATTGTCGACGACCGAATCTTCCTAGCCACTTCTGACACGTTACAACAGACCCAATCGGTACTTTGCTACGACCGTCAAACAGGTAAGCAAAAATGGAACACCGAAATTAATCGAGGTGGGCTTCCCGCAAGAATTCATCAAAAAAACACCCACGCTTCTCCGACCATTGCTACCGATCGCAAGCATGTGTTTGCCGTGTTTTTGAACAACAACGAAGTTAGCGTTACCGCCCTGAACTTGGACGGTAAAAAAGTTTGGCAGAAAAAAGTAGGCGACTACAACGCTCATTTCCCGTTCGGATTCGGGGCATCTCCGATTGTTTACAACGGAATGGTGATCGTTACCAATGAGGGTCGGGTCGATGCAGCCGTTATCGCCTACGATGCGGCAACAGGAGAACAAAAGTATCGCATCGATCGTGGCCCAATCAGCAGCTACTCTACCCCTGTCGTTGCCAACGTCGGTGGCAAAGAACAGTTGTTTTTGGCGGGAGGCCGGACTGTCAAAAGCTACGATCCCAACTCAGGAAAAGAAAACTGGTCCGCTCCGGCGACTTGGGATGTTTGTTGTGGAACGATGGTTTGGGATACGACATCGGGCAAAGATATCGTATTTATCAGTGGAGGATTCCCGAGTCGTGAAACCATTGCTCTGGATGCGTCTAATGGTCAGATTCTGTGGACCAAACCGGTCAAGTCTTACGAACAATCTCTTTTGGCTGTCGATGGCTACGTGTACGCTCACACTGATCGTGGACAATTGATGTGTTGGAACGCTAAGGATGGTGCCGAAATGTGGGTCACCAAGTTCAGTAACCGCAAACGTCTTCCCGTCAGTGTTTCGCCAACGCTCGCCGGAGGCAACATCTACTTCACCGCAGAAAATGGTGAAACAGTTGTCGCCGAATTGAACCCGAAAGCGTTTAACGAAGTTGCCCGGAACCAACTTGGCAAGTCGGCTTTCGCCAGCCCCGCATTCTGCGGCAATCGAATTTACACTCGAGTCGGCGAACGTTCCCAGGAATGGCTGTACTGTCTGGGCAAAGAATAAAAAACTATCGCTGAATCGGCAAAAAACTGGCGCAGCTGAAATTGGATTGATTTTTTAAAATTCTGTTTCAGTAAAGGAGGGTTCGCGACTTACTCGTTTGGCATCGCGATTTTCCATCCGTAAGTCGAACCGCGAAACAGAGATAGGTCTGAACGTGTCCGTCGCCGCCGGGAAAAATCGAAACTCGCGTCCCGAACGTTTAAGCTACCTTCAGCGTAAGGGCCGTCGCAAACAGATCAGCCAGACCTATTGGGCGGAAGAACATGAAACCGAGGCGTTTCAATCTGACATGCCGTTAGATTTAAGACTCTCGCTGTTGCAGCGGCATGGTGATTTTTCAATTGCCTATTCGACAGCGGTCCAACCACTACTAAACCATTTTGGAGACGATCAAGGTTATTTTGCCTATCGCAAACGGTGGGGACATACGTTTGTTCTCGGCGATGCGGTTGCTGCCAATGGCCACCGAGCTGATTTACTGGATCGTTTAATTTCCGAATCCCGACGTCTTACTTTTTGCCAAGTAGCTGAGTCGACCGCCCGGCAGCTTAACGATCGAGGGTTCCTCATCAACGAAATGGGGTACGACACGATCCTCGATTTAGACTCTTACAACTTCGCTGGTAAAGAGAAAGAGTGGCTCAGATACGCATCTAACTGGACAGCGCGGCGTGGCTACCAAATCAAAGAAGTGAATTTTTCGCAGATCTCACCCGCCCAGGTCGAGGAAGTTTCTGAGGCGTGGAGAAAAACCCGTACAGTGAAATCTAAAGAAGTTCGTTTTTTAAATCGACCGATTCTATTGCGTGACGAACAAGATGTTCGCTGGTTTTGTCTGTTTACTCCCGAAGGTTCACTCGTTTCGTTTGTTGTTTTAGATCCGATCTACCGAGATGGCCAAGTCGCCGGTTACGTTACTGTTTTTAAGCGTCGACATCCGGCCGCACCTCAATACGCCGAACCTTCCGTTATGAAGCATTTGATCGAACAGCTTCAAAGCGAGGGCGTTGCTGAGTTGAGATTGGGCTTATCGCCGTTGGCTGAGATCGACGATGCCAAGTCCGAATTTCGACATAGCCCACTTACTTCTTCTGCTTTTCGTTTTACTTTTCAATCCAAGCTAACCAACAAGTACTTTTATCATCTTGCCGGTCATGCCGACTACAAGCGACGATTTCGTGGAAGAGAAGAGAAAGTCTTCTTCGCTTCCCCGACTCGTTTTAACGTGGTTCGTTTGATGGCGTTGGTAGGGCTCTGTGGAGTAGCTTGACGAGATCACCCAAGGTAGGTCATGAGCGAAGTTGAAATTTCCGATGAGATTATCCAACGAATCAAAAATTCTAGTCACACGGTCGTCATGACTGGCGCCGGAGTTTCCGCTGAAAGTGGCGTTCCCACCTTTCGAGACGCGCAGACCGGTTTGTGGGCTCAATATGAACCAACGGAATTGGCCACGCCAGAAGCATTCCAACGCGATCCCAAATTAGTTTGGGATTGGTACGCTTCTCGTCGCGAAACTGTTCTTTCTGTGAAGCCCAATCCTGGCCATTTCGCATTGGCCCAGCTTGGACAGTTGATCGAGAAAATGACGTTGATCACTCAAAACGTTGACGGATTGCATCAGGCAGCTGGTTCGCCAGACGTCATTGAACTCCACGGAAGCATTATGCGAGCCAAGTGTTTTCAATGTCTTGCCGTTTCCAAAGGTTGGCCTGACGATTCAAAACATCAACCACCCAAATGCCAGCTATGCGAAGGCTTGATGCGACCCGATGTAGTTTGGTTTAACGAGTCGCTGCCTCGACAAGCGATTCTTGAAGCCGCCCAGGCTGTCGAGCAATGCGATCTGTTTTTTTCGATTGGGACTTCCTCGATGGTCCATCCAGCCGCCTCTTTTGCGTTTACCGCAGTCGAAAACCAAGCAACGGTGATCGAGATTAACCCAACCGAAACGCCGTTGACGCCTGAGGCTAATTTTGTCCTTTCGGGACCATCAGGAAAAATCCTTCCGAGAATCGTCGAGCGATGTCGTTAAAAATTGTCGCTTGCAGAACGTAGAAGTTGTTTCCCGGTTTTCCGGTTTGCATGAATCGCCCCGCTCGAACGGCCCAAATGAGATAAACCCGTTTGATTTTTCGAAGTGTCCTGCTTTGCAGTCCAATCAACCAGTTCTCTTTTTAGATCCAATAGCGATTTTTATTCGTATCATCAGATAGAGTATTCGAATAAATAAACTGCGGTTGAATTCGTAATCCAAACGATTCCTCGAAACGGCTGGTTTTTTGTAGATTCTTCAGGCGATGTACGGTCGCCGAATGATGTACCCGAGGCCGGAAACCAAGAGCTTGTTTTGCGTAAAAATTTTCACCTTGGTTATCGGATTTGATTCCGGCAACCACAAAAAACGAATTGGGAATCCTTTTCGAATTTCAGCAAGTTGAAAAAATAAGATTGAAATGGATCGGGAATTGCGGACCAAATTATCCGAATTTAAAAAGTTTGAATCCATCCCAAAGATCGGTTATTGTCGAAGTGGATTGAAAAAGAAAGTGAGACATTGCGAATGACACCTGCCAGATTATTCCTAGCCTTTGTCCTTTTGGTTATTCTGCAATCTGATTCTCAAGCCAATGACTTTGATATCAAAAGCCTTGGCAAAAAAATTGAGGCAACAGTCGACCGTTCGATGCCTTCGGTCGTTGCGGTTCGAAATCGCTTTACAGTTTTCAGCGCCGTCATCATCAGCAACGACGGTTACATGTTATCCGCCGGTCATGCGGTCAGCCCAGGTCGGACATACGCCGTTTATTTGGCAGATGGCCGACGAACCAAAGCGGTGGGCCTCGGTTTTGAACCAAGGCTCGATTGTGCGATGCTGAAGATTACCGAAGGGAACGATTGGCCCTTTGCCGAAATGGGCGATTCTCAAAATCTTTCGATCGACCAACCTGTAATCGGGATCAGTCACCCCGGCTTGCTCAACCCCGATCGTGGTGCCGTCGTTCGATTCGGTCGCATTACCAAACCGATCACTCGCAACGAGGGAATGATTCTTTCGACGGTCAAGATCGAACCGGGTGACTCAGGCGGGCCACTTTTTGATCTCGATGGCAAAGTGATTGGGATTCACAGTAATATTCGAAGAGATGCCGACGAGAATTATGCGGTCCCCGTCAACACCTACAAAAAGTTCAAAGACGAACTTTTAAAAATGAGGGCCTTCGACGCCGGCCAATGGGTGGCGATCCCTAAACTTGGGTTTCGAGGCAGAGAGTCTTTTGATTCCGTCGGGTTGGAAGTGGTTAGTATTTCCGAAGGAGGGTTAGCGGAAGATTCGGGACTCCAAGTTGGTGATGTTATACTTGAAATGGCTGGGAAAGTCGTCGATTCAACGGACCGATTTCGAACTCGGCTCATCGATCTAAAATCGAGAGGCACATCCAACTTTACACTTCGCGTCATGCGTGACGATCAAAGAAGATCGCTCGAGTTCGACGTTTCCAATCAAAAAGAAGGCCCCATTTCATATCCCCAACTGGAAGATTTACCTTCGACCGTTACCTCAATTGAGTCTCGTCTGGACGATATTTCCTGTAAAGTGACGAGCCAGCTCAATGGAAAGACTTCGACCAGCGGTGGGATCGTTCTGGTCAGCGGTCAGAAGGGCAACATCTTAACCAAGTCGTCATTGGTCGGTGATCGGTGCAAGGTAAAGTTATCCGACGGCCGACAGATTTCTGGCAAAGTCATCCAGCGAGATGCGGCCAATGATTTGGCTTTAATCTACATACACGCCAGAATCAGTGCCGGAATTGACTTTCGTCAAATCATCGGTGATATGCCGGAAGATCTGGGTAAGTTTCTTTTGTCTCCCTCGATCGAAGACTCTGGTCAAGTGAGTGTTTGGAGCTCTAATTATTTCCGATCTCCAAAATCACGCGCCAGTGGCGGTTATCTAGGAGTCCAGATCGGATTGAAAAACGATGAAGTCTATTTTCCCATGGTCCAAAAAAATGGTGCCTCGGCTTTGGCAGGGATCAAACCTGGAGATATTCTTTTAAAGCTGGACAACGTATCCATTCGTCATCCAAACGATGTTTTCGCATTCCTCACCGATCAAAATCCGGAACAGACCGTAACAGCAACAGTCCGTCGAGGCGACAATGAGCTGGAAAAAACGGTGAAGTTGGGTCGACGTCCAGAAATGTCAGCCCACGTGGCCGATCATTTAGTTGGCGGCAAAAGCGTTCGCAGAGATGGATTTTCAAATGTCATTTCTCACGACGCCGACCTCAAACCCGACGAGTGTGGAGGTCCGGTGTTCGATCTCAACGGAAATCTCATTGGCATGAACATTTCCAGATACAGTCGAACTCAGACTTATATCCTGACCCGATCCGTTTTGAAACAGTTCGTCGAAGGGAGTGGTTTTTGAAACGAAGCCTGATGGTAGGTCAGGCTCCGCCTGACCTAATGGGTTTTAGAGTTAGGTCGAGAGTTCGTAATCCTGATTGTTACTGAAATTTCTGCCTCATGAAGGCGGTACCGCGAACTGAGCTTATTTGGCTTATCCAAAAATAACGGGGGCTTCCAATTGCTCGTGGATCTGGTTGCAAACCTGTGGATCGAGATTGAGTCCCTGTGCCAATTTCGCCAGGTATCGAGCTTCGTTTTGTGTATCCAGTTCGATTGAAGTTAGCGAAAGAGCATAGACTTGTTGCTCCATTCCCTGGGGAACTGACTGAACAATACTATTCACGTCGACCGGTTTTGCGAACTCAGTTTTCAAGAACTCAACTTCGGCTTGATCAAGTTCTTCTCCCAATTTGGAAATTATGTTTTCTTGTTCCGATTGATCGATGCGACCATCTGATTTGGCGGCACTAATCATCGCTCGTATCATTAGAGTGGCTTGGTCGTTGACTTGGGTCATCTGTTCTTGGGAAGGCTGGTTTGCGGTTGGCTGATCATCGCCGCCCCCCATCATCACGCCCAACATACCCAAGGCGCTCGAACTTTTTCCGCCAAGAAGACCACCCAACAATCCGCTGAGCATTCCCCCACCAGACTGCTGTTTGCCGCCAAGCATGCCTCCGAGAATACTTGCCAACCCCCCGCCACCCTGTCCTTGATTTCTACCGCCAACCAATAAGCTTTCCAAAAGACTGCCTCCAAGTCCAGAAGCCAGTGATTTATGGCCGAGCAGGCTACGAAGCAGTTTGATAGCGTCCATTGTTTGGTCCTTGGATGGGGGGTAAAACCAGTGAAGATCGGATGGATAGAACGAAAAGATAATCAAATCGTCCTAACAATTTTAAAGCAATTTTTGCCAAGAGACCAGTCCGGTGAATTATCGACATCAAGAACGTGGGCTCGCATTACGAGTCGTTCTGGTCATTGCCGATCCGTTCGGTGTTCAACCGATAACTGACATGGCAACCGCTGGGCTGGTGTATCGTAGCTGATCATTGTGACCGATCGGTTACTCTAATAGCGTCGCCTGATCACATCGTCCGTTAGGACTCGCCATGAATTAAGTTACCGGCTAGCGTCACTGACAATTCGATTTTTTGTGGGTTATTCACAAAGCAAGCCGGTAAATAAATGTTTCGCGAGTACTTACGCGTTCACGCACGGTTCTCAACTAGAAATCTGATTACTTCGTTTAAAAAAGGCCGCTGCCAAGGCAAGATTGACTTTTGCCAAATGCTGACAAACCTTTTCATCTTCCGGGTTCCTGGAAAGATTCACCTGGAAGATTGCCGGACGATCCTGATAGCTTTCGAAATCAAATAGACTTGAGCTGAGCACTGAATCGATCATCTCTTCCGTTGGCTCTTCTTCATCTTCGGTATCAAGTAACAGGAATTTGAACACTTGCATCAATTCAGATTCTTTTTGCTCATCATTTCCACTCAACAAAAGCGATGAAAAAATCACTTCATCGTGATAATAGAACAGGACATAGGCTCCCCTGAGATCCGATCCGATTCGATATTCCAGATGATTCACTTCGCCGGGAACAGAATCTTCAAACGGTAATTCAAGATCTCCAGACAGATGCCGGAATCGTTGGTCAAAATATGAAGAAATTTCTTGGTCAACCTGGATCGTGTCGGTTTGCGATTCACCGATTCGATCGCCCTCGATCGAGAAATCGACGACGTTCATTTGATCAGCCATTGGTTTGAATCCATTGGGCAAGGTCCTTGATTTTTACTGGTTTCTTAAAAAATGCGTCAAAACCGGCTTGAATTGCTTTTTGGTGAAGTTCAGGTTCGTCGACCCCAGTAAGCAAAACTAATTTGGGTTTTTCAGGCCCTTCCAGACTTAATGCCAACTCAATTCCGTTACTGTCTGGAAGATGATAATCCATGATCATCACATCGGGTTGCAGATCGCTGACCATTTCAATCGCTTTTTTCCCCCGGTCAACTGAAACAACATTAAATCCATTCATTTGTAAACCAAGCGAGAACGCTTCTTGGACATCTGGATTATCTTCTACCAATAAGACAGTCATTGCTGTTTGGTTGTCATTCATTTTGTGACGCAGAAAAGAGCGAGAAAAGTCAAGGTGCTCTAGGGATTACCGATTCGAAGCAGGTTATAGCTGCGAAAAAGTGGTTGGGGTTAGAAACCAACGCCTAATTTTTGAAACGGTATCCTTGTATTGGGGCAGGACTTTAATCCGATCCCATTCAGGATGTTTTAGGAATGCCTGGAAGTGCTGTTTATGTTCGGCCTGATTTTTTGCGGACAATAAATATATCAGGTTGGGTACGTCAGGGCCGATCAGCGTTTCGCCAAAGAAGACTGGACCGAGATCGACGTCTCGCATAATTTGCATCTCGCCTTCGTTGAACATTTGCACTTTGCGACGGGCATGATCTTCGGTGTGACTTTCATAAAGCCGCATTTCAAAAATGCGGTCCGATTTTGTTTTTGTCAGATCTGAAATTTCCATCACAGGCATTCCAGAAAACGCTTTCAAAAAACGACTTTCAATCCTCGAATAAACCGGGTTCTTTAATGCTCGATTGACATAAGGTTGAGCCAGTTTTTGAAATTCAACATCACTTGCCAATGAAGCATTCAAGTTTGCGAAGGTTTCCAGGGAAGGGTAGGGGATCACCATATACAAAGAATGATCGTTGTCGTCAGTGAGGTTGGTGAATACTCCGATTCGATCCAAACCCAATCGACCCAACGCGGGCATCAGTGCATTTTCGAGATATTCTTCGGCGACCTTTTGTTTTTGAAAATCGTCAATTTGGTAGATACGAATTTCATAAAACTCTTGCTGATTTTCCGGAGCTGAATCTTGAGCCCTCGATAATCCTGAAAACAACAAGATGATAACCGTGACAGCCCACACCGTTAGCAACTCATTTGGCTTAGCTTGGAACATGGCAAAATACTCTCTCATTGATGACCAGAATCGAACAAAATCAAGTCATCCCCAGATAACTTGTTCTTGATTGAACTGGATTTTGTGGCCAAAGACCGAGGTATTCTAACCGCATGCCAACATTTTTTTAACCAACCATCAATTATCCATCTGATTGATCAACCTGCATTGACAACAGTCCCATCAACTTCAATTAGAATCGCTTTAACATCAAAAAGCTTCAGTGTAGCGATCGAGAACAAACCAAGGGTTGGTTTTTATTCGCCATCGGCAATTCGGCAAGAATATTTTCTGTAGATGCCCGCCGATCCTATTCATTCAATAACTGAACCATCATGGGTTCCATTGCTTCGGCCCAGATCGCGTAGCCTTTTTCATTTGGGTGCAACAGATCGGGCATGATCGACTTCGGCAGCACCTGTTCTTCATCGAGAAATTGGTCACCAATATCGAGATACCAGATATTTTTATTGTCGGCGTATCCTTTTAAGATCTGGTTGACCGCATCATTGTTTTGACGCATCTTTCCATCCGCCTGGGCATCCCTTGGGAAAACCCCAAGCAGCAAGACTTTGGTTTCTGGAAGTCGAAGCTTCAATTCATCGACGACTCGTCGCACCCCTTCTGCAATTAATTCAGGTGCGTCCATACGATGCCCCGTATTGTTCGTTCCGATCATGATAACGGCAAGTTTTGGGTTAATATCATCGAGCGCACCGTTTTGAAATCGCCATAAAACGTGTTCGGTGCGGTCCCCACTAAAACCCAGATTCAGTGCATTTCGGTTCGCATAGTATTGATCCCACGTCTTCTTTCCTTTCCGTTCCCAACCATGAGTGATCGAATCACCAATCATCAGAAGGTCAACTTCTTCCATCAGTTTTCGCTCCCAAAGTTTCGCCTCGTGTCTGGGCATCCACCAATTGACAGCCCACTTGGCAGTTTGAATTTCAGGAATGATCGGAAGTCTTGCTGAAACACCTGGATAATCTCTCCATAGCCACCTCATCGCATCCGGCAATACAGCCCCGCCATGATTCCCATTATGGGCACCTTCGCCGTAATCAAAACGCACGTCGTAACCTTTAAATTTGAGTGCAGCGTAAACCTGCTGGTTACCAAGCGGCCAGTTTCCATGTTCATTATCAAGATCGTTAGAACCATCCTGTAAATAAATGCGAATTGGTTTGACATCGGTTTTGCGAATGATCCCTGGATAGACATCGCCTCCTCGAATATTGGCGAAACTACCGATATGGCTAATCACTTTTCCAAACTGATCCGGCATTTCCCAGGCAGCAGTGAACGCACAAATCCCACCGCTGCTGGCCCCACAAATCGCCCTACCTTCAGGGGCTTCCGTTATTTTGTAATCAGCTTCGACCTTTGGCAGGATTTCATTGATCAAAAACTTTGCATAATCTGAATTCGGCGTATCATACTCAATGCTGCGATTTGCGGGACGCGGACGCCAGCCTGGTTTTTCGGGCAGATCGCCAAGATGCCCCGGATCGACGAATACACCAATCGTAATTGGCATTTCATTTCGGTGGATCAGGTTGTCCATGACAACCGTCGCTCGATATTCCCCTTTGGGATTCACATAAGCATGGCCATCCTGAAACACCATCAAAGCTGCTTCCTGCGAAACATCGTATTGTTCTGGCACGTAAACGTAGAAACGTCGTTTGGTCCCTGGATAAATTTCGCTATCGTTGAACTGATATTCAGTTATCTTGCCCCGAGGAACGTCAGACTGTATCTCCGAGTAGCTTCCGTGCGGGTACCGTCTTGGTTTAGGTTTTTGAGCCTCGATAAGCCCTTCGCAAAAAGCAAAACAAATAAGGAAACTCAAAATTGGTAACGTGGATTTTTTGGGGACTCGATTCATCGCAGTGGTCTCTTGTGGATTCGATTTAAAAAGTAGTCCAATCGACCTGAATTAACTTACCCCGGTTTTACTCGAGGATTGTGAATAGGTCAGGAAATGGGATTCTAAATGGTCCATTCCATTTTGACGGACCTCTTAGATCCAAGT
>JBCCSJ010000025.1:0-30060 GCA_039200505.1 Planctomycetota bacterium | reverse complement strand
GATCGAGTTGAAATAGAGGTCGCGTTGTTCGACGATATTTTCGAACAGGCTGAATCGCAAGCTAAAGCTGAAACTGCCCCTTCATCTTTGAAGTCTGACAATGAAACTAAACAAAATTCCGACCGGCACGATCAAATCGAGTTTGGCGAAACAGGCGATTTGACCGCAACGAACTCTCAAGATCAGCAAGTTCCAGCAGACCCATCTTCAGAGACAGGTTTTGCGGCGGATGAGGATAATTTGATTCGTGTGGACGGCTTGGAAGATCTGTATGGAGATGATGCGGTCTACGGTATCGAGTGTCGCGTTTGCGAAACACGGATTCATGTTCGCCCCAGTCAAGTCGGTGATTACGTAAAGTGTCCGGTTTGCTTCACGAAAGTATTGGTCACCGATCCACACGGGAAAGCCGATGCAAGTCCCAAAAGTGGCTCTAAAAAAGTCAGTTTATCGGACGACGATGAAATCAAGTTGGCCCCGTTGGCTGATGACGATTTAACGCTGGCTCCACCCGTTGATCTTCCCGACTACCACCATCTTTCGGAATTCCAACCGAAGGAAACCAAGCCGAAACCTGACAAAGAATTGCCGGAACCATTGCCACCGTTGGAATTGATCGATGAACCGGCTAATCAACCTGAGCCAAAAGTTTTGGATGTTAATCATGACTATGACTTACATGAAATAGCCGAAGAAGTTCCGGGGATCGAATTGGAACCGGAAGAAATTCCTCTGGAAAACCCCAAACACAAGAACGAAAATCCTGACCCACCTGGCTCGGGTGAAATCGCCGGAACGACGTTATCCCGATCCGCTAAATTGCGACGGGAAACGAAACGAAAAGACGGACCGAAAGATCGTCGGCCACCGCGAAAACGGTCCCGTTCAAGGCGTGAAAAATACGAAGAGGCCAAAAAACGAGCCGAACCTCATAGCCAAGACCGGGCGTTTGAATTTGAATTGGGCGACACTCAAAAAACGATATCCAATTATCCGGTGTTTAGGATGGATGGGATTGCGGGAATCGGCTTTGAGGCACTTAAGATGATTGCCGACCCCAACGTGCTAGGGCGTGCATTTTTAGCAATCGTCTTTCTATCGATAGGAACGGTTGCCACATACGTCTATTCGGGTGAACCGATCGTGGCCGAAGGCGAGGACGTCAACTTTTGGCAAGATTTAACTCGTTGGTTCAAGCAGGGATTTTTTGGAGGGACGCCCTACCTTGTCGGCCTGTTGATTTTGTGGCACACCGCGAGCTACCTGTTTCGGGAGGCCGCGAGAGGGCAAAGACGTGTTAGCGAGTGGTTTCGGGGGGGCTGGAATTCGATCGTCAGTACTTTTGCCATCTTTTCATTCAGCTACTTTTTGTGCGGGCTGATCGTCCTTCCAATTTGGTCGCCGTTAATCGCTCTGGTCACTCCGGTCCGGTTTTTCCTGGCTCCATTGATGTTGTTGGGTGCGTGGTATTCGCAATCACCTTTTCAGGTGGTGCAAGTCGACCCATTCAAATATCTACCCAAAGAGAAAGGGCATTGGTTGGCCTTTTATTCGCTAGTATCAATCTTGGCTTTTTTTGCATTCCTGGCCGGATTAGTCTTGTGGGCACGCCAATACATCGATGTTTCTGGTTTAGCCGGATTTTTGTCCGTGATTAGCGTATCGGTTTTGGCTTTTTTAACATTAGTTTTCGCCGTACTTACCGGTTGGCATTGTGGAAGGATTATCGAGGGATTAGAAACTGCTTCCGAAGCAACTGAAAATTGACCGACTACATGAGCGATTCGGAAAAAATAGCGAATTCCAGTAGCCAGCCCGCTCCCAGCGAGCCAGCCAAAATACCAACCCAGTCCAGTGCTGCCGCCAAGCGAGAGTTACGGAAATTCATCGATCACGCCTCAAAGGTGATCGTTGCCTGTGCGCTATTGATGTGGAGTGTCTTCAACATCTCAATTAATGTTCTCGCGTTCAAAAACAGTGAGGCCGAGTTAGCCTGGGGAGTTTCGATTTTCGCAATCTTGATCAGTTGCGGAATCCCATTTGGAATTGGCCTGTGGATGCTTTTTAAAAGCTTATCCAAGAAAGCTTGATCCTAGTAGTCTTACCTCGTTGCTACTTTCGAAGTAAGTCTTCAAGGGCTTGAGCCACAGCCTGTTGATCGTTGAGCATCCAAATCGCCGTGCCCAAAGCGAAGGCTGCCGATAACAGAAGCAGGGGAATTCCGACCATATTGGGTCCTACTTTAATCGGCCGAAGCGATTGATTGAGTAACGATTCCAGCTTTTGCCAACCTTCGTAACTTTGTTGATTACCTCCAGCAGTCAACTGTACATTTCGGAGCCATTCGACGGGTTCCACGTGTAAGTGGACATTAAGACTGGGAATCAAAAGGCTGTCTCCGATCCATCGGCTTTTGGAATCCAGATCCATGGCAACACTCGTCAAAATCGGACGCAGTTCTTCCAGTGAAACGTTGTAGATCACGATCCTCGATCGCATCAACAGGACGACCAAGGAAATGCAGAGGCCGTAAAAAATTATCAGCATCAACCAGACCCACGCCCCGAAACGACTGGCGGCTCCTTCGGGAAAAAAAAGTTCCATTGGACCGATGACGATAAATCCGACCAACCCGATCCCCAAAGCGGCCGCGTCTCGAGCACCGGTGGTCACAAAGGGCTTCCCTCGCAAGTTCAGGAAACCAAGCATCAGCAAATACACGGAAAGGGGGGCAATTGCGATACAAAAATATAAGGGTGACATGTTGAAAATCGCTGTAAAATCAATCGAACCAGACCTAGTTTAAAAACGTCGTCAGACTAGGTCAACGAATGAACAGGGATGACCCGCAGGAGGGAAACAGCTTGTTCGCATTAAGCATGAAATATCACGTGATTAAAGCTCGTAGCTTTCGCTGGCTTGCTCACTGGTACGAAAGAAACAGAGGTTCAAAAATTCAAACTTGTTGAAAATGTCTAAATCCGGAAAAACGTACGGCGACCGCCAGTTTCCGATATAAAATTACTTGATCGAGACGTTTGTGGTCCCACTTTCGTGCGGAAAAGACCAAGTCGATAGTCTGGATAAGCAGAATTAGGAAAGTTCTATCAAAAACAAAAAACATTTTCGTGCTCAAAAGTAAATCGGAATCCAATTCGCGACTGATTCTAAAATATCTTTTTCGCAATCCAGATACCGATGATCACCCCTCCAATTCCTAACATTACATTGGCAATTATATTGCTGGCCGCGATAAGTCCATTGTCGCTTTGCAATTGTTTCACTGTCTCAGCGCCGAAGGTCGAAAATGTGGTCAAGGCACCTAGGAATCCGATCCCGACGCCCGCTCGCAACCCAGGGAATCTGTCAAAGGCATCACTGCCGAGGAATATACCCATCAAAAAGCATCCCAACAGATTGGCGGTTAGCGTTCCAACTGGGAAAACCCCATCGTAAAGACGCCTGGATGCTTCTGTTATTGCAAATCGAGTCAATGCTCCCAAGGCACCTCCGACCGCGATGAATGCAATTTCAAATTCGAGTTTCATTCGCTTTCGATCAAAAGCAGATTTAACGTAATCCTAGAATTTCCAGCGAAAACCAAACAGTACACTGTCGACCGTGTAATCATACCGCCCCGATTGAGACCCTAAAGATTCAAGCCGATAGGAGTCTGCCTGGAAAAAACGATACTCGGCGAAAAAGTCGACGTTGCGGTACGCTTTGTAATTGACACCCGCCATCGCCTGGTAGGCAAGGCTTGTATCGTTGTCCCCATTCAAGGGGACGAGATTGGAACCTGTCGCGTCCAACAACTCATGGTTGATGCTGACGAATCCAACTCCGGCTCCGATGTAGGGTTTGAAGTACCGACTGGGAGCGTTGACCATTTCCCAATAAATGTTGGCCATTCCGGATACGGAATCAATGTCTCCGGTGATTCCGCTGGAACCTGAACTAGAAATAAAGTCCAAAATGTTGTTACTGCGTCCAGAAACTTCCACTTCCGTCCTCAGGTTTCGCCCATTACGACGGCCTAGTGCCAACCCAATGGTTCCTCCATGGTCGCCGTCAAAAAAGTCCGTGTTGACTTGTGAGTTGAGCGCATCCAATTCACTCCATCCTCCGAAGATGGTGAAGTAGAAATCGGGTGGAGATTTAAATGAACTGTCGACCATTTGGCTGGATACGTCCGAAATGGATTCAAACACAGGCGTCGCCGGTGGCTTAATCTGCAATTCCGGCATGTATTGACCCGTGTCGACCGGTTCCCTTGAGATCGGAAACGTGTCCACAATCGGAGCAGCAGGTGTGGGACCTGCAGGGATTGGTTGGTAAGGCGGTTGATAAATTGGTTGTTGGATCGGTGGAACGAACGTAGTTGCCGGTGCAGTCGGTACCTTCGGATAAGAGTACGCGGGCGCTGATTTTAAATTTGATTCAGGTTCGATTAACCGAGTCGGTTTCTGGTAAACCCCTGGAGGCGTTCCATATTCAGGCGTTCGGACAACAGGAATCGGAACGGGATCGTCTTTAAAATTCATTTCGGTGGACGGTGGACGATCGGCAAACGGATTCGGGGGCGTTTCCTGTTCGTCCTGCAGTTTGACAGTATTTGAATTTTTGTCCTGAAAATTAATGCTGCCACTTGGCTTTGTTGGCTCGGGAGCGATGGATCTTTCGACGGGGGCCAGCGAAGGTTCAATGAGGGAAGGTTCGGGTTGATTGAGGGAGATGGATTCGGAATCCAGTTTGGGCCGAGCAGGTTTTTGAAACTGAAACGTGTTATTGTTTCCAGAAGGGTCCTGGTTCAATTTCATTTTGATTGGTGTAGCAACAGGTGGAAAATTCTGAGAAGCATTTGGCAACCGCATCCGAGGTGGGGGAAGAACGTCGGAGTCTGTCAAATTCTTAGTGGCCGGATCGAAGGTTTGGCCCTTGAATGGTGCTTTAAAACCCTGGGCGTTGGATTCTTCGCGAATATTTTTGGGATCGTCAAATGGGTTGTAAGGTTCGGATGGAACATTTCCAGACGCATTTGAATCCGAAATTTGAACTTGCTTGGTCTTCTTTCTTAGCGAAAGCGGGTTAGTCAATTTCAGTCGAGGTGAAACAGGTTTCGGAAATCGTGGTTGGAAATTGCTGCCTGAATTGGACGCTTGACTACGCTTACCCTGCAGCAGTGCTTCGGCTCGCTGTGCAAGATTTCCGCGGGTTTCTTTGCTCGACTTTGTCAAAATCGAATGCTTGTAGGCCAGCCTTTCATATTGCTGACTACTTTGACTTTCACGGTGGACCGGTCCTTGGGCATTTTCCTCGGATTGCCCCAAAACTTCGCAGGGTATAGCTGACAGGCCGACCAAAACAGCGGCTACAAATGCAATCCGCATCGATATTCACTCCATCCAATAATGAATTCCAGCACGCGCCAGAACCAAACGCCGAATCATGGGGGGAGTGAATCGGCTGAGTTCACGCAAACTCTTTGTCATTGATTTTCGGTAACATCGTCATAATCGTTAAACTTTATGCGGCTGCAAATTCAATTTCGAGCAACAAAAAAGGTGCTGGCAATCGGTTGCCAGCACCTTGATCAATCGTTTTCGAATTGATTTCGAATTAGCGATGCGCGTTCTCAGTGCATCACCAAGGAATACCTATTCCGAACACTCTTCTGGAGCGGGCTCTCGTTTCCAGAGGACTCCGGTCCCGTCTCCATTTCCGTGAAATTTGATTGACTTACTGACCCGATTACGATTAAGGCACTTGATCGTATCGTGAAGTCGATTTTTGGGTTTTACGTCTCCGATTGGTGGAATCGGATCGTGGATCATTTCAGGCCAACCCTGTTCGTGGAACGCATTGACAACAAGTTCCTGATTCACGGCAGGCCACTTGAATCGTTTGACGACTTCGCCTTGAAACATAAGCACTCTTTTTTCGTGATCCCATTCTGGAACAATCGACTCTCCGCCGTCGGGTTTCGAGTCAGAACTTTGACCGTCGCTCAATTTTCTCTCCGCTTTATTATCGATTTCAGAACGCAGTTCGCCATTAAAAGAATCTTCAGGATTCTTCTGTTGGAACTGAGAAGTAGTTTCAAGAGAAATCAATCCCTTCTCAGAAAGCACAAAACAAGAACGAGTCGAAAAGAAGAGGTTGTCACATTTTTCGAACTTTCGGTAAGGATCCCGAAATGTTGAAAGCTCAATCCCATGTAAAACGATACCGGTGGAAATGAGCCAGCGAAGGTCGGTCGTAGTCAATCCTTGTGACTGAAGTTCCTCAAGTTCGGTGGCAAATTGCCACACGTCTTTTCCCGTCCGCATCGCATAATGATGTGCATCTCGAAGTAATATCAACGCAGGTTGGAGTCGAATCCAGCGATCTCTTTTGGAGTTCATAAAACCAACTTCATTCATAACAAATAATCCCCTTTTTTCGCAGTTGCCTGTCGATTGGATGGGAAGGAATCTTGGTTTTCACCCTGCCAATGGTTGGAGTTAACAAGCTGGAGTTCGATTTCTTGCCCCAGTAAACGAGATTTTGAAAAATCCAAAATCTCTTTGAAAACTCGTTTTTGAAGAAAACTTAATCCTCAAAACCGTCGATTCCTTTCCCCTCACCGTCAACTCGCAAAAGGGGAAGGAATCCCGACAAATTTCTTGATCAAATTTCAAAAAAGTTTTGAGCCGCCGCGAAGATAAAATTTACGGGGGAAAACAGAAAGGCATCGCAGAAATAGGCTCAGCAAAATCAGACGAGGGAACCTTGATCTGTAAAGACAGATTGGGAATTGGCGTATTCTGGAAGCCGCTTGTTTTTCGTTAGCTTATTTTAGATCAGGGATGGCGAATCGGAGTTTGGGGGCCGGTTCGTTGCCACCAAATGGCACCGCTCGCTGAGCGGTAGACCTTGTTAATTCGCGTCGGCAGACGAGTTCTATTGTTAAACAAGCCAAAACAATTTCTACAAGGCGTTGAGCAACGAGCCGTATCCAGAAATTAAGCGAACGCAAACCAAGTCAAAAATTTCATTTTTGGTCGGCTGATTAAAGTCACTCAAATTTCAAAACGGCATACCGTCGTTTGCCACTTCTTAGAACGACAGCCGATTCGCTGGCCAACGTTTCCGGAAGAATTCGAAATTCGATATCGTCTTGCCTTGAATTATTGACATAGATACTTCCCTGCTTAATCGATCGACGGGCCTCCGCTTTGCTTTTGGCTAATCCGACCTCGACCAAGGCATCGATCAAAAGCAGCCCAGATTCAAGAGCTGATTTTGGGAATCGTTGGCTCGGAACATCTGAGAAAATTCCGATCAGCTGCTTGTCACTTAGGTTTTCAATCTTTTCACCGAAAAATATTTTCGTGGCCTGCTTGGCTGCTGCCAGTCCCTCTTCGCCATGAATCATTCGGGTTAATTCTTCAGCGAGCTTTTTTTGACTAGCTCGTTCGTGCGGTGAATCGGTCCGCGACTGATCCAGCGATTCGATTTCTTCGTGCGAAAGCTCAGTTAAGAATCGGAGGCATTTGCCTGCGTCAGCATCTTCGACGTTGATCCAATATTGAAAAAACTGATAGGGACTTGTTTTTTCCGGTGCCAGCCAAACGGCTCCCGATTCCGTTTTTCCCATCTTGGACCCATCGGACTTAGTCAATAAAGGATTGGTCAATCCGAATAAGGATGCTCCGTGCATGCGACGTCCGAGGTCAATTCCAGCAGTCACATTGCCCCACTGATCGCTACCTCCGATTTGCAATTCACAACCGTAGGCCTGGTTAAGGTGAACAAAATCGTATGCCTGTAGAAGCATGTAGCTGAATTCGGTGTAACTCAACCCCGCCTCACTTCCAAGCCGGCTTTTCACCGAATCTTTGCCAAGCATCACGTTGACTGGAAAATTCTTTCCTACGTCGCGTAAAAACTCGGTGTAGCTGAATTGACTCATCCAATCATTGTTGTTGACTAACAAGGCCGAGTTTTCGCCGCAGTCAAAATCAAGAAGTTGTCGCATCTGGATTTCGATACCTGCAAGATTTTTTTCGATCTGATCTTTAGTTTGCAGATTTCGTTCGGCACTTTTTCCGCTAGGATCTCCAATCATCCCTGTGGCTCCACCAGCAATCGCGATCGGGCGATGCCCCGCTTTTTGAAACCGGCGAAGCATCATCAGCGGAAGTAGGCTTCCAACGTGGAGACTATCGGCGGTTGGATCGAATCCAGCGTAAATAGTTCGAGAACCGCTGGACAACCATCCGGGCAAAAATTCGTCGGCGGTCGTTTGATGAATTAGGCCACGCCATTGAAGGTCACTAAAAATGTCAGTCATGTCTGTCAGTTGCCTGCGGAAGTTTCTTACTTGACTGACCACTTTATAAAAGGTTCAGGATAGTGGCGAGGGGCTATCGGGTTCAAGTAAGCGATGCACTCAGAGGTATTAAGTATCGTATCGAGTTTTGTTGGTATTCTTTGCCACGTTCTTTGTTTAACGCGGCGTTCAGAATTTTGTTTTCAATGATTCAGGGGGAGTGAAGCGGAGGGCAGATGCCCCATAATGGGGCACCGGAGGAAATACATGGTTGAGAAAAAGAAACGTATCCAGCAACGACCACAATCAGTAGCGGGATGGGCGTTCAGTTCCCCCTGGATTGTCGGATTTCTGTTGTTTTTTGCTTTTCCATTTTTCGCCACGTTTTACTGGAGTCTGTGTCGTTTTGATTTGATCAATCCTCCGCAATTCGTCGGTTTGCAAAACTACCAACGAATTGCTTCTGAGATCGGAACCCAGCGAGGTTTCGGAAGAGCATTGACCAATACGATTTATTATTCATTGCTATCGGTTCCGTTGTCGGTGATCACTGGTGTTCTTTTGGCAGTCCTTTTGTCCGCCAAAATTAAGGGCCAGGCAATGTATCGCACACTCATTTTTTTGCCCTCGGTGATCCCAGTGGTGGCGGCCAGCATTCTCTGGTTGTGGCTTTTGGATCCCCAAGATGGAATGGTGAATTATTTGATTACCTGGGGCGGGAACAGTTTGTTACCGGCACAAAATTGGTTGAATCAGTCCCGAAGTGCCCTGAGTTCTGAGTCCGTAACCGTGTTTACAAATTGGTTTGACGGCCAACCACTTAAGCTGATGGGCAGCAAAGACGCGTTAGTTTTGATGACGTTGTGGGGCGTCGGAAACTTTGTCGTTATCTATCTGGCTGCGATTAGCGATATCCCCGATTCACTTTACGAGGCAGCTTCCATCGATGGTGCCAACGGTTTGAAACAGTTGGTTCATGTCACCATCCCGATGCTTTCCCCTGTGATTTTTTTTAACCTGGTGATGGGAGTCATCCGTAGCGTCCAGACTTTTGCGTCGATTTACGTGCTGAGTGAAGGAACGGGCGAACCGGGAGGGTCGTTGATGATGATTTCGCTTCAGCTTTTTTTATCGTCCTTTTCTGATTTTGAGATGGGATACGCTTCCGCAATGGCCTGGATACTTTTTGTCATGCTGTTGGTCGTCACGCTGGCCTTGTTTCGTACAGCCAGCCATTGGGTTCACTATCGGGTAGGACTATGAACTGGAGAGGATTGGCAGTCTGCGTGATGTTGGCTGCACTTTGCCTGATAACCTGGTTTGCTTTGGAAAAAAAAGACAGACCCTTCCAAGCCAGTCTGACTAGCAAGCAGGAGGTCGTATTCTGGCATTTTTGGGGAGGCGAAGATCGTGATGTCGTCGACGATGTTGTTCGACGATTTAATGAATCGCAAGAGCAGTATTTTGTCAGGTCGATTGCGATGCCAGGCAACAATCTCCAAGCTAAACTTTTTCTGTCGGTTGCTGGCGGAGATCCGCCTGACTTGGTGAATCAAGATGATCCCGTCATTGCAGATTGGGGAGAAAGAGGTGTGATTAAGGCGATCGACGAAATTATCCCTGACGAGGATGTCCAATCGCTTGAATCTTGGATGTTCGATTCGGCTCGGAGACTTACTACTTATCAAGGAAGGCTCTATGGGATCTGCAATGGGTTGGATATCCGGGCTCTTTACTTCAATCAAACGGTTCTGGATCGGTTCGGGTTTCAACCTCCCAAAACGATTGAAGAGCTTTCAGCAATCTCCACGACCATTTCCGGCAATGGCGATGATGAGAGCGGCAGCTTTGCCTACCTTCCCGATTCGAGGCGATTATGGGCATGGGGGTATGTTTTTGGAGCCGATTTTTATGACTCCGAGATCGCCGACGTTCAAGTGGACAGCCCGGAAGTTATCAATGCTCTTCGGTGGATGACTAGTTTTTCGAAAAAATTTGGCCCAGATAATATCATTGCTTATCGCAAAGGGGATCAATCGCTACCTGGCAAGGCTTTTCCTTTACTTCCGGTCAGTGACGACGAATTGGTCGGGCGATATTCAATTTTAATGGACGGTCAGTGGCGTGTGCGGAACATCGTCGAATTTCAAAAGGATCGCCAAACTCGGGGGCTTGCGGTTCCCAAATTTGGAGTTTGTCCGTTGCCGATTCCCAAAGACTCCACTGGCCGAGAAAGGGCAGGGTGGGTCAATGGAAATTTCTTCGTCGTTCCAAAGAATGCAAAAAATGCCAAAGGAGCAGTGGAGTTCGCGAAGTTCTGGATCGGATTCAACTCGCCTGTCGAAGCTGCCCGTACCTGTGCCGATGGTGGATGGATCCCAGTTTCTTCTAAGGTGGCCGAGACAAAAGTTTTCCAAGACTATACCGACTCAAATCCACTTTTCGCCCAATTCGTCAATCTGGCAAAAAGCAAAAATCAATTCCCGATTCCTCAAGTCGTAGGAGCATCCATGTTCCGCCGTACGGTCGAATCGGCAGCCTATCGAGCGATCACGAATCCTGACCTGAAAATCGAAACGATTTTGCGAGACGCCGATCAAGAAATCCAAATCCATCTTGACCGCGTGAATCGGAGGATTGGGAATGACAAATAGATCCAAACTGATACTGTATCCGGTGACCTGGTTTTGCTGTGCGTTGTTTTCGCTACCTCTTTTAGTGATGATCAGCGGATCGCTAAAATCGCCAAGCCAGCTTGCTTCGGATCCCTATTCCCTGATTCCTGCTCGTTTGGAATTCAGTAACTATCCGGCTGCGCTAACAAGCATGCCTTTTTTCGTTTACCTGTCCAACACTTTGATTCTTTGTATCGGGTGCGTCATCGGAACGACATTATCATGTGCATTGGTCGCCTACAGTCTCTCTAGAGTGAAATGGCACGGACGAAAATGGATGTTTGCCATCGTGGTTGCCACGATGTTGCTCCCGTGGCACGTCACCATGATTCCACGTTTTGTGTTGATCTCCAAGTTCGGACTCTACAATTCTCTGGGTGCGATTATCCTGCCTACGTTTCTGGGAGACGCCTTTTTCATATTTTTACTTCGTCAATTTTTTCTCAGCCTTCCGGAGCAGCTATTTGAAGCAGGCCGTTTGGATGGGCTAACGCATTGGGGTTTGTTTTGGCGGATCCTTGTTCCACTTTCGCGTCCGGCCCTCGCCACAGTGGCACTTTTTCAATTCGTCCAAACTTGGAATGATTTTGGCGGACCGTTACTCTACTTGAATGACCCACAAAAATTTCCGCTGGCGTACGGTCTGGAAAGATTTGTGAGTTCTTACAGTGGCCAGACACACCTACTATTGGCGGCTTCGGTATTGTTTACTCTGCCGATTGTTGTACTCTTCTTCCTGACTCAGAAGACTTTCATTCGCGGCATTGCTACATCAGGATTAAAAGGTTGAACAACGTAGACACTCAAGGTGGCGATTACGATGCTATCGTTATTGGTGGGGGCCACAACGGCCTGATTGCTGCTGCCTATCTGGCGAAAGCGGGCAAAAAAGTATGCGTGTTGGAGCGTCGACACGTACTTGGCGGATGTAGCGTGACCGAGGAACTTTGGCCAGGTTATCGAGTTTCGACCGCTGCCTACGTGGTCAGTCTTTTGCTGCCAGAGATCATTCGTGATCTCAAGCTGAAAGAGAATGGTCTCAAAGTTTTGCCGCGCAAACCTTCTTCGTTTACTCCGATGCGAGATGGTCGCCACTTGCTACTTGGTGCTGACCCGAAACAGAATCACGATCAAATTTCAAAGTTTAGCAAACGGGACGCTGACCAATTTTCTCGCTACGAAAAGTTATTGGAACAAGTTGCCGTTCACTTAGAACCGATCCTTAACGAGACATCGCCCGATTTGCTGCCGCTTCCCAAAAGTTGGCGGAAAATTGGACTTGGCAAAAAACTGCGTGATGCTCAGAAAGGTTGGCGGCTTCGATCGGCGTTGGCAAAAATGGAATCAAGCATTCCGGAAGGAATCGAATTGTTGACCGCTGCGGCCAGGCCGATTCTGGAACGGTGGTTTGAAACCGAGGTCTTAAAGGCAACGCTTGCTACCGACGCCATCATCGGGGCATTTGCGTCGGTGTCGGAACCTGGTACAGCCTATGTTTTGTTACACCATGTGATGGGAACTGCTGGCGGAGCAAGAGGAGTTTGGGGCTACGTGGAAGGCGGAATGGGAGCGATCGCAGACGCGACCGCCAAGACGTGCCGCGAACTGGGTGTGGACATTGTGACCGAGGCGGATGTATCGAGCATTGATGTCGCCCAAAACCATGTCCAAGGTGTTTCGACAACCGACGGTCGTACTTTTACTGCCAAGGCCGTTGCGAGCACTGTTGATTGCAATCTGACATTCAATCATTTTCTTCAACCTGATGATTTGCCAACAGCATACCTGGCAGCCGTCAACCGCATTAGCTACCGATCCGCTACGCTCAAGGTCAATCTAGCGTTGGGAGAAGCACCAGATTTTACTTGCTTGCCCGGTAATCGAATCGGGCCTCAGCACAACGGTACCATTCACATTGGTGAAACTATCGAAGAGATCGAAAGAGCATTTGACGATGCTAAATATGGCCAGCCCAGCAAAAACCCAATTGTTGAGGTCACCATTCCAACCAGCGTCGATCGAACGATCTCACCCGAAGGGAAGCACATCATTTCGATGTTCGTTCAATATGCCCCCTACGAATTGAAGGGCGGTTTGCACTGGGACGAGATCAAGGAGTCATTTGCGGATCGGTGTATCGAACGCTTGGCCGAATACGCGCCCAACGTTCCGAACGTAATTGAACACCGGCAGGTCTTGAGCCCACTAGATTTGGAAAGAGTCTATGGGTTGACCGGGGGAAATATCTTCCAGGGAGCCATGAATTTGAATCAACTCCACATGATGCGACCGCTGGCTGGCTGGTCCGACCATCGCACTCCAATCCAAGGTTTGTACCTTTGCGGAGCCGCAAGTCACCCCGGTGGAGGCGTTATGGGTGCCTGCGGCAAGAACGGGGCAGGGGAGATGTTACGCGATGGCGTCTGATCCAATTGGCATTTAGTCAAAGACAAACCTAATTGCAGAACCCAGCTAACATTCATCTCGGTCTTCTGATCTATCCCGACGATGCCTTAATTTATTGATTGTTAAATTCTTTTAACAGAGCGTCTGCCTTTTGCCAGTGCCACGATTCTTTACCTGCCCAGTAGGACATTAGAGTGGCAAGACAAAGCATTGCGACGCACCAAATGCATGCTCGTCGGTTCATTGAAAAAGGGATGCCAAAGAATTCTGATACGACTCCGGAACCCCCTCCCAACAAAAGACTGGTTGAAATCGTTCCGAACAAGAAAGCGGAAACCAATAAGAACGCAGACACGGATCGCATTGCCGACCAGTCGGGGATTTGCGCTAAAAAGATGGCATAAACAAAGTAGATCGCTCCCAAAAATATTTGGAGATAGGTCCATCGAGGTAACGGTTGGATCTCAGGATGACCCAGCCACGCAATCCACTGGTACATTGCCGGAAACGCATTAATCAGAGCGACTATGCAGAGGCAGAATGCAAAAATCCGCCCCAAAATCATCCTCTCGGCATTGGCGTTTTGTAATTTTTCCTGCCATGATTTTTGAGGAGCTGGAGCCTGAAAGTCGGAATCCACTTTGATCAAATCAATTCCGGAACTATCAGAGGTAGCCGAAGGTAGCGAAAATTTTTCGGTTTTCACCCTGTCGGCATCGCCAATGCTGCCGATGTCGATCCGCTCCTGAGGAGAGTCTTTACTTTTTAAGCTAAGGATCGGATGATCCAGTGTTTGACGCGGCTTGGGAATTGAATTCAACAACGATTCGGAAGATTTTGAAATAGAATCAATTTCGATTATCGCAGGCCCCTCAGTAGACTCTGATTCAGGTGAACTCAGTAAAGGTTCATTTGGGAAAGCAAGTTCGGCCTCGCAAACAATTGAAGTCCCAGGATTGGCAGTTTCGGTTTCAGCCAAAACTGGTATTCGGATGGTCAACTTGCATTGAGGGCATCGCATGGTCCGCCCCTGTTTGTTGAAGGGTGTTCTGATTTGGCATCCTGATGGACAGAGAACACTGAGTGGCATCGTTCGCCTCAAGGCTTAAGCGAATAATCGGTTTCGATCTATCTTAACCGCTTCACGCCGCCTTTGCCGCATCCAATTGATTTTGCTCCATGAGCAATTTTGGCAGAGAGGATTTGATATCCGGTTGCGGCCAATGAAAGGTGAATACGGATGAGCGTTCGCAAGACTTTCGAACCTTCACGAGGTCCTTGGTCGAACCTGATACCTAATTATAGGTCAAGTCAATGAAATTATGCCGTTTGACGATTAGGTGTGGATTCAGAAACAGTTTGGTTTGCCCGTTCAGGCTCCTGAGATGAAGTTGCCGGTTTTGAGGCCTCATTTTTCGAATCATTTGAAAGTGGCAGTTGCGGTCCCTCGATCCTGGCAAGCCCATGGATGGTATCGATATACTCGACGATAGAATGGTCAGAAAGCTGATCCAGTTTCCCTTTTCGCAGCCCGCCCAAAAATCCTTTCAAGCGATCCTTGAAACGGCTCCAACCCTTCGCATCTTTCAGGTTGCCAAATCGATCCAGGTAATATTCAGCCCCCGAGTGACGATAACCAAACCAGGCGGGAGGGACTCGAGTCACGATGTCGTTATTGTTGACCCAGCGAGAGTGGTTGATTTTGACATGGTTGGCATAACGTCGACATCCTACCCGCGGCGAACCATAAGTGAACAAACCTTCGGGTTCACTTTTGATGTAAGAGATGGTGGCTCGGCCTGCGCAGATGGTTGCCATGGCGCCGCCCAAAGAATGCCCGCAAAACCAAAGTGGCCGATCATTAGCTTCAAGTTCTTTTTCGATGTGAGGCCAGATCTGATCCACTTCTGCTTTAAAACCGCGGTGCACTTTTCCTACGGTTTCCGCCAAAGCAGTGACGGCGTTCATGTCCGCTTCGATATCATTCCAGTCATTGGCTTCGGTTCCGCGGCAGACCACGACGCTGTCATGCTTGTTTTTGAACCAATAAGCTTGAGCACCATTGGAATTGAAAAATTTTCCATCGGTGAATCCGATTTTTCCTGCCGCGATGTTGCATTGTTCGATGTCTAGATAAGAAATCATCGAGATTTCGGCAAACAACAGGGATTGACGCAAATGAGACATTTCACTGATTGGGCGGTCTAACATTGACTTGAAGATAAAGTCGTCCGCTTTTTTGTGGGTCAGAGATACTTTTCGTTTTTGCGATTCTCTAAATGACATCTAAATGACTCACTTGGCTTGATTTTGCCGTGGCTTGCTCGGTGCTACTTTCGTCAAGCATCTAGGGCCTGTGAAAGCGGATGAGGTACCGGGATCCAATGCCAACACAGCAAGATCCGATCGTTTCATCCGAACATCGTTATCTGATGGTCTCGGATTGTAATGGCTTCTGGCGGCGACCAAAACCGCGGTTGATTCGAAAACGACGCATAACGATAGAAACGGATCATTCGCCGAAGCAAAACCGCTTTATTTTCTTCGAATGGGAATTGTTCTGTCCCAGTTGGAAGGCGGGCGGTCCCCAGATTCTTTAATAAACTCACGAAAGAGTCTGCCGAACAAATGATCGTCGTCAAGGCGGTTGAGCAGTTGTGTCGTTTCGTCCCATTTTCCCGCCTCGAAAGATTCTACAATCTGTTCAATCGAGTCCTGATCAGGCGATGATTCGACCGGGCAGAGCTGATAGATGTCTTCTGCGTTTTTCATTCCAAAGGGTTGGAATTTTCCCAGCCGACAAATGACGGATTGGAGACCCTCCAAAGGCGACGTCAAATTGAAAGTTTCGTGATCCAACAAGATTCCCGAACCCAGAATTCGAGTCATCCCTTCCAAGCGAGAGGCCAAATTGACGACAGGACCGAAGCAAGTCACTTTGACTTGATCCTGGCTGCCAATTTTTCCGGCGACCGCCGTGCCTGACGCAATTCCGATTCCAACCTGAAAACTTTCAGCTTTGTTGATGGCTCTTTCATGTTCAAAGATTTCTTGAATCGCCAATGCAGCATCGACTGCCTGCCGAGCGGATTTTTTCGGATCTGTCGTAATCAGTGGCCAGCCCCAGAATCCCATCACCGAATCACCCTGAAAATCACCAATGACCCCGCCGTTGTTCAGAATTTGGCCGGTGACAGTACCCAGTGAATTGCTAACTCGTTCTAACAATTTAAAAAGTTGATCGGAAAGTTCTTCTGAGGTTTTGGAAAAGCCTTTAAGGTCACAGAACATGACAGTAATCTGGCAGGCTGTCGGAGCCAAAACCGATTCAGGATCTTTTCCAAAAATCGATTCCATAACGATTGGAGACAGAAACGATCGGAAACTCGAATTTTGCCGTTCAAACTCTTTGACCAACAACAGGTTTTTCAGCGTCGAACCAATTAGCTCGCAAAACTTTAAGTCGTCCTGCAAACCCGATAACTGGCTTGCTTCGGAGTGTTGGGTGCTGCCTGATTTATGAGTTCCAGCGACGTAGATTCCCCACTCGGGACTGGCCAAACTTGTCACCGGGCAAACGAATGCCCAATCATGTTCAAAGTCAAATGTAAAACTGGAACTCGACCGGTTTTGTTGGTTCCAAATGTGGAGAACAGATTCACCTGACGATAATGACTCTCGAATCAAATTTTCACTCGGTCGAAAGTCCCCTGTGGCCGTACCACGTCGGTCCCATTTGATGATTTGAATCGACGAAGATTCTGATGCTTGTTTTTCGTCAGTTTGATCCTGACGGTCTGCTGCTAGATCCGGCCCGCGTACGATGCCAATGGTTGTGGCAGTTGGAATTCCAGCCATCAAAAGATTGATAAAATTCACCAAAAGCTGGTCTCGATTTCCACCGCTGGCAATCATTTCGGGTAATCGGTTGAGCACCGAAATTCGACGCTCCGAATCAGAGTAGGCAGCCTGTCGAAGAAAATCAGACGAGAAACTTCGTTGACTAATCGGATTCGGCGCGACCATCGAAGCGAACGCATTGTCGTCGGCTAATGTGAATGTCGTGCTCCCAATTACGAAATGTTGCCCAGGTGACAAGTGAAAACTTTCGGCGGCTTCACCCTGAAAAAAGACGGGATTGGAAGCTCCGGCCAACCTTTGAACCAGAAGTGATCCATTGTGAAGGGTTAACGATACGTGACGCCTGGAGACTTGCGGGTCCCATGGGGTAGCAAAAGAAGGCGTCGATCGACCTACTTCGACTTGTTTAAGAACCAGGGCGCGACGCCACCTCTGATCCGGACCTGCACCCTGCGCGATTAATTCTAACATCCGAAAACGCTAAACTTTCAAGATCCAGTAGTTGTAAGCCATAAAACTAGTCGCCACCACAATGAGAGCAGCGATGATAGTCCACGTTTGTAATTTGCCGGTATAGAAACCGCGAGATACGCTATTCAATCGAAGATAAACGAAGATGATTGCCAAAAGGGCCAATATCGTAGATCCAAGTAAAGCCCCAAGGAAAACCCGTTGTTTGATCGGATTTGGAATTCCTTGAGAATTTTCAACTTCAACCGATTCATCAACCGAAATCTGTGTCGATCGATATCCATTGGGACGACTGGCCGTCGTCGGTTGGCAAGCGATGCAGACAAAAAAAGTAATCCAACAGATGGTTAAAAAAATTTTTCTTGGTCGACGCGGATAGTCACAAGTTTCAATGAAAGGTCGTGTCATTTTGACGCTTCCATTTCTTGCTGGTCACAGATCTGTTGGATTCGGGAAGGGTGCAGCCATGGCGAAGCAAGCTGGGTGGCCACCGAAACTACGACAGCGAAGATGCACGACGGGACCAGCGGAATATTGAATGCATGGGCCAAAATAACCGCCCAAGTTAAAGCGAATGCAACACAAAGGGTGCTCAGACGGGTACGACGAAATGGATCTGTGTTGTGCCACCAACGAAGTGCACCAAAAATGGCAGCAAAAAACAGGATGAAACCCGGCCCCAAAGGGATCTGCCGAAACACGTAATCGCTAGTGTGCCACATCATAAAATCAATTTTCGCAAGTTCAGACAAATTGATCTGAAACGAACTTGCCGACAGGTAACTCAAACCACCAATCCCAAGTCCCGCCGCTGCCAAGGTTCCCCGGCGGACCCATCCATTTCCCCGGGAAAGTTCCCAAGCCTTTGAAATGGCCAAAATTGTCCAGGATCCAGCTATCGAAGTTAAAACGATCCAAATGTAAAGCGACCACGATTCGAAATCGGATGCTACTAGCTTTTTACTAAGCGTCATTCCCAACAGACTTAATACAATGCAGGCCAGGCCTGCGATTAAAAAAGACCCAATCAGATCGGTAATCCGATCCATCGAAGGCTGTTCATTTAGCCACTGCCTTACGACGGAAATTTGAGATTTGCGATGCGCTTTTTTTTGTTGCCACTGGCTGGCAGAATTCTGCTTAAGCCACCACTGACGAATCAAATAGTAGGCCAAATACAAAACAGTGCTACTCACGACCATGGCCAAAAGCCATGTTGAATTTTGAACGACAACGATCCCACCAATAATCAACAAAATGATCTTTATCGTTGCCGAAAAGTTTGCATGATTCCACCAAGCCAAAAACTGCGTCCATCCTGAGAATAGCGCTTTGGCGATTGGTTCTTCCATTTCCGGCAAACTGATACCGGCGGTTTGTGGTGTAATTTTTTTGTCCGACGATTCGATGCTGTCATCGGCAAGGGAATTTGAGAGGGGGGTATTTGTAGGGTTTTTGTTATAGTCCGATTGGCGGATGACCTGAATCGGATCTGGCGAATCGGACTTCGGAAAATTTTCGTCCGAATTAAAACTATCATTTTGATAGGGTTGTGTGGTTTTGGTGATTGCTGAATCCCGAAGAACTCCAAAGACGATGTCTGGATTGGTGCTATTCGCGTTTCTAGCCTGTTCGCTTGTGATGATGACGGGAGGCAAGCGGTGGATTTGGTCAGTTTGAGTTGGACCAGTTTGGGTTGACGCTTGTTGAGATTGGACCGTATCCGTATTGGGTGTGCCAATGCTGCCGATAGCATTTTGTCGCACGATCTGTTCGCTTTTTTGGGCCACTTCGGGCCAAGGCAAATCCGCGACCATCGACTGAACGGTCCTGTATCGCTGTTTGGGATCTTTGCGGAGGCATTTCCCGATGACCTTTCTGAATTTTTTTGGGATACAGGAAAGGTCAGGGTCATCGATCAGGTGGCGGGTAATAATCTCCTGCGTGCTTTCTCCTTTGAAGGGAACATCGCCCGTCAGCATTTCAAACAAAACAATGCCTAAAGCATAAATGTCAATTTCTTTCCCGTAATTCCCTTTGCCAATTTCAGGAGCCATGTAGTGAAATGTACCGACAGTTTCGGTGTGACCTGAACGATGACTCCGTGAAATAAATTTGGACAGTCCGTAGTCTCCGATTTTAATGACCTGGACATCTTCATCGCAAAAGATATTTCCTGGCTTGAGATCTCGGTGAACAATTCCTTGATCATGTAAATAGGCGACGCCTGCGGCGGTCGACGAAAACCAGACTTTGATTTCGACTTCCGGCATTCCTTTTGGATAGGTGTAGACGACGTCCCGTAATGATGGTCCGGGAACGTACTCCATGACGACCCAACTTTCGTTAGCTTCGCAGGTACGGATGTCCCAAAGGGTAATCAGATTGACATGTTTGAGATTTAAGCACTGCCGAACTCCCCGAAGTTCAACGTCGAGGTTTCGCTGAATCCTTTTCAACGCGACATGTTTACCGGCGTTACTAAGAGCGAAGTAGACTTCGCCAAAACCACCGACTCCGATCCCTCGTTCGATTGTATATCCATCCAACGGTTTGGAACCGTCAGGATAAGTAAAACTCATGGTCGCCTTTCAGCCGAATGGCTGCATCGTGAAACATCGAAAGCATCACCTCCTGTCATAAATCTAGGTTAACTGGTGGTGCCTTAAGTTGTCCAGATTTAATGCCAAAAGGATCGTTAAGGGTTTCCTAAACGACCTCTTTTTATATTTTTGGGTCGATCCGAAGATCCGAATCACCGACCGGTAAACTGCTCACGCGTGTCGATTCTCAATCTGAATTTGGACGCACGTTTGTCAGGACGAACATCGATAAAAGAAAACCCGGGTCGCCCTACCTCGACCCGGGTTCCAAGATGCATGGTTCTGGAATTTTATCGTAGAGCCAGTGCTCCTGAATCAAAGTCCTTAATTAAGAACCAAGTCATCGTCGTCCACCATGGATTCGTCTGAATCACTATTCGACTTGGTGTCGAAGTAGGCATCAATTTCAGACAAGATGTCGGTATCGTGCTGAGTGGTTTCTGCGTTGACTGGAATTTGCCCATAATACTTGGGGGCAATATTCAGCAGTTCTTCTTTCGCAGAAACTAAAGCATCAATATCTTCGAGCATTTCACGTGTCGCCGAAAGTTCGCTGTTGTCGATATTGATCTGACTAGCTGTCGCAACAACTTCATTCATTCGATTTCGAGCTGACAGGTTTTCGATTTGAACTTCCAATTCACGTTTTTGCGCTTTGGCCTGATCCAATTTGGCGAATGCCGAATTCAACGATTTTTGTCGAATTTCAAGAATTTCTGCTTTCTTCTGGATCGTCTTTTCCGCGGTCTGGTACAACTCGAATCGGTGTCGCAAATCTTCTTCGACACGAGACTTGTTATACGCTCGTCCGTTAGTGGCGACGTAGAACTTATCTCCCGATTGAACGTGCTCGCGAAGAGTCATCATTTCGGCGTAGCTTGCCTCCAGATGCCCCTGATCCTTTTTTAGATCAGATCCCAATTTCTTAATCGCAGCTTTCTCTTTGGCGATCTGCCAAACCATGTCTTTGATTTCAGGGCCAATTTTTTCGAGCTGAATTTTGGCAGCGTCAATCTGGTATTGGACGGGAACACTTTCCTGAGCTTTGGCTCGAACATTTCGAAATGCAGTTTGGGCATAAGGAATGACCTTGCCGCCGAAAAGCAGTCCGCCTAAAAGCGCGAAACCTAAGACCCCCAAGGTCAACTTCTTGCACATTACACTTTCTCCTGATGTGGGATGTTTTGCTTGCTGATTGAATTCTCCGGAACTTCCGAAGATGCAAATTCCAATTAAGGAGTATTTCGCCGGGCCAAAAGTTATCTTTGGAAAAATTGAAAATTATTTTCAGGCCCGCGCCTGGTAAATAAGCCTTCGATAAGCCCACGTAGAGTGAAATCGACGTGTGTGCAAGGTACCGATCCTCGCTGCTGGCCCATTTAAGTTGGTTGAATTTTTGAAACAAACAATGCTTCAGCAAATTATACGTCGGTTTTTTCAAACGTTTCGTCTCGATTGATGCATTTTTACCACTGTTTATCGTTGGTCTAGCCCTCGTTTCTACTTGGCGGTTGCCCTATGACGGATTGGCTGCCGTTTCTGTCGGACTTTCACGTTCAAGAATGTGATTCCTGATTTGTTGGCTGAAAAAAAGCTATTGTTGATTCGGGAGTAATCACCGAGTTGCTTCCACCCCTAACGGGGCTTTTTCGCCAAACTTTTTACCTGCAAATATTTTTGTTGGCCAATCTGGAATGTAATTTTGATCGATTTTGACCCGAATCAATTTCTGGCTCTATTCCGCCAAGAGTCCGATACCCCATCAAAAACTCACGGATCACTCAAAAATCGGGGATCCGACACGGGTAATAGTGCCCGCGTCATTGCATTTGAGTTGGAACCGAGGGTGCTTTACAGCGCTTCTCCGTTGCCGGTCGACCTGATCGACGTGCCAGATCTTTTAGATGCATCCACCGAATCCATTGACGATCCGACCGAATTCTGGCTGGCGGACCCGAATGCCTCACTATGGGCTGAAGATCTTCAAACCGAAATTCCCGGAATCGAAGTGGGTGACTCAGACGTCGGTGTTTCCAAAGACCCGGTCGGCCTGATCATCGTTGACCAAAATGTTGATGATTGGGCGTTGTTGGTCGATGAATTTACTAATTCGCCTCAATGGTCCGATCAGCTTGCATTGGTTGTGCTTGAATCAAATCGGGATGGCGTGACTCAAATCACAGAGGCTTTGGCTCAATACCAAAACGTTAACGCTGTTCATCTAATATCTCACGGGACTGCCGGCGAATTAGAGCTTGGAAATTCTGTTCTAAATCTCGACACTCTGGAAGATCGTCGTTCTGAATTACAACAGTGGCGGTCTTCATTGGCCCACGGAGCTGACTTTTTAATTTACGGATGTGATGTAGCCGGTACTGAAACAGGTGAAAGGTTTCTTGAATCGTTACAAGCTATTTGTGACTGTGATGTCGCGGCCAGCAATGATATTACCGGCCACGAGTCATTAGGAGGCGATTGGGATTTCGAATTTCGAATAGGCGAAATCGAGCCGAATGCGACTTTTGCGGCTACTTCCGATTCGGCTTGGGTAAGTTCGCTCATGAGCGGACCTACTGCTGCCAATGTTTCGCCTGATGCAGGGACACAAACAAATTACACCATCAACGAAGGAGACTCGGTAACCTTCGATGCAACCGCTTCATCAGATACCGATGGATCCATTGCAAGTTACCAATGGGATCTAGATAACGATGGAACTGCTGATGTTATTTCAGGTAGTGCTGTTACGACAGTCGATTGGAATACTCTGACCTCATTTGGGCTGGATGATGGCGATGTGGGAGGAACCGACTATACCATTGGTTTAACGGTAGTCGACGATCAAGGTGCTGCCGGCGACACAACCACTGTGTTAACAATCTTTGACACGGCGCCAACACTTTCTGCATCGGGCGATGATTCGGTTCAGGCAGACGTAGCCTACCGTCTGTTTCTATCGGCTACTGATCCTGGTAACGACACAATTGCGAGTTGGACGATCAATTGGGGTGACGGAAAGATCGAAGAGTTTGTTGGGAATCCTTCAGAAGTGTCCCACACTTATACGGGCCTTCAAGAGGGTTTTACGTTCAACATTCTCGCAAGTGCCCTCGATGAAGATGGGAGACATTTACAAAACAGTCTGATTGTTGCCGACAGCGATAATGATCGTCTGATCAAATTTGATCCTAACGGACAAAATCCTCAAGCGTTTGGAAGTGGCAATGGAACTGACTTTCCGCTAGAAACCATCATTGGACCTGACGGATCGTTGTACGTAAGCGGATGGGATTCGAACAACGTGTTAAGGTTCGATCCAGAGACCGGCGATTTTTTGGATGAATTTGTTACCGATGGTTCCGGTGGCCTGGAAAGTGCATCTGGCCTTGCCTTTGGGCCCGACGGTAATCTTTACGTAGGGAGTCGAAAAACAAGCGAAATCCTTCGGTTCAATGGCACGACCGGCGACTTTATCGACGTTTTTGTTGATAGTGGGTCGGGTGGACTCAGCGAACCCCAAGGCATCATTTTTGGTCCTAACGGAGAACTTTTTGTAGCTGATTTTGCAGACAGTGCAGTCCTTCGATTCGATGGAAAGACCGGCGATTTTATAGATCAATTTGTTAAATCAGGAAGCGGCGGACTCGATAAACCGGAGGACATCGTTTTTGGTCCAGATGGTCATCTGTACGTTGCTGGTTTTGATTCGAACGCTGTGCTGCGATTCAATGGTGTCAATGGAAATTTTATTGATCAGTTCGGTCCTGCTAACAGTGTGAATCGAGGGGAAATCTGGTTTTCAGTTGACACTGACACCACGGCTCAAGGCGAAACATTTCGAGATAGCGAGATTGTCACTTTCGGCGATTCAGGAGACAAGTTCTCGAATTCCGGCGTAACATCAGGGACATTCGATCGGCTGTCGGACTTTGACGCCCTCGGCAGTGTTCGCGGTCTGCACTACGTTGAATCAGATATTCGAATTGGTAATTCACCTAATCATTTCAATTTAGAGCGCGGAGACTTACTGATATCGTTTAGCGATACCAATACAATTCTTAATGCCGGTGAATCAGAGCAATTTACAGCCACCAGGCAAGATATTGTCGTTTTTCGACCAGATAATCTTAACGATTATGATGAATCAGAGGGCGAATGGTTCATGCTTTTGAACAACGGCATCCCTGAGTCGGGTGGACAAAATATCCACGCAATCGCGCTTGTTGAAAAAAATACCGTAATCGGTGAATTGACAGTACCTGCCGGGACGCTGCTGGTTGCTCATGGTTCCCAGATTTCTGACATTCGAGCCGTCGCGGTCAACTCAACTGGTGAATCGCCATCCGTTGTTACTCAAACACTGGTTACTGGATCCTCGCTTGGAACCAACTCGCAAATTCAAGGCCTTCACCTCGTTCAAGATCCGACCTTATTCGGAGATGTGGGTGTAGAAGCGGGAACGATTCTGGTGGAAGTCAATTTCACCAATACACTGGGTGGCGTATCGCATAACGCAAACGACATTATCGCAATTGACGTGAGCCAAACTGCAGTTGCCGGACCAACGATCGCTAAAACGAGTATCTTGTTCAGAGGCAATGATCTTGGATTGTCGGCATCGATTGACGGATTCACTGTTGTGACTACGGCGAAAACTTCTGGCACTGGGACGTTAAGCGGGGCGACAGGCATCGCATTTGGACCCGATGGAAACCTGTACAGTAGCAGCTTTAATGACGATACAATTAAAGTCTTTGATCGGGTAACCGGTGCATTAGTTGACAATTTCGTCGACGCTGGTAGCGGTGGATTAAGCAAGCCCGACTATTTAACCTTTCTTCCGTCCCAACAGGTCGCAGTCGTTGGCAAGCAGATTTCGGGGACGATCTATGAGGATGTTGATGGTGATGGAGATATTGCCGACGACGGCATTGGCCGCGACAACGTTCTGGTAAGTCTTTATATCGACGATGGATCGGTGGCCGGAGAAATTGATGCCAATGATTCATTGGTCGAATCCAAAGTAACGGACGCTTCCGGGAACTACGAATTTACAAATGTTAGTGATGCAACCTACTGGGTCGTTGTCGATTCTACGACGGTTTCTCCCGATGCGGGTTTTACGAGTGCGTTTGCATCTGGAAATGTTTGGGCGGAACAGACGTTCGGTGCCGCCGGTAGCGTGAAGAATGAAGGATCTTTCACCTACACGACTACCGCTGGAGCTTTTTTTGGCGGCATGCGAAATGGCATTTCAGACGATGTTTTTTCGTTAACCACTGCTGAGCACGTCACCCGAGTGATTGTGAACGGAGGCCCGGTCAACAATATCGATTCGGGATTTAGTTTCAACACTATTACGACAACCGCTGATGATGGAGCAACGACCGGGAGGTCGATCCAAGGGTCGCTTCGGCAATTTATTCTGAATGCCAATGCGATCAGCAATGTGAAGCACGGTGCTAATTCCAGCTTTTTTGCCTTAGCCGTAACAGATCCAAACTTTAACGCAACGGGTATCAATGATTATCAGATTTCGCTGACCGATAACGAATTGCCGACCATCACCGAAAGGATCGTGCTTGACGCAACCACTCAAGCAGGATTTGTTGATTCACCTATCGTCAGTATCGATGGTGATGCCCTTACCGATGCCAACGGAATCACAATCCAGGGCGATCTTTCTGTCATTCGCGGCTTTGCCATTGGCAACTTTGATGAGGCGGCGGTTCTTATTGCTTCCGGTGAAAATAATCAGATCGCAGGGAACTACCTTGGAACCGATGCGACAGGAAATACTGCCGCTGCGAATCGCAGAGGCGTCGTCATCGAATCAGGAAATAACACCATTGGTGGGACATCTTTGAGTGATCGAAATGTGATCTCAGGGAATACGGGAGATGGCGTTTTTATCCGGTCAACTGCGGGTTCCGGCAACCAAATTTTGGGCAATATCATTGGCCTCAACGCCACCGGGACAGTTGACCTTGGAAACGGAAGTTCGGGAATCGAAGTCAGAAAAAGTGGGAACATCATCGGCGGCAGCGACCCCGGTGCAGGGAACATAATTTCGGGAAATGCCCACAGCGGTATCGGTTTGATCACTGACGAAACTGTTGTTCAGGGCAACTTGATAGGAACTGATATCAATGGAAATCTCGGTTTCGGAAATGACCAAAATGGTATTCGACTTTTAACTGCGGACAAGTCTTTGATAGGAGGCAAGTCTCCAGGCGAAGGAAATACCATCGTTTCCAATGGTGGATTCGGGGTTCACATTGAAGATGTTTTCTCGACTGAAAATGCAATTCTAGGTAACGAAATTCATGGAAATGGTGCACGCGGAATTAAGCTCTCTTTTTCAGCAAATAGTGGTGCTGTACCAGTAAGTATCACTTCGGCCCACGCGATCGACCCCTCGAATCTTGAAGTCTCGGGAACGTATTCGAATTCCTTGAGAGATTCACAGACCTTACGGATCGAGTTCTTCAAAAATACGAGCGATGCGGAAGAGGGCGTCACCTACCTTGGATTCTTAGAAGCGGATACCGATACTTCAGGCGATTTAACCTTTAGCCATCAATTGGCAACGCCTTTTGCTGCCGGAGAATTTGTGACTGCGACCGTCACCGATGCATCTTCCAATACATCGCAGTTTAGTAACAGTTTGGCCGTTGTTGCTAACCAGCAATTGACGACCAACATCGGCTTAAACCTTGATGAAGGAGATTCTGCGACGATCACTTCGGCCATGTTGGAAGTCACTAACTCTAGTCAACCCAACTCTCAAATCGTTTACACGATCACCAGATCACCTGATTTTGGGGATATCATTAGAGGTTCAAGCAGAACTCGACTGGGCGTAAACGATTCTTTTACACAGGCTCAAATCGACAATGGTATTGTCTTTTTTGTCCATGATGGAAGTGAGAACTTTTCCGACACATTTGATTTTGATGTGGACGACGGAAGTGGGGCGGCGATATCCGATTCCTTTCAAATTACGATCGATCCGGTTAACGACCAATCACCAATTGCTGACACTGACTCATTTGAAGTCAATGAAGGGGGCACAGCTACCGAATCCGATTTGAATTCGGGTGTTTCATTGCTAGACGGAGACACCGATGGCGATATGCCAAACGACAGTTTGGTGGTAAGTGCAACTCCATTTCTTGAACCGCAACATGGAACGTTAACACTCAATCCTGACGGGACATTCGTTTATGTGCACGATGGATCCGAGACGACTTCCGACAGTTTTAGCTATCGGATTACTGACGAAGCCGGCAATGTAGCGGCCGCCAATGTCAACATCACGATCCGACCAGACAACGATCAGGGACCGACGGCTGACAATGAGAGCTTTACAATCGATGAAGGTGCAACGGCTACCGAATCCAATTTAGATTCGGGTGTTTCGTTATTGGACGGAGATACCGATCCCGACTTGCCTAACGATACTTTGACGGTAAGCACAAATCCAATCATCGACGTGCAGCACGGCACATTGACGCTGAATCCGGATGGGACGTTTATCTATGTCCACGATGGTTCCGAAACGACTTCGGATAGCTTTGTCTACGAAGTTACCGATGCAGCGGGGAACACAGCAACCGCCAATGTCAGCATCACGATTCAACCCGTCAACGATCATAGCCCAGTTGCTGACGACGATAGCATTATCCTTGACGAAGGGGCGACTGCCACTGAATCCGATCTTATGTCGGGCACATCGCTGCTGGACGGTGACACCGATACCGACTTACCTAACGATACATTATTGGTGAATACAACACCGGTTGTCGATGTTCGAAATGGTACCTTGACGCTGAATCCAGATGGCACATTCGTTTATGTCCACGATGGTTCTGAAACGACATTAGATAGCTTTGTCTACGAAGTCACTGACGAAGCCGGAAATGCCACGACCGCCAACGTCAATATCACGATTCGACCTGTCAACGATCACGCTCCGGTGGCCGATGATGAAAGTTTTACAATTGATGAAGGGGCAACGGCGACTGAAGCCAATCTTGATTCTGGAATTTCGTTATTGGATGGCGATACAGACACCGATCTGCCTAACGATACCCTTACCGTTTTAGCAACACCGAGGGGGGATGTTCAATTTGGTGATTTGACACTCAATCCCGATGGCACGTTTATCTATGTCCACGATGGTAGCGAAAACTTCACTGACTCATTTTCGTACGTGGTCGTCGACGCCTCAGGTTCTGAAGATATTGGCCAGGTCAAAATTACAATCAATCCGGTCAACGATCGACCCGATGGGAATGAGGATGAATACATTATCCCGGGAGTTGCCAATTACGAATCGACTGAAAGTATTCTCGCCAATGACTCCGATGCGGAAGGGAGCGAACTTAAATTTCAGGTGGTCGTCTCACCTTCTCACGGCGAGTTGATTATCAATCCTGATGGAACGTTCACCTATCGGCCTAATATCGGGTTTGTTGGTACGGATGAATTTCAATATCAACTTAACGATGGCGAGGCTGACTCCGAACCAGTTGCCGCGCGACTGATTGTCGAAGCCGCAGAAGCAAATGCTCCGGTAGCAACAACCACTCCTTCCGGGGAACCGGATGTCCCTGATCCTGTTGAAGAGGAAGCTGAGGAATCCGTTGAAGAAGAAACAACCCAATCCGTCGAAGGAACAGCAGCCGTTTTTGCACCACCTCCAGCCGTCGGTGACTCGGGTGCTGCTGACGAAGATATCGACGATGAGAATCAAACTTTGATCGCTACGGTTTCAAACGTCCTGGTAGGAAATTCAGAAAGCCAACATTCATCCGAGACTCGAACGATGACCGATGCTCGGAGTGTAGTCATGGCCAACTCTGGTCGTGTTACAAAATTTGATTCCAATCCCTTTCGGCCCCGATTTGTTACGGTGCCGGTGACTGAATTTTCACATCACTCGTTGACCGCATTTAATGTTGTACGAGGTGAAATGAGTCAGGAAACCGGGGTCACTCAATTGGTGACAGGAACAAGTATGTTTGCCACATTCTCCGTTTCGGTTGGGTATGCGGTCTGGCTTATTCGAGGCGGCGTTTTATTAAGTAGCGTCATGACATCGTTGCCGGCCTGGCACATGGTTGATCCACTGCCAGTCCTGGGGTACCTCGAAAATGGTGGCGAAGGCGAGGGAGAATCTCTCGAAGGTATCGTTCGCAAAAGTAATCAAAAACATGATCAAAACAATTCGATTGACGAGAGCGTCAAATGAAAATTCGTAAAACAGCGAAGTATCACATCACAACCGGACTGGTCTGTCTGGTAGTGAGTCTGAATTTAGCCGCCGTTTTCATGGGATTGGTCCCGGATCGTGCCACCGCGGTTCGGATGGGGCGAGCAGCGATTGCGGAAGTTGCCGCGATCGATATTTCAGACCATGTCGGCCATGGAAAGATCGAAAAAATTAAAGCGGATCTCGATTTGATTCTTGAAAGGAACGAAGACCTTCTTTCCGCTGCCGTTCGGCGAAACAACACCGCGGTCGCAACCTCGGGTGATCACCAGCTTTGGGAAGAAATGGATGACGAGTATTCAACCGATTGGCAAATTCGAATTCCAATTTATTCCGCCGGCGAGGATTGGGGCTGGTTGGAAATGAGGTTTCAAAGGGAATTCTCATTCCCGTTTGTCACACCTGGACAAACGCAAGTGATGATTTTGCTTGGTTTTATTTCGACGACCAGTT
>JBCCSJ010000024.1:0-30689 GCA_039200505.1 Planctomycetota bacterium | reverse complement strand
GGGGATTAGCTCAGCTAAGGCCCCACGACGGTTTCACCTCATGATTTAGCTTGTTTGGTGATTCTTTTTTCTGCGTTTCAAAAAACGATCGGAAAGAAACGACTATTCGAGGTCACTCGCGGTTGTGTTGATTCGCTGCAAGGCCCCACGGATCCATACCACTTCACGCTCGTTTGATTGGTAATCGCTCAAAGGCGGTAATGTATTGGTTGTTAAAAACAGCTTTTGCTGTTTTAGCCAACGACCCTAACTGAGATAACGCCAGACCAACATCAGTATGTATTTGAAATTCAGCTCGCAGTCCTTCGTAAAGTAGTCTCACGCAGAGACGCAGAGACACAAAGTTTAAGGTCTTGCAGCCGAACTTCTTCGTGGGTAACGCAGACAATAATCTTGAGGTTAAGTTTGCTGCAAAGATCACTCATCCAACAACCCACTTAGGCCGCAAGCTTCGACGACCACCAGATCCGGCTGCTGATTTTTGCGGACTGACTCGAAGTAGCCCCGATCGGTCGCAGCAGAGCGGTTAAGTATTCGTTGGTGACAGTGTCGTAAAAGCAAAACATCGAGTTGAACTTACCGAGGTCGATTGCGATAATATCCATTAAAATATCCTTGGGTTTGAGGGTTGAAAATAAGTGAAGCGATACTTTGGTATCGACTTCGGGCCAGTCACCAGCAAAATCGCAAACGACTCGCCCGCAAACCCGGGACTTACATGGATTCTTTATCCGACTCGACTCAATATATGCCAACACGGAGAATTGGACATTCTTTGAAAGGACTCGCAATGCCAACATTTAAATTTTCAATTCGTACATTGATTGCTGTCGTATCACTTATCGCAATCGCGCTTGCAGTTGACCGTCGAGTTGAATTCACATCGAACCAGTTCCTAGCAAATATTGAGTCAGACCCATCGCGATTGGGTGAGCATCTTCTCCCCGGTGACGGTGTTGTAAATATAGAAATGACCAGAAACGCAACTTCCATTGCGGACCGAATGCTTTTTCGTCGCCGTTTCTATATTGTCTATTCCAAAACAATAACTAACGGAGACAATTTCTGTGAGGTACAGGTTTTATCAGCGTATATTGCCACACTGTTTTCTCAAACTGAGGTCAAACAGCGTGGGATAACCGTTGAATTTTAGGAATATCGTCTCCAATAACGACATCTTCAAACAATGCGATGGACATAATCAGGTTTGGCCGTCGCGTTGGGCTTTAAAACTAATTCGTAGTTTTACGATGACTGGCCCGCTCAGTCATCCTGGACGTTTTCCCGCTTAATGACGCTTGCTCAAATACAAGAACGATATCGCAACATTGCTGCTTCACTAGGCTTTGATCGGTCGATACCCACAGTTGCGTCTGAGACGGGCAGCGGCGTACATGCTGAATTTGAAAACGACAATTTTTATTACGTCTTGACTGAATGTGCAGAGTGCGGACACGAACCTGAACGGCAAGAAACTTGTGATCCCGATGAATTCTTGTGTTGGTTCATACGCGACCTAACATATGAATTGGCTATCAATTGGGCCGACGAAAATCGCGTGCCACGCAAAGATCACCGTCGATTGTGGTATAGAAAACACGTGGAAATTCTGCATGAGATTAACGATCACTGGGCGAACCGTGAGGCTGAGAATTATCGTGAATGCCCTCGGAAATACCCGTATGACGATTCAGAACAGGATAGAATCAACTGCATGAGGAAACTCCAAGCCCAAGGTTTGGGATTGTCATTGGGCGAAGCCTATTCTCGCGCAGAAAAGAAATTCCCACTGCCGAAACCGGAGGCGAATCCCGATATCTCGGGATAACCAATAAGAATTTGACATCTCGTTGAAGCAGATGGATGCGTCAACGCGATTTTTTTGGTGTCTGTTTTTGCTTGAGACTGGTTAAACAAACCGATGATCAAATTCTCTGTTCAATAGGCCCGGAGCCGGCGACAAAGCCCTTCGGGTTTTGCTTTGAAGACCTGACTTTGATTGCGTTGGCGAGACGGTACGAACTGCTTAACTGATTCTGTTTTAGGTTTGCTCGGAGGCTTAAATTCGACGGCTGCAGCCGTAAACTAATTCAGAAGCAGGAAACGGTGACTGCCAAAGCAGTTCTTTATGCATATCGCGTTGTCTGCACTGGAATTCATTTGATGCGGACGGGAGATGTCGTTACTGATCTGAGAACAACGGCACCGTTGGTTGGAGTCAATTCGATTGAGACATTGATCGAATCGAAAGTCGCAGAAAAAATTGCGTTTCAATTCGATGTTGAAAAGCACTTGAAAAAGGTTAGAGAACTCGAAGAAGTCCTCACCCAGTCGTTTGAGCACAGCCAATTGCCTGAACAGGCCAACCGGGAAAGTGTCGATGAATTCCTGATTCGTTTGCGTTTGGGATCGAAGTTAACGTCTTGAACCAAACTTCAGGGCTTGCAGCCAGGCGGAGCGATTAGCTTGCGATGGGTATGTCGATGAGTCCGCTTGAGAATTTTCATAACAGCTTTCCATTGCGAAACCGATAGGCAATTTAAAGATTCTTAATCTTCCGGTCGAGTCATGAAGCGAATGTTACTCAGTTTGAAGGGTTAGCACTTGTTCGTCCAAGTCCAAAAGTAATTTACAACCCGATACGTAAGTGAGGGATAACAAAGACAGAGCAAACAATGCTGGGATGTTGACATCTGATTTCAGGCTGATCGTCGCCGTTTCATTAGCGGAATCAAAACCAGCCATCCCAACATGATCGACGATGGTTCAGGAACCGATATGTTGCCGTCGGAAAGGTTGAATCCGATCACATCGAAGGCTCGAATATCGTTCCCTGAAAGATCGTATATGAATCCCTGTTCAGCGGTCGGATCCATGATTCCCAAATTTTGACCATCTTTCCAATGACTGGCTTGTTGGCCATCGCCGTAATTAACGGATGTCGACCAATGAGAAAGCCCTCCGGCAGCTGGGGACTGACCGCCGTCAATAGAGAAAAATTTATCGCGTGGGTCAGCGGTCCAATCAAGATCTGCTCCCGCATCGACGCTGTCTTGAGAATGCCGCAAAAAATCAAGGCTCGAAACCTGGGCGTAAGTGTTATCCGAAGAATATCCGGGATCAGTTCCACCCCCACCTACGCCACCGCTTTCTTGGCTACCCAGCACATCGACCCCGCTAATAAAACCAAGGGCGTGACCAATTTCGTGAGTTGCAATTCCAAGAAAATCGAGAGACGAACCAGAAATACCGTCGTCTGGATTGTAGTCCCAGTTGTAAGTGTTGTTGAACTGAATGGTCGCATCGAGAGTTCCGTCGTTTCCCGATACCAAACCTAATGCTTTCCCGTTAGCTGAAGTCAGACTAACAGTCGTATTGTTGGCCCCACCATCATTATCCAGATAAGGAATTTCGTGATTGGCACCTCCCGCTTCCGATGTTCGGTTGATGTAAACCGAGAAACTGGATCCTACCGGAAGGCTGTTAAACATCGTAGCGTCGTCGGCAGAAGACGCGTCGTTTCCAATCGCCGTCCAAAAAGTACCATAGTCTCGACTAATCATGTTCGACGCCGTTCCCGCAAAAACGTCGGCTGCCATGAATGTGAACTCAAATTCTAGATTCACGGTGATGTCGTCAGTAAACTCAGACGCCCATCGATCTGTTGCCCGCTTGATGGCCGCGTCAGCATGCGAATTCCCAGTGGATTGAAATGCGAATCTCATTTGAGCATCACAAATAGATGTCCAAAACGCAAAGACACTGCAAAAAATGAGGCTGAGAAGACGGCTGTTCATCGGCTTGGTTGGGGAGGCAGGGCTAACCCGAGCAGCCTTTAGGATAAGCGTTATCGCCCTCTTTTTCAAGCAAATTGATATCTTTGTTACAATCGGAATCCGTCCCTCAAAGGACTTTCTCCGTTGTTATCTCCAATTTTTGAAACGGATGCCGAAATTTACTCTCCGGGCAGATATTTCGACTCTCAAGGACCACAGATCAAGTTTCCGGGGAAGCAAATATTCCGACGAGACACTTTGGAAAAGTTGGCACCAACGATGGAACTTTTGAGAATGTCGGGCGTCCCCCTTGGTGAGGCTTCTTTAGAGCACTGCATTGCGTCACGACGTGGACAACCAAACAAAATCGGCTTGAATCAAAATCGGTGATGCCATTTTGGATCAGTCTCTGCTTCTGTTTTTGTCGCCCCTCGCCAGAGCTAAAAAGAACAAACTGAGTACTCGCGAAACATTTATTTACCGGCCTACTTAGTGAATAACCCACAAAAAATCGAATTACCAGTGACGCTAGTTGGTAACTTAATTCATGGCGAGTCCTAAGTTGTTCGTAACCGACGACCACACGCCCAAGAGCAGAATCGTTATTCGTTGGCCCGAATCGCCGCTACAGTTTTCGCGCGAAACAATCCGATCCCCAAATAGGCGAATCCGATTGCCAAAATAGGATTGATCCAATTGAAGAGCGCCCACGGCAGGTAGTCGATTACCTGGACATCCAAAGTTTTTGCAAAAAAAGCCCCAGCTGTCGTCCACGGAATCAATGCTGTCGATAGTGTTGCCCCCTCTTCCAACGATCGAGACAAAACGGACCGTTCCAATCCGCGTTCATCGAATGCCTTCGAATACAATTGACCGCCCAAAATGATCGTCATATAGGCTTCCCCCATGCTCATGTTTCCCACGATCCCTGAAAGGATAGTTGTCGAAATCAATCCAGCCGACGTTTTGATTCTCTTGAGCATTCCGCTTATAAGCGTTTTCAGAAATCCAAATTCGCTAAGAATTCCTCCCAACGCCAATGCCAGCAAAGCCAATGAGAGGGTCCACATCATTGCCATAATCCCTCCGCGGCTAAACAGGTTGTCCAGCGTATCAACTCCAGTTTCGAATCGGCCTCCGCTATGCAATGATTCAAGAACCGACGTAAAATCCGCCTGCTGAAAAAGCACTGCCAGAATCACGGCAACACCGGCCGACGACATCATCGCGACTTCCGGACTAATGCGGCGTAGCCCCATAACAACCAACACAACGAACGGCAAAAGAGTGATCCAGGAAACCGAGAACGCAGTTTCAATCCCAGTGAGCATTCGGTTCAATTGATCGTCGGCCAAACCTTCACCGGCGTAGCTAACACCAACCAGACAAAATATCAGCATCGCCAGCAAATAGGCGGGCACGGTTGTCACCAGCATGCTTCGGATATGTCGGTAAAGATCTGTTTCGGATGACATCGCAGCTAAATTGGTTGTGTCGGAAACTGGCGACATTTTGTCTCCGAAACATGCCCCCGAAATGACCGCTCCTGCCACGATTGGCGTGGGAATATCCATTGCCTGGCCAATCCCCATCAAGACCACACCAGCGGTGCCGGCAGTTCCCCAACTTGTCCCAGTTACAACTGACATTAAACTGCACAACACCATTCCAGCAGGCAAAAAAACAGCGGGCGAAATGGAATTCAGGCCATAATAAATCAGTGTTGCGACCGCCCCGCATTGGATTAGGGCTGAGATGAGAACCCCGATTAAAATGAAAATGTAGATGGCCGAAAGGGCTCGTTGAATACCACTGTTCATGGCTCGTCGAATGGATTGAAACCCATCGTTGCTTAACGTCCAGGCACTCATGCCGGCCAGCGACAAACAAACCAGCATCAAACTGTGAATACTGGTTTTCAAGTAGAAAAGCCCAAATCCGATGACTCCAACAATTACCAAAAACGTCGCGAGAGACTGAAGAAAAGACGGATTCTTTAAATCATTGTCTGGCGATGGCAGGCTAGAGTGGGTCATCGGTAATAGCGCAATCTAAATTCACACCCTAAAAAAACCGAGAGCATCTGGTAGATCGACACGCTGTTTTTTCTCGCGAGTGAAATATTGAATTCAATCAATGTATTCTCGAAGACTATCGTTTTCGACTACGGCCACCTCTTCGGTTTCCGCCGCCGCTGGCTTTTTTGTGATTTTTGATGTTAGATTCAACGATCACGGTGATGGTCTCTTCCCAAGTTGGAACCTGACCCCGTTTTTTCTGTTCTTCATCAATTGCTTCGCGGTCTCGATTTGATCTCGAATCTTTATCACGAGAGCTTCGACGACCTCTTCGTCTGGGGCGTTCTTCTTCAAACAAATCATCATCAGAGCCTTCTTGATCGATGTCATCGTCGTCATCCGAATCAAATTCGTCGGACTCGTCGTCAAACTCCAATTCGACTTTCTCTCGACGTGCTCTCTTGGGTCCTCGCCTACGTCTTTTTCGAGTCGGTTCCAATTGCACGTCTTCGGATTCGTCGTCCTCGGAATCAAAATCATCAATCAGTTCATTGTCTTGCCAATCGTCACTGTCTCGAGAAGCCACTTTTTTCTTGCTTGGCCCCCTTCTACGAGGGCGATCGTCGGAATCCTCGTTACTTCGAGATCGTTCTGAACGAGATCGTCGTCGCCGAGAACGTCCGCGTGCTGCTGCCTCATCTTCATCAACAGGGCTCTTATCCAATTCTTCGATTTCGAATTCAACGAATTCATCCTCGGTGTCATCGCTATCAAATGCTTCCGTGACTACCTCTTGGGTTTTATCAACTTTTTGAGGTTTCTTGCTTTTGCGAGATCTTCGTGGTTTGTTTGTAACGGCTTGTTCATCCGCCTCGATCTGTTCATCCTCTTCCTTGTCGATTCCTGGAGCTTTTGGTTTAACCGGTACCCAACCAATCAGATCATCGGCACTCGAGATGTTGACAGGTTCAGGATCGGAATCGTGATCGATTACCTTGGAATCTTCCGCGGCGAACATCTCATCGAGAATCGCGGAATCTTTGGATTTCAGCTCCGATGCTTCAACCGATTCCAAGGCCTTCGAGTCCGATTCTTCAGCTGCAATCTCGACTTCCTCTGGGTCAAGTTTCGAGGCTACTTTTTTAACGCTGCTCGACTTTGATTTTTGCTTCCCGCCCCCGATTCCAAGCATGTTGGCCAGAAAATCCCAATGCCCTCCTTTGGCTGGCTCTTCCTCGGTTTCTTCGCCTGATGTGTCTGCGACCGATACGTCTTCTAGTAATGAAGGTTCTTCAGCGACAGATTCCGATCCAGTCTCCGCTGCCTCGATTGCTACCTCCGACGGAGCCACAGGACTGTCGACATCTTTAACGGCCGAGTCTTGTGCTTCGACTTCAGGCTCATTATCAAGCAAGTCGTCATCCTCGATCGGCTCCACTTTTTTGGATCCACTTCCGAAATACTCAAATAGGTCATCCGACACTTTTAGATCTCCATCTTTACCCCGGAATCGGTTCTGCCGGAGTCATAAGTTTTCGTTAAAAACCGATTCGAAATAGTGTTGCAATCTGCTTGATCGGCACTCTTTTCAAGAAAACAGTATATAGAAGGGGTTGTTTTACTCGAAGGGGTGAATCGTGGCCCGTGCCGCCTTCCGTCCCAAGTTCTTTCTCTGCCTCGACGGTCCCGTTTGCAGAATTTCAAGTGTTTTGGTTTTTCTTTAAAAAACTTTGAGAGAATAGGGACTGCCACAAGTAGATCTTCTAACGGGGATTCCCCCGTTGCAAAGTGACTTTTCGGTCCAAACCTACTCTGTGGCAGTTCAACATGGCAAAATCGAAGAAAAATCTCCTCAATTTCCTCAAGAAGCGATCTAGCAAGCGGTCGCTCGATTCTCAGGAGTTTCAGTTTAACGTCGAAAAGCTGGAAGAACGGATGATGCTCAATGGGGACGCTACACTCGTCTTCCAAGCAGACTTCGAAGATGCCAATGTTGAAAGGGGAAATTTTGGGTTCGTTTCAGAGGTTTCTGGGCTAACGGCATCCAGTTTTCCCGTCGAAATCCAAAACAATCACCCGTCAGTCGGATCGGCGTCTCAGGGACAGAAACACCTTGAACTCGATGGTAACAATGGCGTTTTCGTCGATCTCGATTTTGGGGCTGATGCCAAATTGAACCTTCAATTCGATTATTCAGCCCGCTCCGGTGTCTCAACCGAAGCGAATCGAATCGACATCATCTGGAACGGGGATGTCATCTCTTCAGTTGCCGATTCAGGAACTCGGCTGCGGCGACGAACCGATTTTAGAACAGTCGATGTCGATTTAGAGGGAACTGGAACTGGTCGGCTCGAATTTCGTTCTCGAAGTTTCAATGATCCTCCGGGAGCCGGTGGTCTGCTGGACAACATTCGAGTCTTCCAAGAAGCAGCACCTCTGGAGCCGCTCGAACTGGCGGCCATCGACGATATTGAGGTGACCGTTGGGGCTTCGGTCAACATTGACTCGATGTTGCTACCGCCAAACGCCAACACACCCGGAGCCATCTACCGGTTAGTAGAAGGCCCCGAAGGGATCACCATCAATTCGGCGACTGGAGAAATCAATTGGAATGCCACCCAAACCAATATCGGTGCTTCCGATGCCCGCAACGATCGAACGGTCATCGGTGATCCAGAAACTTTATTTGATGCAGGCTTTGAAGATCCAGCCATCGAGCGAGGCGGATTTGGATTTACCGATTCCGTTTCAGGTTTCACCGCGGGCCAGTTTCCTGTTGAACTCCAGAACAATCACCCGTCTGTCGGACCCGCTTCTCAAGGAAGTCAGCATCTTGAACTTGACGGAACCAATTCGATTTTTCGAGACGTTGCGACTCAAGCGGGAGATCAATATGAATTGATTTTCGATTACTCGCCACGCAAAGGAGTTTCGACCGAAAGCAACGCCATTGAAGTGATGTGGGACGGTCAAGTGATCGCCACCGTCGCGGAAAGTGGCAGTCGACTACGATCGACTCGTTGGCAAGAGTATCGTTTGGATGTTTCACAGTTCACTACCGACCTAACTCGATTGGAATTCCGATCCAAAACAGCCGGTGAAAATCCGGGACTGGGAGGCTTGCTTGACAATGTTCGTTTAGTCCGACGTCCGGTGACCGTTGTCGATGGTCCTGATGGAAAGTATGACGTGACCGTCGAAGTGACCGCGCCGGACGGGCGAACCGATCGTGAGTCTTTCAAGATTTGTATCGTCAATACAGTCAATCAACCGCCAGTACTCGATTCTGTTCCAGACCAATCGGTCAACGAAAACGACACTTTCGAGTATCAACTGGTAGCCACCGATTCGGATGATTCTTCAAGTGAGTTGAGGTTTGCCTTTACCGAGAATCCCGCTGGAGCCCAGATCGACGAAGTCACTGGCCTAATCACGTGGTCAACTAATGAGGATACCGGGCCCGGAGTCTATCAATTCAAAGTTGAAGTCAAAGATCCTCAAGGGCTTAGCGACGAAACCACATTTGAGGTGACCGTCAACGAAGTCAACACCGCTCCGGTGTTGACAGATATACCGGATCAGGAAGTTACCGAAGGGCAATCGATCACGATTCAAGCTTCCGCCACCGATGCCGATGTTCCGGCGAATTCATTGATCTACGAGGTCACTCAGGGGCCCGAAGGAATTTTGATCGGTTCAGCATCGGGACAGATCAGCTGGACGCCCACCGAAGCACAGGCGGGCCAATCGTATGAAGTCACCGTTCAGGTGTCGGACGGAGCCGGTGGCTTTGATACCAAGACATTCATGATCGAAGTGATTGCTCTGCCCGACAGGCCTCCCGTGTTGGCAGAGGTCGAAGATCAGGGAGTTGACGAAGGGGATCAGCTGGAAGTCTTCCTAATGGCGTCGGATCCTGATTCGCCTTCGGAAAATTTGCGTTTTGAGTTGGTCAGCGGTCCGCAAGGCGTCAACGTGGATGCCAACACAGGCCAACTGACTTGGACTCCAACCGAAGTTCAAGGCCCCGGCGAATACACGATTGAAGTGCGCGTCACTGACGACACCGATCTGTTTGACACGACATCATTCGGTGTGGTGGTTCGCGAAGTCAGTGTGGATCCCGTGATTGCTGCCATCGAAGATCAGACACTGGCTGATGGCGAGTCGTTCTCTTTGGCGGCAATGGCAATAGATGTCGATGTTCCTGAGAACACACTTACCTGGTCGATCGATGCTGGACCCGATGGGATCGACATCGATTCCACGACGGGACAGATCCTATGGACACCAAGTGTTGAGCAAACTCCCGGAGTTTACGATGTCACTGTGCGCGTCGATGACGGCAATGGCGGTAGCGACACCGAATCTTTCCAAATCCGAGTCAATGTTGAAAACGAAGCGCCGATCCTCGCCGCGATCGAAGATCAGGGAGTCGACGAGAACACGACGTTTTCACTCTTCGCGATGGCTACCGATGGCGACATTCCGGCTCAGGTGTTGACGTATTCTCTATCGACCGCACCTGATGGTGCTTCGATTGACAGTGTGACTGGAGAGATCGCTTGGACTCCCGACGAGGCTGCTGGACCAAGAACCTACGACTTTACCGTGGTGGTGACTGATAGCGAAAACGCGACGGACAGTGAATCGTTTCAGCTTGTTGTCAACGAAGTCAATCTCGATCCCGTTTTGGCTGACATTCCAAATCAGATCGTCGAGCAGGAGAACTTGCTTCAATTCACAGTATCCGCAACCGATGCGGATTTACCTGCCAACACATTGACCTATGGTTTGACCGGCACTGTGCCGACAGGCTTGACCATTGATGATGTGACCGGACAGATTTCTTGGACACCGAGCGTTGAAGCGACGCTGGGTGACTACGACGTGATGGTCACCGTCAGCGACGGTAACGGCGGCTCCGACATGGCGACTGTCCGGATTACGGTTACCGAAAGCACCGCCGGAATTCTGCTGGCCGAAGGTGAAGACTTTGAATCAACCTATCGCGAAACGTTGACTATTACGGAAGATACCAGAGAGCTGGTCATCGAGTTCGCCGAAGTTTTTGACACGTTCGACGCCGACTTTATCAACGATGCCTTTGAAATCGCATTACTGGACGAAGATGGAAACTCATTGGTCCACACGATCGATTCAAATCGAGACGCGTTCTTTAACCTGACCGAGGGCGAATCTATCGCGACGGGCGTCAATACGATTGTCGAAGATGGACGAGTCCGTCTTGACCTGTCGCAGATTCCAATCGGCACCGAGGCCGCACTGGTCTTTCGGCTGGTCAACAACGACGCAGATACCCAATCCCAAGTCCGAATCACAAACATTGAAACGACTACAAACCAATTAGACACACCGATTGGTACCAGTTTCGCCACCCAACAAGCAAGCCTTCCTGTCGACGTCGATTTGGAATCTCTAACCGACGTGACCGGTAGTTTTCAAGTCAACTATGGACAGACTTCGTTCGACGCTGAATCATCGACTCTATTTGCCAATATCGAATTAACTAATCAAGCGAACCAGCCAATCGACGGTCCCTTTGTATTGGTCGTCCGCTCGATCACAGATCCAAATGTCGCCGTCGTCGGAGCCGATGGTTTGACACCGGATGGCGATCGTTATTATTTGCTTGACGATTTGACAGGCTTAGGGACCGTCGAATCCAACGCGTCGACACTTTCAACGGTGCTAGAGTTTTTCAACCCAAATACGACCCAGTTTGGCTACTCCGTTTCAGTCCTCGCTCATCCCAACGTTGCACCTAATTTTGTAACGACGCCCATTAGCGAGGGGGAAGTGGGGGTCGTCTACAGTTACGATGCGGATGCGATCGATAACGATGGCGACAACTTGACTTACACACTGATGGCGGGACCCGATGGATTGTCAGTCGATGCGGAAACAGGTTTGATCAACTGGACTCCTGACGCGGAAGATCTTGGAACTCACAGCATCATCGTCGAAGTCGCCGACGGCCGCGGCGGCAAGGACATGCAGCAGTACGACATCGGAGTTGTCGAAGACCGCCCGAATCGTCCGCCCGTGATTGTGTCGACGCCGGTTGTGGAAACGTATTTGTCCTCGGCAGAACAGGACTCTACCGGAAACCTGGTGACCAACGGTAGTTTTGAAGAGGGCAATGTCGGGTTCACAAGTGATTACTCGCCAAATGGCTTGGGAGCTGCAAGGACCTATCTCATTACCGATAACCCAAGAAACGGAAACGGGTTGGCAACCGTCTACGGTGATGCTACGACTGGCACTGGCAACATGATGGCGGTCAATGGCTCAACTACTTTTGGCGATGTCGTCTGGGAACAAACAATCGAGGTCACTGAAAACACAACCTACGATTTTGCCGCCAATATCTCCAGCTGGTTTCCTGCAGAGCCAGCAAGACTGGCCTTCACGGTCAACGGTGAAACCATTGGCGAGTTGATCGCACCTGCGGAAACTGGAGTTTGGGAGCTGATCTTTGCGACGTGGGAGTCTGGAGATGCAACCGAAGCAGTCATTCAGATTACAAACGGGAACGTCGCGTTCGGAGGCAATGACTTTGCATTGGATGACATTTACTTTGGTGCAGCCCAATTTTCAGCGCAGGCCTATCAGTACCAGGTACAAGCAACCGATCCTGACCTTGACCCACTAACTTACTCCCTCGACAAAGGGCCCGACGGGATGTTCCTGAATTCTGTAACGGGCTTGATTTCCTGGTTACCAAACGCCGACCAGATTGGAACGCACACGATTGCTGTTACGGCCCGTGACGGTCGTGGTGGCAGTGCCACGCAGGAATATGAAATTCGTGTTTTTGCAGACCCGACGAACACGGCTCCGGTGATCGTCAGCGATCCAGTAGACGACTTCTTTGTTCCCGGGTTCTCCAACCCGGCCAGTGGGCCGGTCAGCCCACAGCGCATTGCTCTGGACTTGGGTAACGGTGAAACTTTTGAAGGGAAGGTTTCCATCCAGCTTCCCGGAACCGCCGCACGATTCGCCGACATCGTATTGGCCGTTGATGAATCTTCCTCAATGGGTGGTAGTCAGGACTGGATTGCGGACATGATTCCGCTTTTGGATCAGGCGCTCATCGACGCTGGCATCGGATCGGAAGCCGAGACGCCCAACCGTTTTGCAATCGTTGGTGGTGGCCGCCAAAACATGGTCAGCCACTTCCTCAGCCAGCAACCGAACACGAGTTACAAACTTTATGGGCCTGATGAAATCCTGTTGGCAGAAGGCGTTATCGACGAAGTACTTCCTGATGAAATCCTCAATCTGGAACTACCTGAGACTGGCCAGTATGTGCTAGTTATTGAGCCGGGCGACAGGGCAGAGTTGGCTGATGGAATTGAAATTGGACTGACGGCCAATACGGGTGAGCCAGTTCGGTTTGAGCAGCTTGAGCTGAACAAGTTGGTGCAGGATGAGTTCCTGTTGCCGGGACAGGTGATCGAGTATGAGTTCAGCATTGGGAGTCCAACGCTGATTCACTTTGACACTCAGGTTGTCGATTTTTACTCGGCGATTACGTGGACCCTCGAAGGCCCCGATGGTGTCGTGGCAAATGCTAACAGTATCGACAACCCGAAAGCCGGTGCATATGCCGTCGCTGCAGGCGATTACCGTTTGAGATTTGACTCCGCGTCAGACACGGTAGTCGACATCAAATTCGCTGTTCTCGATCTTCTGGCTGCGGATGAAATCACTTCCGGCGAAACCGTGTCGGGTAAACTGGATCCAAAAGTAGAAACTGACACCTATCGTTTTACTTCAGAAGCTGGCCAGATGTTCCAGTTCGTGAATTCCGCCATCGCCCATCCCGGTAGCAAGTGGAGGCTGATTGACGCCGAGGGCAATACGCTGCTGGATGAGCCTCTGGGAACTAACGTTACCAATTTCGAGATTGTCGAAGCGGGCGAATACTACCTGACCATTGAGGCAGCAAACTTTCCGAGCGAAGGAGCGGCTCAGTTGCGGACTCCGTCGACGTATGAGTTCACAATGGAGTTGTCCGCTCCTGCTCCGCCGATTGATCTGACGCTAGGCGATGTGGTTAATGGCGAGATCGAATTCATCGGCGATTTTGTCGAGTATGCGTTTACATTGAATGAGCGATCTCTGGTTTATTTTGATTCGCTCGTCGATTCTACGATGACATGGACGATGACCGGGCCGCGTGGTGAGGAAAGTTCATTGAGGTTCAATGCAACTGACTCGTTTAACAATGTTGATCCAGTCTACGATCTTGTCGCAGGCGAATATGTCTTAAGGATTGAAGGAAACGGGCTGATTGGATCGTTCGCATTCCAAGTTTTGAATCTTGCAGCTGCTTCAGAGGTCACGCCCGGAACCTCGTTCAGTGATGAATTGGCGATTCCAAACCAGACAAACATCTACAAGTTTGATGCGGTTGGCGGCGCGAGTTTCTTTTTTGATGTCGAAACTACTTCGGATGAAGCCAATACAGAATTCAAGTTGATCGATCCGTTCGGGCAGGTTGTGGCGAGATCCAGTGGCTTGCGTGATCTGTCTGCCATCGAGCTGACCAACAGTGGAACGTACACGCTGTTGGTTGAAGGTTGGCGAGCGAACGAAGATACCGACACCTACACGATCAACATCGTTCCTGTTTTGGTTAATGACGTCGAACTGAGTCTTGGGGTAGAGACATCGGGGACCATCGCAAAACCCGGCGAGATATTCGAATACAGTTTTACTGTTGCCGAGGATTTCACGCTGGTTCATTTTGACTCGTTGACCAATCGCACAGATTTTCGTTGGAATTTACAAGGCCCCAGTGGGATCATCTTTGAAAACAGGACTTTCGCTACAAGCGATTCGTCAAGCACAAGCAACACGTCAACTCCGCCGGTCGCATTCGAGATGCTTCAAGGCGACTATGTGCTGTTTGTTGTGGGGTTGGGAGATGCCACGGGTGAATTTGAGTTTACTCTTTTCGATCTTTCAGACGATACACAATCGACTCGGATCGACGACCCAGTCAGCGGTTCGCCGACCACAATTGATTCGACTCAAACCGACTCAAGGCAGACTCAGATCTATCGATTTGATGCAATGGCTGGTGACCAATTCTCTTTTGAGGTTTCCACAGGCGATAACGCTAATAGTGTATACCGGCTTGTAGATCCGTTCGGAACGCAACTTTTCAAACGGGCCATCAACGCGAACCAGAGTTCCATTGAAGTTCCACACACTGGAACCTATTTCTTGTTGGTTGAAGGAGCAGTCAGCAACGAAGACGTGGATGAATACTCCATCGTCATCACCAACGAAGGCAACAATCCACCCGTCGGACTTTCTGGCAATCCGTACGTCCTCGGGACAACTCAGTCGGGTGACATCACGACAGATGGACAAGTGGACTCGTATTTGTTCACGTTAAGCGAATCGACAATTCTCTACCTCGATACGCTTATCAACAATAGTGCATTTCGTGTTCGATTGTCGGGACCGGCTGGCATAGAGATCGACAACCGATCGCTCTTTTTATCAGATTCGTTTGATTACAACGATGCCAACTACCCGCTGTTGCGTGCGGGCACTTATCAGTTTGATGTTTACTCCAGCAGCACGCCTGGCGAATACGCTTTCAGGCTCAGTGCGATGAAGTCCGCCGGCATGACGATTACGCCAGGAGTCGCGTTCAGTGGTGATCTGACGCCGCCCAATGAAACGGATATTTTCAACTTCGATGCTCAAGCTGGAGATCAATTCTACTTCGATGTCGAATCGACTAGCGATGAACGGAATACAGAATACAAACTGGTTGACCCCAATGGAAATGTGGTCTTCATTTCGAACGGGTTACGTGACCGTGACGTTGTTGAAGTCGCGGCGAGCGGTACTTACACGCTGTTAATTGAAGGTTGGCGTCAGAATTCCGACAACGACACCTACACGATGAATGTCTACAAAGTCGTCGATACGAATACGGCTTTGACATTTGGAGAATTGGTTGATGCCCAGATCACAACGCCGGGACAGCAAGCTAAATTTACTTTCTCGGTCGATCAGCCGTGGAAGCAGCTTTACTTTGATTCACTTACCAATGACTCGAACGTGAATTGGTCGCTGACGGGTCCTCGCGGGACAGAAATTAACGCTCGCCGTTTCCATGTCAGTGATACTTCGAATTTGACCAACTCTGTTTTTGAAGTGCCCGCAGGCGACTACACGCTGACCGTTGACGCGGTGGGCGATTTGACTTTGCCATTTCAGTTCCGCCTGCTGGATATCGCCGCCAGCCAAATCATTGCGCCTGGCAGTATTGTTGAAGGAATGTCAGCGACGCGTGCGACGACGGCTTACAAGTTTGATGCCACCGCTGGCGATCGAATTTTCATTGACTTTCTTGAGTTCGAAGGATTTGGAAGCACTCCAAATTATCGACTGGTTGATCCGTTCGGTGTTGTCGTTTCGAGAGCCAGTGCTTCATCGGATATTGGACCGCTTACGCTTGAGAGTACTGGAAGCTACGCGATCCTTGTCGAAGGCCAAGTTGTTGACAGTGGGACCGAAGGCCAGTTTTCGTTTGAAGTAGTTCCGTTGGGCAATGTCAACAGCCTGCCGACACCAACGCCACTTGCCTTTGGTGATGTGATCAGCGACGAGATCAGTGTCCGCCATGAAACGGATCGCTACTCGTTCACGCTCGACGAGGACAAACTGGCCTATTTTGATTCACTCACACAAGACCGATCGACGACCTGGTCCCTTATCCGGAACGGACGCGTCGTAGTTGACGCAAGAGCCTTCGACCGGTCTGACTCGTCAGGGTTCACGAATCCTGTTTTGAACTTAAAGTCGGGCGAGTACATCCTGTCAGTGACTTCGGCCGATGTAGATCCGTACAGTTTCCGCTTGTTGGATTTTGCAGATGCAACACTGGTAGAGGTCGACACCGCTTTCTCTGGCGAGCTTGCGATTCCCAACAGCACGGACGTCTATTCGTTCATGGTCAACGATGGCGATCGCGTCTTCTTTGACGTCCTCGATACTTCGTCAACCAGTGCTTACTATCGAGTCATCAATTCGAATGGCGTAATCGAATTCACCCAAACAACGACGATTGACCAAGATGTTGTCGAGTTTGCACAAGGGGGTGTTTACTACCTGATCGTCGAAGGTCGAATCAATCAAACCAGTTCACAGTCTTACGATCTCAACCTCGTAGATTCATCAGTCGCTTCAGAGACACTGGCCATTGGCGAAACCGTCGAAGGAACGATCGGTGTTCAAGGCGATACGGTTGAGTACCAATTTGAGCTGGAACAGGACGCGATCATCGCGTTTGATTCTTTAAACAGACAGAGTGCGCTGACATGGTCTTTAAGCAATTCGCTTGGTATTCCGTTTGTAAATAGCCGTCCACTGGCAAACAGCGACTCCACCAGTTTTGCTGACCCGGTCATCAATCTTTCCACCGGAAACTACACCCTGACGATTGACGCGGTTGGTGATTCGCTTGGCGATTACTCCTTCCGTCTGCTTGACTTTGCCTCCGCAACGAGTCTGGAGCCGGGCGTTGCGATGGATGGTCAGTTCGCAGTCGCGAGAGAAACTGACATCTACAAGTTCGACACCACGATTGGACAAGAGATCCTTGTTGATTTCGAGAACGTGGATGATTCCAACGTGGCGGGCTATAGCGTTTACGATCCGTTCGGAAACCGACTGTTTGAAACATCACGGTTGGAAGACAGAAGCTTCGAAGCCAACGCGACAGGCACTTACGTGCTATTGGTGGAAGCCAAAATCGCCAATGAGAACCCTGATTCTTACACTCTCGGCGTATTCGAAAGAACTGTTCGTAATGCAGGCCCCCTCGCTCTTGGTGCGACGACTTCTGAGTCAATTGCAACTCCAAACGATGAAGTTTCTTATTCCTTCAGTCTCGCTAATGACACTTTTGTTCATTTTGACTCACGGACCAACAGCGCTGACATTCGCTGGACGCTCGAAGGGCCTCGAGGCGTTGAATATGAAGACCGTCAATTTTCCCGCTCGGATTCAAACTTAACTTCAAACACGAGCAATCCATCAGTTTCATTCGAACTGAGAGCTGGCGAATACACTTTGACAGTCGATGGCGTCGATGGATCAACTGGCGAATTCGAGTTTGCTCTGTTTGACTTGTTCGATCCGACTCAGTCAACTCAAATCGCAAATCCCGTTTCAGGGTCGCCCACAACGATTGCTGGAACTCAGGTTTCACCAACTGAAAGCCAGATTTATCGCTTTGACTTGCTTGCCGGAGATCAAATTTCCTTTGATTCAACGACGCAAGGCTCGATCGCCTCAGACTACCGACTGATCGGTCCGAATGGAAAACAGATTTTCTCGTCGCCATTGAACCGGGACGTGGCAACGGTAGAAGGTGCTTTTTCTGGAACCTATTATCTCATCGTTGAAGGTCGCTTGGCCAACGTCGACAACGACGAATATTCGATTGTCGTAACACATGAAGGCAATGTGCCTCGAACAGCTTTCGAAGGGACGCCCTTGGATTTTGCGACGGTTACCAGCGGGGATCTGAACGCTGAAGACCAAGTCGATTCATATACCTTCACACTTGGCGAACGGTCGTTGATGTATCTGGATGCGTTGACGAACAGTAGTTCCATTCGATGGTCCCTCAGGGGACCGCGTGGCGAAGTCGTTTCGAACCGGGCATTCGCCGCTACTGATTCCTTCAATTTTGACGATCCAGTTTTGGATTTAGTTGCTGGCGATTATCAGTTGGATGTTTTTGCGTCCAGCGGAACGCCCGGGGCCTATTCATTTAGTTTTTACGACGTCAACGCAAGTGCGGTTGCTGTGACACCCGGCGTTGTGATTGCTGGCGAGTTAACAATTCCTAACGAGACCGATTTCTATTCATTCGATGCAAATGCGGGAGATCGCTTCTTCATCGATGTTGAAGGTTCAGACATCTCGAATACTGAATATAAGATCGTGGATCCATTTGGTCAGACTTTGTTGATCCAGGGTGGGCTCCGCGATGTCGAGTCTTTTGAGGTTCCGCGAGACGGCACATACATCTTTTTGATTGAAGGGTGGCGGGGCAACACCGGGAACGATACATACACTTTCAATCTGATTCCGTTCGTCGAAACTAGAGAAACGCTTCAGCCAAACCGCACAACGAATGCCTCCATAAATAGTCGAGGAGAAGAACTGGTTTACGAATTTGAAATTGTCGAGCCGCAGTTGCTGCTCTTCCAGCCGGAACTTTCAAACTCACAGATCAGCTGGTCGCTGACGGAGGTCAATGGATTCGAAGTTGCTCCACTGACTTACAATCGTGGCCAGCAAGTCATCGAGCTTGATTCTGGAATCTATGAATTGCGGATCGATGGAACAGATGATTTCCTTGGAGACGTTAGTTTTTCATCGACGTTGGTTGATCTGGCGACCAGCGAACTCGTGACCGATGGCTCGATTGCAAGTACAACCATTAATGATGATACCCCGGTCCACGTTTACACGTTTGATGGCGCTCAAGGACAGCACTTCGCACTTCGACCTGACTACAACCTTGCTTGGGACGATTCGGCAACATCCCGGCTGACAGCAATGGATCTAGTCACCTCTGCAGACGGGGAAGACGGGTACTCCAACATCGATTACGCGTTCAGGTCCGGCACATTCCGTGACGGGGCAGCAGTCAACGTGATCATGGTCAGCGACGAAGATCGCGATGTCCTCAATGATGATCCCCAATTCGAATCCTTGTTCGGGGAATTTTCAGATCTTCAAGCGCTGCTCAATGTTGTGGTCAGTGGAAGGTTTCTTGACGAAGGCAACAATCAAGCCATCGGTGTTGATGGTGAAGGAAACGCCTTTGTTGCCAACGGCAATGGAGGCTTCATCACCAATCCGGTCGGATCAGTCAGCGGCTCCAATATCTCGGTTCAACAGGAGTACATCGATCTTGCTTTCGCACTTGACGGGGCAGCGTGGGATCTACGTCAGCTTCGGTCTGGTGGACTGACAGCTGAATCGTTCACCAATGCATTTATTGATGTCAAGGTTGAGGAAATTCTCGAGCAGACGGCACTGCGGCTGATTCCGTCAAATCTGGATGCGGACATTGAGTTTGTGAATCCTGAAGGTGGTCTATTCACCGATGTAGTGGCTGGACAGACTTACGACTTCGAAATCAAAGTTGGCAGCAATGGTCGTCCAATTTCTTATGACTTGTTGTTTACACAAGGTCAAACGATCGGCTCAATTCCGGTCTTCATCGTTTCGCCGTACCAGTACGGGGCGACCGCGGTCGATGCGGATGGCGACGCACTCACTTGGTCTTTGGTTGCCGGTCCAGAAGGGATTGCAATTGATGCCGCCACAGGTGTGCTTTCTTGGACAGCGGATGCTGTGATTTACGGCGAACATGAAATTACGATCCGGGTCGATGATGGTCGAGGCGGATTCGATCAGCAGATCTTTACGCTTGATGTTAACGGTGGTGAAGCGGGTAGCATTGAAGGATCTGTATTTGAACTTGTTGAAAGTCAAACCTTCGATGCCGGGTTGCTCAACGGTTCATTCGAAATTCCAGAAGTTCCAGTCGGCAGTTTCGAAAACTTCTCCGGTGACGAACTTCCTGGCTGGACCGTTGCAACAACTGGACCTCACGTTAGCATCATCGACGGAGCATACACCGAGGCTGGTGTGACATTCCAAGCTCAAGATGGAAGTCAGTGGCTTGACTTAGAGGGACTTGCCACTCAGGCGAGGAACGGAATCCAACAGGATGTCGACACCGTTATCGGCCAGGAATACACGTTGAGTTTCCATGTCGGCTCTGCGATGGCCGCATCGTTTATGCCATCGACCGTGGAATTGAGTATCGACAACGGAGATCCCATTGAGTTCACCAATTCAACGGCTCCGGAAACGATGTTGGACTGGCAACGATTCGAATACACTTTCACCGCTACAAAGTCTTCGACTAACATTGCGTTCTACAACGGCAGCGAGCCAGGCAATTTCCTGAGCGGATTGGACAATGTGCAACTGACCTCGTCGTTGAACGTTCCAACATCGACCTTCACTGTATTCCTTGACCAGAATCGAAATGGAATTTTTGACAGCGGCGAGCAGTCGACGACTTCAGATGAATTCGGAAACTACAGTTTTTCAAGTTTAGGGTCTGGAACGTATGTGGTTTCGATTCTTCCTGAGGAAGGAGTTCGGGTAACTGCACCTGAGAGCAGAAGTTACGAGGTTTCGATCGATCCTGGTGAAGCGATTGAGGATCTCGACTTTGTCACGCGTCAGGTACCGCTGGTCAACACAGACCCGAAAATCACCAGCACACCTCCAGCACGCGTGGTTGCGGGTGAGCTTTTTGATTACACGCCAGTTGTGGAAGAGTTAGACCGTGATACGCTGACGTTTGACTCACCGCTTGCTCCTGCTGGGCTGGCAGTCAATCCTGATAATGGTGTAATGCGATGGACGCCGGCTCAGGATCAGATCGGAGTCCAAAACATTCTGCTTCGCGTTCGTGATGGCAACGGTGGATTCGATTTACAGTACTTCCAGGTCGAGGTTGTCGAACCGAACACAGCGCCAACGATTGTGTCGACACCTCCGACAGGGCCGGCAGGAGTCGACTTGCCGTACACCTATGCAGTGCGAGCTGTTGATGCGCAGGATGATTCTATATCCTTTTCGCTTTCCGCTGCTCCAGAGGGTATGACCATCGATGCCGAATCTGGTGTGATCAGCTGGACGCCGGTTTCCAGTCAGATCGGAGTCGCCACCGTGACGGTAATTGCGCTCGATGAACGTGGGCTTTCTTCCGAACAGACTTTTGATTTAACGGTCGAACTGGCACCGGCGAACGTTGATCCGGTGTTCTTGTCCGAGCCGCCGCTGGAAGTTCGCTTGGGCGACAATTATTTGTATCGCGTCAGTACGTTTGATCAGAACGGGGATCCAACAACGCTGACGCTTGACGAAGCACCGGACGGAATGACGCTCAGTCCTGACGGATTGATCGTCTGGCAGCCAAATCCGGATCAGCTTGGTGAGCAAACGGTTCGTCTGGTCGTCGAAGATGGCCGTGGCGGATCGGCGATTCAGGAGTTCGTCATTGAAGTGACGACTCAGCCGGTGAATTTCCCGCCAGAGATCACTTCGATTCCATTGACGTCGGCAATCTCGGGCGAAGAGTACCGATTCCAAGCGACCGCCGAAGACCGCAACAACGACACGTTGTTCTGGACGCTGGAAGAAGCACCTTTGGGTATGGCGATCGATGCGCAGACAGGATTGATCACGTGGCAACCTGACGACAGCGACCTTGGCATCAACGATGTCAGAGTTCAGGTGATCGACACCTACGGAGCGTTTTCACAACTGGTTTACAAGTTGCAAGTTCGAGCCACCAATACACCTCCGGTGATTTTGTCCGCGCCGCCAACAACAGCTGCCGTCGGATCGACGTATCTCTATCAGGTTGGAGCCGAAGATATCGATCAGGATCGGTTGACATTCAGTCTTCTTGGCGCACCAGAAGGCATGGCGATCGACGCCAACAGTGGATTGGTGCAGTGGACTCCTGCGGCAGGTCAGGACGGAATTGCCAGTGTTGAAATTTCGGTTTCGGATTCTCTGGGGGCAACGGTCGCTCAAACTTACAACATTGAAGTCGCAGATGGTCAGCCGAATCAGTTGCCCGTCATTACCTCGACACCCGGTTTCTTTACTACCGTTGGGGCAACTTACACCTATCAAATCGTTGGTGAAGATCCGGATGGTGATGAGCTGACTTATACGCTGCTCAGTTCACAGCCCGGGATGACGGTCAACGCTACGACGGGGCTGCTGGAGTGGACTGCAACCGCCGATGATCTGGGGACAGCGATTGTTGAAATCGTGGCTCGTGACCCAGCACTTGGTGGTAGCATCCAGCAGTTCTCGTTAACCGTCTTGGCTGCCAACAACGCTCCAGTCATCAGTTCCACACCGCCGACGGAGTTGGCGTCCGGTCAACCATTCCGCTACGACGTACTGGCGACCGATGCTGATGGCGAGTTTCTGACTTACGAAATCGTCAGTGGTCCGGAAGGTATGTTGATTGATGGACTGGGTCGCATGTTCTGGATCCCGGGTGCGGATCAACTGGGTGAAAACGATGTTGAGATTCGCGTTTTGGATCCACGCGGAGCGTTCGCGACTCAGTCGTTCACTGTGAACGTAGCCGCGGACACCGCGGCTCCGAGAGTCGCCATCAACCTGAGCGAGAATCCGGTTGACGTTGGATCGATCGTCGACATTCGGGTTCAGGCGATCGATAACGTTGGCATCGAGTCGCTTGTTCTGACGATCGATGGCGTGGCGGTTCCGCTGGACGCCAATGGAAATGCAAGAGTTCAGCTTGACACCGTCGGCGGGCTCACCGCGTTGGCCACTGCAACCGATGCGGCTGGAAATTCATCCACTGACGAAGTCACAATTTTTGTTGCTGATCCGAACGATGTCGAAGGACCTGTTGTTTCCATCACATCACCTGGCGACGGCGACTCGATCACGGCTCCAACCGACATCATTGGTACGGTTTTGGACGACACCTTGGTTTCGTACCGTCTTTTGCTGGCTGAATTTGGCACCCGCGATTTCCGCGAAATTGCCAGCGGCACCGAGAACATCGACAACGGAGTATTAGGCCAGCTTGATCCGACGTTGCTGCAAAATGCTAGCTACGTGCTTCGTCTGGAGGCGTTCGATGCGGGTGGTAACGGCAATGTGATCGAGCAGTCGGTCGAAATCATTGGCGATTTGAAGCTTGGCAATTTCCAACTCGCTTTTACCGACCTGATTATTCCCGTTGCGGGAATTCCAATCGAAGTTACCCGTGTTTACGACACGCTGCAGGCTGATGTGGAGGGTGACTTCGGATTTGGTTGGCGTTTGGAATTCAGAGATACTAATTTACAGGTGAGTTTGCCTGAAACCGGTCTTGAGGAATACGGAATTTTCTCTGCTTACCAACCTGGTACACGAGTTTATTTGAATGTGCCGGGCGAAGGTCGTCAGGGATTCACTTTTGATCCCATCATTCGAACGCTGCCTGGTTTCGGTAACAGCTTGGTGCTTGCAACTCCACGATTTATAGCCGATCCCGGCGTCACAAGTACTCTGTCGGTTAACCGATCTGGCAATTTGACCGTCAATGAATTTGGAGAGTTATCAGCCGGCGGCGGCGTGCCCTACAACCCAGCCAGCCCCGATTTTGGCGGCGGGTTTACGTTGACAACAGAAAACGGAATCAAGTACAAAATTAATGGACTTAATGGCAAACTTGAAACTGCTGAAGATCGCAATGGTAACCTTCTGACGTTCTCTGAATCTGGAATATCGAGCACTGCTGGGCGGAGTGTTGTTTTCAACCGCGATCTTTCAAATCGAATCACTTCGATTGAGGATCCCGCCGGGAATACTATCGAATATGCATACAGTACTTCAGGTGATCTAGTAACTGTCTCAGATCGGCTCGGTCAGCTAACGCAGTTCTCTTACCGCTCGGACCGAGCCCATTACTTGGACCAGATCATAGATCCTCTTGATCGACCTGTATCACGCAGTGTTTACAACGACGAGGGAAGACTCACCCGAGTGATTGATGTTGACGGTGTTCCACTCGAGTTTGAATACGACCCGGATAATTTTATTTCGATCATCGAGGATACCGATGGTTCAACGATTGTGATTGAGTACGATAGCCGTGGGAATAAACGTCGAGTAACAGACCCAAGCGGAGGAGTTGTAGAGTACATATACGACGAAAATAATTTTGTCACACAACAGGTCGACGAATTCGGGGAGACTGTATCTTTCTCATATGATTCAAGTGGTCGCGAGCTATCGAGAACCGACCAGCTTGGATACATCGAGACATTCACCAGAAACGCAGCGGGTCAGTTGATTGCGTCGGTTGACAAACTCGGCAATGCGACGACTTTCGAACGGGACACTCGTGGAAACATTGTTGCCCAGACTGACGCGTTAGGTAATCGAACTGAATTCACGGTTGATCAGCGTGGAAACGTTTCTCAAATCGTCAGTCCTCTGGGATCAACAGTGCAATTCGAATACGACTCTTTTGGAGACCTTGTTCGGCAAGTCGATCCAGCAGGAGTTGAAACAGCAGCGGAACATGATGCAAACGGCAACCAAATAAATGCCATTACCTCTGTCCTTAACCCAGATAATAGCATCACAAAAGTCACCACCAGTTTCGAATATGACGCCAATGGGCGAATTCTAGCTGCCGTTGATCCCATCGGAAGTAAAAGAGAGTTCGAATATGATGCTCTGGGAAATCAGATTGCTGAAATAGACGTTAATGGCGAGCGTACCTCCTATGAATACGATGGGAAATCACGCCCAACAAAAGTTACCTATGCAGACGGTACGAGCACCGAAACTCGATATGACGAAAACGGAAATCTCCAAGCCGCCGTTGGCCCCAACGGTCAAAGTACGTCCATGGTTTACGATGCATCGGGACGTTTGATTTCGCAGGTCTTTCCAGACTCAACACCCGATAACGACCAAGATAATCCTCAATTGGATTTAGATTACATCGGAAGAAACCGGATTAGCACCATCTCAGACGTTTCAGGCACGGTGAATTTTGTATACGACGCGGTTGGAAACGTCATCGAGCGAGAAGTGGAGGGTGAGTCTAGCGTCGGTTTTGAATTTGACGCGTTAAACCGGCTAGTTTCATATACCGATGAACTTGGTGAAGTAACGGGTTTCGAATTTGATGACGTAGGAAATCTGATTGGTATTACGAATCCGGATGGAACTACCCGATCGTCAACTTGGGACGCCCATGGCAATCTTATCTCCGAAGTAGATGAGCTTGGGAATTCTACTTTTTACGAGTATGACCAACTTGACAGATTAATTTCGATTACCGATGCATTGGGACAAACAACTCAATATGAATATGACTCGCTGGGAAATTTGATAAAGCAGACTGATGCGATTGGTCGAGCGACAATCTACACCTACGATTTGCGTGGCTTCTTAATTGCAACAGAGAGACCGCTCGGCCAAACAGAAACTAGGCAGTATGATGCTGCAGGCCAGCTAACATCAGTGATCGATTTCAACGGTGACGAAACTCAATTTGTCTACGATTCGAGGAATCGAGTAACACAACAGATTGACGTCGAAGGATCCATCGTAAATTACAGCTATAACGATTCCGGTTCGATCGTCTTAGTCACTGATGGAAGAGGTGAAACGTCCTATGAATATGACGAACGAGAGCTGTTGACTCGAAAAGTCAATCCCGACGGCACCGAGTTGAATTATGAATACAATCAACTTGGCGATCTGATTTCCATTTCGACGCCAAGATGGGAAACCAGCTACACGTATGATTCTCAGCGACAGATTGAAAGTGTTAGCAGTGGTTCCGGAAGTACTTCGTACACCTACGACGCGATTGGAAACCTGACTGTAACTGCACTTCCGAACGGAACAATTGAAACTCGAAGCTATACGGCAAATGGGCTATTGGCGGCAATAGTTGTTGAAGATGCGAATGGAAGTATTATCGACTCTATCACCTACGAATTCGATAACGCTGGCAAACGAATTGGCTCTGTTGACGCTGATGGGCGATCCGTAGATTACCGATACGATGCCATTGGTCGTCTCGTTTTTGAATCGATATCGGAATCTGGCTTAACGTTAAAAACAATTGAGTACGCCTATGATGCAGTTGGAAACCGGGTATCCAAGTTAGATTCAGTTGAAGGGCTTAGCACCTACCAATACAACGAAAATGACCAGTTGATCTCGGAAGTTTTGAATGGAGTAACAACTGTCTATACATACGATGCCAACGGCAATCAATTATCTGAAAGAACGAGTGCTTCCGATTCAACCGTCTATTCCTGGGATACCGACAATCGTTTAGTCTCGGTAGTAACCACCAGCCCGACCGGTACGGAGATCGTTGAATACGAATACGACCACCAAGGGAACAGGGTTAGTCGACGAATCAATGGAGAACTGACTCTTTACTTAGTCGATTCAAATCGTGAATTGCCTCGTGTGGTTGAGGAATTGAACAGCGTCGGTGAAACCGAAAGATCCTACGCGTGGGGGAACGGCCTAATTTCACAAGAAAGTAACGACCAGACTTTCTACTATCATCGAAATCATCTTGGAACAGTACGCAAAATCTCGTCCGCTGATGGCAGTATTGTTAACACTTACAACTATGACGCGTTCGGTAATTTGCTCGATTCCAACGAAACGATTGGTAATCTATTTCGGTTTGCAGGAGAACCGTTTGATCCAATTACGGGTTTGACGTACTTACGCGCGAGGCACCTACAAAATTCCACTGGAAGATTTGTATCTACAGACCCGTTCCCCGGTGTTGTTGATCGACCATTTTCTTTACACCGATATCAATACGCCGATGCGAATCCAGTTTCAAATACAGACCCGACCGGGCTGGTAACACTCAAAGAGGTCTTAATTGCCAGCTCAATAGTCACGGGACTTGGTGCGTTAACGACCGGCTATATAGCTTACAAAGCAGGTCTCGACATTACGTGGGAAGGCGCGAGTGCCCAATTCGTGTTTGCCCCTACAATTTTGGGAGGTGGTATTGGCGGAACGGTCTTAACTGCTCGCAACCAAGGGTATGAAACAAAGGCTTACCACATTCAACTCTTTGCCGGTGCGGTGTCCCCCAACATTTTTTCGAAAGTGGCCGACAATATCGGTAGAATTGGGTTCAGAAGCAGTGCTGGATTCTGGAGAGAATTTTCTCGGTTCTTGTTTCTGACACCCGCCGCATTGCCTTTTGATATCACGTTTGGAACCTTACAGTTGAAATCTCCATCGGCATTTGCGAATCCTTATGGAATTGAAAGTAGTGTGCTCACTGGATTTTGGATTCAGTTTGGCGTCGGTGCATCCGGTGGACTTGCAAGCCTCCCAGCACTTGGCCCGACATTTCATGCCAACGCGGTAGGAATCGCGGGTGTAATTCAAGGGTTTGGTGTCGGTACTTTTAGCGTTGGCACTTCGCTTGCATTAGCTCCAAACGTCGGTGGAAGCTTGTTGGCTGGCGTAAGTCTGCCCACTCCATTTGGATACGACAATCGCAGAATCGCGGACTAGAGAAGTTGTGGTTAGACCTGCAAGGCGAAGCTACAATGCTTGATTCGCCATTTTTGGTGAACTTTGTTAAATTGGGCGTGTTCAAGTTCGCTCATTCTTTCTTCGTTGTCAGGCTCATGTTACGAAATCTGATTCTTTCATTCTGCTGTCTATTTTTGCTGCAATCTTCGGCCAGTGGGCAGGACCCGTCGCAGCTTGGATCTCTAACCAAGGTTCCGGCTTCTGCGGCATATTACATCGCAACGATGAATCACCAACGATTGCTCGATGCGATTTTTGACAGCGAAGCCTACCAGTACGTCAAGAATTCTGAGATGTCCAAAGGGATGCGAAAAGCGTATCGTCGAGGCAAAAGCCGTGGCTACGAAGAATTCAATTCGGAAAATCCGATTGCAGTCTACTTGGAATATTACGGCGTCGCCTATTCGGGAGCCGTGGCTCGCCCCATTTGGGCTGTCATCGAAGAAGTGCTCGGCCAGGAGTTTTTCTTTTACGTTGACAAAGATGCTTTGGCCGCAAACAAAGCGGCTCAAAATTTCTTTGGTGAAATCATGGACCTGATCCCTCCTGAAGAGATGAATCAGCCCAATCCGTCGGACGAATCGACCGAACTTATCGCCCGAGCCTTTTTGCAAAACTTTCAAGACATTTCCTGTCCCACATTCATGATGGGAACCCGTTTGGAAGAACCAGACGACATGCGGGATCTACTTGAATTTGTGGAATCGAGCGTCGCGTCCGCAATGTCTGACCTGCCAGAAGAAATGGATTTCTTGGCCTCCGGATGGCGGGTCGAAAAAAATGAAGAGCGGTATCTGATGTCAATCAGGATTGAATTAGCCGACCTGCCGCTAGATGAAGTCTACGACGAAATTGGAAACGATGAAATCACCGCTGAGATCGAGGACTTTATTCTTAACAAGGTGGGAACTTTAACGCTCGGCCTGACAGGTGACCAATTGGTTTTCGGTTTGTCACCCGAGACCGAAAAATTAGCGCAGTTCGGTGAAGGGGAAAAATTAATTGATCTACCCAAGCTGAACAAACTTCGGCAGGCCATCGATCAAAATCAGGCGATCACGAGCGTCTATTACTTCAGCAAGGAATATGCTGAAGCCAATCTGGAATTCGATACCGTTATCGAGTCTTACGTTCCCATGATTAAAGCCGCCATCGAACAAGATGAAAGTCTTACCGAAGAACAAAAACGGCGGTTTGCTGAAAATGCTCCTCAGGATCTGGTGCAGTTCGCCAAGGAATTCAAGACGATGATTCAAGCCCCTGGAATGACCTATGGTTTTACGGCGTTGGGCGACGATGGCATCACCGGTTATCAATATGCTGACTCCTTGCATCCGTATCTGGATTCTTCGAAACCATTGACACTTAGTCAACATGCCAGTCAAAACAATTTAGGCTTCCTTGTCCAACGTCCCAGTCGAATTTCAAAGCAATTTGAATTCGCGGTCAAATGGTCAAAGAAAGGACTGGAGTATTTACTGGAACCTGCCATGGATGCTGTCAAAGAAGCAGCGATTCGTTCTGCGAAAGATGACGAGGCAGAAATTGAAAAAGCGGAAAAGACGGACCAGCTAGCGAAAGAAGCGTTCGATATCTGGGGCAGGTTTGCTAACAAAACGATTGTCTCCATGCGAGACAAACTCATTCCGGCCATGGAAAATCAGCAGGCTGGATTGTTCATCGACGTGGTATCAAATTCGACCCTTGTCAATGAAGAATTATTGGGCATGAATCTTCCTATTCCGATGCCCGCGCTTTTAATCTCCAGCGACAAGATGGATGATGTCAAGAAGTTCGGAATGGAATTCTGGAATGATCTCGAAAAATCAATTTCGGAATCGAATCAAATGTTCAGTGCCCCAGGCCGACAGGAATTTGCTTTGATGGCCCCTACGGTCGCGATTCAAGAGGACCTCGTTTTGACGGTTTCCTGGAATATCGATGCCCCGTTGGAACCTGGAGTTAATCTAACCATCACGCCAGTCATTGCGGTGGGTCAGGAAACGCTTGCTGCTGGACTCGATCAATCGCAGGCTATGTCACTTTTGGAACCCAGCGGTGCCAATAAGATATTCGGACCTGCCAGTTCCCTCGAACCATCGTCGTCTATCTTGTTTCTCGACAACCGAGTTTTAACCGGCTACGCTTCGGAGATGTTGTCCTCCGTCGCTAATAAGTTGAAGGATGAGAGACAAGAGATCGACTTGAGTTCTTATGAAGCCGAACGAGATACACTCCAGTTTTCTCAGGACCAAATCGTCGATCATTGCCAAAGAATGATCAAAATGATCGGTTGTTTTCATGGAGCGTCGTTCCGAAGCTATCAATCGGGGAACGGGACCGTGACCGAATCCGTATTGAAATTCAAGGATTTAGAAACCTCCGACGAATAGATGGAATTTAGTTCTGCTCTCTCAAATCCAATGCACCTACTCGCGATATTTCGCCCTTTCAGGGCTAGGATTGTAGTACGAAATTAGAGAACCAGGGCGTTGCCCTGGGCTGGATTGTAACAGCCCTTCAGGCTGAGACTCGCCCCGAATAGGGCAAATCCGTCGTCGCAAATCCAATGAACCTACTCGCGATATTTCGCCCTTTCAGGGCTAGGATTGTAGTACGAAATTAGAGAACCAGGGCGTTGCCCTGGGCT
>JBCCSJ010000023.1:0-30978 GCA_039200505.1 Planctomycetota bacterium | reverse complement strand
TAGATGTTCCCGCAAAACCGTGGTGAACCTCCCGTTTTGGTGGAGTCGTGGAGATTACTGAAGCGCCCCATGCGAGGAACGAGCAAGGAAACGAAGGTATCGAGACGACGGAGCTTTCTGTGGAAAGCTTGGAACGCGGCAACCGTACGATGAAATAACGACCCAAGAAAAGGCCAAACTACCAATCGACTAGACGTTCGTTTTTTAAATCAAGCCGAAGCCAGATAACGAATTGCGATCTATCGGGGCGTGGTTTTGCTTTGCAATGGTTTGGTGTCAGTACGCACCGATAAATCGTGCGCCCATCTTTGTCGCAGTGAAAGCGTTGCGTTCGGCTTAAAGGGTAGCGAATTGGAGAACTCGATGCCAATTTTTGAAGCCGGCAAACCGTCACAACCGTCGATGCCGTGTGGTCGCGATGGGCTTTGCATCACCTTTGCCCAGCTGGGCTTGGTCGTCTAGCTATGCGGAATCAAAAGGTCGGCGGTGCCTAATTCCTCGCACTGGCTACCGCAGGGAAATAGTGGTTATCATCCTGCGCTGGCCGATACACGATCGCCCCTTGAAATGAGACCAACAGCAGGGGTTGCTCGCATGAGTGACCGCTATTCGGTTTTACGCCAGCATCATCCCAATGTCGGTTCTCTGTTTGACGAATGCATCCATAAACTCAGCAGCAGAGGTCGATTTTAATTTTTCATCGTCGGCAAAAATTTCTAAAATCGCCGCCGCCTGCGAATCGTCAAACACTCTTTGAAGGCTATTCTTAAACTTGGTTTCAAGAACGGGAATTCCTTCGGATCGGCGATTTCGGTGCCCAATCGGATAATTAATTTCGACTCGCTCGGTCGATGATCCATCGTTAAAGAAGACCTGGATGCTGTTGCCGATCGCCCGTTTATCGAGATCGTAATAATCGGTCGTAAAAGATTCGTTTTGTTTTACAACCATTTTGTCCCTCAATGCGTCAATTCTTGGGTCGGCTGCCACGGAATCGGTGTAGTGTTCGGCAGTCAATTCACCAAATATGAGGCCGATCGCCGCCATGTACTGAAGGCAATGGTCTCGGTCGGCAAAATTATGAAGTGGCCCTGTTTTGTCGATGATTCGGACACCCGGTTCCTGCGTTTCCATCTCGACGCGTTCGATCTGCTCCAGTTTTTCGTGGACTTGGGGGTACAACTGCAGTGCGCACTCCACGGCGGTTTGAGCATGAAATTCGGCAGGGAATGAAATCTTGAAAAGGACATTTTCCATGACGTAGGAATTGAGAGGCTGTCTTAGAGTGACCGGATTGCCACCGAAGAGTACGTCTTCGAATCCCCAATTTTTGGCCGACATGGCTGTTTGGTAGCCCATTTCGCCCGATTGAGCGATCAATGCGAGGCGGACTGCACGGCTGGTAGCATCTCCAGCTGCCCAACTTTTACGCGATCCAGTGTTAGGTGCATGGCGATACGTTCTTAAAGCCCCACCGTCGATCCAGGCGTTGGAGATCGCATTAATTGTTTGTTCGAAATCGCAACCCAGCATTTGGCTGGCTACCGATGTGCTGGCGATGCGTACCAAAAGGACGTGGTCAAGTCCGACTCGATTAAACGAATTGTCTAATGCCAAGATGCCCTGAATTTCATGGGCCTTGATCATCGCGGTCAGGATATCACCGACGGTGACAGATTCCCCTTTGACTCGACTTTGATAATCCGCAACCGCGAGGATAGCGCCAAGATTATCAGAAGGATGCCCCCATTCGGCTGCCAACCAGGTATCGTTAAAGTCGAGCCATCGAATAATCGCGCCAATGTCGAAGGCCGCCTTGATGGGATCTAATTCCAGGCCAGTTCCCGGAACTCGACAGCCGCCTTTCATCGAAGCGCCGGGAACGACCGGCCCCAGCATTTTACGGCACTGCGGATAAGCCAAAGCTAAAAAACCGCATCCAAGACTGTCCATCAGGCAATGCTTGGCAGTCGAGTAGGCAAGACTGCTTTCGATTTTTTGATTGTGAACGTAGTCTGCCAGATCATGTAGTAGTGAATCCAATTTCAAACCTCGTGTGATTGGTTTTTGTAGGACCTTGCTTCAAAGCCGAAAGGTCTTATTTAAGTCATCGTTTTGTTAATTCGGTTGGAACAACCGGTCGCGGTTTACGCTTTTTCGATGGCCATTGCCACAGCGTTTCCACCTCCAAGGCAAAGGCTCGCGATCCCCTTGGATAGGTTGTTTTTCAACATAGCGTGAATCAGCGTGACCAGTACACGGGTGCCACTGGCTCCGATCGGGTGGCCCAACGAAATGCCGCCGCCATTGATGTTAACTTTGGACATGTCCAAATCGAGTCCTCGAACGCAAGCGACCATTTGACTGGCGAAGGCTTCGTTAATTTCAAACAAATCGATGTCGTCTTTGGTCCAACCGGACTTTTCAAAAACTCCTTTGATAGCGTCGACAGGTGCGATAAAAATTTCTTTCGGATCGACACCGGAAGTGTGGCTGGCAACAATTTTAAATTTCCAATCGGCCTGGGATGCGGTTTTGGCATCAGCAACCACAACTGCTGCAGCACCGTCGGACAATGTCGACGCGTTGCCGGCGGTGACTGTCCCCGATTTGTCGAACACCGGTCGTAGTCCGGCAAGCCCTTCGGGGGTCGTATCGGGTCGCACTCCTTCGTCGACCGCAACCGTGGTTTCCCCCTTTCGCGTTTTGATCGTAACCGGCACGATTTCTTTTTCAAACGCTTTGGATTGAATCGCGTGTGCGGCCCGCTTTTGACTTTCGGATGCAAAAGCATCTTGATCTTCGCGGGACACTCCGTATTTTTCGGCCACGTGTTCGGCATGCAAACCCATGTGACAGTTTTCGAAGGAGCATGTCAGGCCATCGAAAACCATCCCGTCGACAAGTGTCGTATCACCGAGCTTCAATCCGCCGCGTAGCCCTTTGGCAAAATGCGGGACGGCAGACATGTTTTCCATCCCACCGGCAACGATTGCTGACGCATCCCCGCAGCGAATCGCTTGGCTGGCCAACATGACTGCTTTAAGGCCGGATCCACAAACTTTGTTGATCGTCACTGCCGCAATGGTTGATGGAAGTCCCGCCTTCAACGCCGCCTGCCGAGCCGGTGCCTGTCCAATCCCGGTAGAGACCACATTCCCCATGATGACTTCTTCAATTTTCTCAGGATCCAACTTGGAACGCTCGATCGCTGATTTTACGACGATGCCACCTAAATCGGTGGCCGACATTTTTGCGTAACTGCCCAGATAGGATCCGATTGGGGTTCGAGCCCCGGAAATAATGAAAGCTTCCGACATTTTGTTGATTCCCATGGGTCAATTTTGGTATCCCTGAATCGTATGAAAAATCAGATGCGTGACCAGTCCGACCAAAAGGTTTTCACGGTTCCATTCATCATTTGAACAACTCACTTCACCCGATGTTATCTAATCGACCGGGCAAACCAACCAATCGAGCTTTGGGAATCTCTGGAATGCGTTGATTTCACTTACTAAATACGCATAATCTGGGCATTCGTGTTGAGTTGGATCGCAAAGCCGTGGCGATAAACTCAAAGAACAGTGGGCCTGAATGCCCCGGCATGCTTTCAAACTGACTTGCCGGTAGGGCCAAATTCTTTTTTTCATTACCCGATCCAAGAACCGTCATGTCAGCCTCAACAGATCTACAGGAAAAACAAATCCAGCAAGCCGAAGAGCTTTTTTTCGACGGGCCAGAAAAGGAAGGATTTGTAAAGCATCTTTATTTCGGGCGCTTTCGGACTGACTCGATCATGCCGTACCCCGATTTTCACCCTAACACGAAAACTGCTACGGACTCCATGGTTGAAAAGACCAAGAATTTTTGCCGAGAATTTATCGATCCAGCTCAAATTGACGTCGAAGCCAAAATTCGAGACGGCGTTGTGAAAGGGCTTGGCAACATCGGCGTGCTAGGCATGACTGTCTCAAAAGATCACGGCGGGGCGGGCATGAAGCAGTGGAGCTATTGCAAAGTCATGGAAGTCATCGGAGGCCACTGCGGATCGACCGGTGTATTTGTCAACGCTCATCATTCGATCGGATTGCGAGCTTTGGAGCTTTTTGGAACCGAGCAACAAAAGCAGGATTGGATGGAGCCGTTAGCCAAGGGTGAAAAATTGGCAGCCTTTGCTCTGACAGAGCCACTGGCAGGGTCCGATGCGGGCAACGTGCAAACGACAGCTGAGCCAACCGAGGATGGAGAGCACTTCATCATCAACGGTGAAAAAAGATGGATCACCAACGGAGGCATTGCGGACGTGCTCACGGTAATGGCAAGAACTCCGGATCGGAAATCTGCCGACGGAAAAATTACGGCTTTTTTGGTCACACCGGATATGCAAGGGTTTGAAGTTCTTGATGAACGGATGGAAAAAGTTGGGATTCGCGGCACGGCCACAGGTCGAATCAAATTTACCAACATGAAAGTACCCAAAGAAAACATCTTGGGGCCGATGGGGAAGGGTTTAAAGGTTGCTCTAACGGTACTTGATTTTGGTCGAACTACCTTTGGTGCTTGCTGCACAGGGGCGGCGAAGTTCTGTCTTGAAAGAATGGTCGCTCGGGCCAGCACTCGATTCCAGTTTGGAAAAACGTTGGCGGATTTTCAATTGGTTCGCAAGAAGATCGCAACAGCCGCAGCGGACATCTATGCCATGGAGAGTGCGACTTACCATGCGGCTGCTTTGATTGATAGTGGGGCCGAAGACTACATGGTCGAAACCGCCATGATAAAAATCTTTTCCAGCGAAAAACTATGGCGAATCGTGAACGACTGCCTTCAGGTTTGGGGAGGTAAAGGATTCTTTACTGATCAGCCATTTGAGAGGATGATGCGGGACGCCCGATTAAACTTGATTGGAGAAGGTGCCAACGATGTTCTGAGAAGTTTTATTTCGGCAGTAGGATTTCGCCATTTGGGTAAAGAATTAGAAGGGCAAGAAGGAGAAAAACTCTGGACCACATGGTCGAAACGATTGGGGGTTGTTGGTGAAAGCTTCGTTCCGGCCAAAGTTCCCGTCAAGCATGAGCACCTTCGTTATTTCGCAAAGCCACTTTCAAAGCAGATCGGTCAGTTTTCCTGGAACCTAAAATTAGCTGCCGCGAAATATCAAAGGAAAGTAATCGACAAGCAGTACATTCAGGAACGCCTTTCCGATATCGCAACGGAACTCTATATGGCAAGCTGTGTTTACTCGCGTTTGAGTGCTTTAATGGTCAATGGCACGATTGCGGATCCTGACAAAGAGCAGGAATTTAAGACCGGTACTCTGTATCTGAAATTGGCCCAGCAACGGAACGAACAACGGTTTAATGAACTCAAGGTGAATTGTGACGAAGAGTTGGATTCGGTCGCAGACCTTTGGCTCGAAGAAGACTTTGAAACCGATTGGGTGATTAAACCCGAAGAGACGAAAATACCGCAATAAGCCTTGAGATCACCATGACCTGGAACAAGTTAATCGAAGAATTCGAAGCCGAAATTCACGACATCCGGCTAGGCGGCGGCGAAAGGGCAATCGGTCGCCAGCACCAAAAAGGTCGGCTTACAGCCCGCGAGAGGATCGCCAAACTGTTAGACCCCGGTTCATTTTGGCAAGAGGTCGGATTGTGGGCTGGCTGGGAGATGTACACCGAATGGGGAGGTGCTAAATCGGCCGGAGTGGTCTGCGGACTTGGGAAAGTTTCCGGTCGCACCGTCATGATCATCGCCAACGACGCGACGATCAAAGCAGGTGCATTTTTCCCAATGACTTGTAAAAAAGTTTTGCGGGCTCAAAGAATCGCGATGCATTGTCATGTACCTCTGGTCTACCTAGTGGATTCGGCTGGAGTTTTCTTACCGTTACAGGATGAGATTTTCCCTGATGAAGATGACTTTGGCCGAATTTTCCGTAACAACTCGGTTATTTCAGCCATGGGCATCCCTCAATTAGCCGCCATCATGGGGAATTGTGTGGCCGGTGGTGGCTACCTGCCAGTGTTGTGCGACAAGTTGGTGATGACCGAGGGGAGCGGGCTTTATCTTGCTGGACCAGCGCTGGTTAAAAGTGCAATCGGTCAGGAGGTCTCGTCCGAAGACTTGGGAGGGGCCGAAATGCACGCCAGCATAAGTGGGACCATCGACTATAAAGAGCCCGATGATGACGCCGCAATCAAACGCTTGCGTGGACTGGTGGAAATGTTACCCGCCGATTCGCGAGCGAAAGAGTTTCGTCGAGATGAAAGCGTGGATCCCAAGCCATCGCTGGATCCTATCTACGAAAAAATTCCGATCGATCCCCAAACCCGTTACGATGTTCGATCTCTGGTCGATTTTCTGGTAGATTTTGAATCTTTCCAAGAATACAAATCGGATTATGGGCAAACGATTGCTTGTGGATATGCCAAAATTGGCGGCCACCACGTCGGGATCGTGGCCAACCAAAGGACAGTCGTCCAATCGGCCAGTGATGGAATGCAATACGGCGGAGTGATTTACCACGATAGTGCCGACAAAGAAGCCCGATTCATCATGGACTGCAACCAGACTTGGACTCCTATTATCTTTTTACAAGATGTGATGGGATTCATGGTCGGGCGAGACAGTGAACAAGCTGGAATCATTCGTGCGGGCGCGAAAGTTGTGAACGTAATTTCTAACAGCAGAGTGCCTAAAATCACATTGATCACCGGTGGAAGTTACGGGGCTGGAAATTACGCGATGTGCGGTAAAGCTTTCGATCCGCGATTCATTTTTGCATGGCCCAATGCTCGTTATGCTGTAATGGGCGGAAAACAAGCTGCCAAGGTGATCTTGGACATTAATATCGCCGCGTTAAAGCGTGCTGGCAAAGAACCCGATGCTGACGAACTGGAACAGTTACGCGAAAAAGTGCAAACCGCTTACGATACGTCGACTGATATTCGATACGCTGCAGGTCGACTTTGGGTGGATGGCATTATCACGCCTCAACAAACGCGGCAAACGTTGATTGATTCCCTTAATATTGTGACCCGGGTTGCCGTCGATGAACCGTTCCGGACCGGGGTTTTACAGGTTTAAACTTGCAATTGGGTGCGACTTTCTTCCTTTCCGATTGATTGGCCCCCAAACTAAGTTCGGATGGTTTCCGGCTGGTGTTAGTTAGAACTTGCCTTTCGGTGAGTTCAAAATCTTGGTGGAAACCCGAATTCGGAATTTCTGATTTTCAATTGACATTTTGGGAAAGATTGCCGAAAATCAAAGTGTAGCCATTGCTACATTTTTGCCACTGAAAAATCTGGATGAACTGCTATGAAACGAATTGAATCCCGAATTGGCGAATCCAATGGTTTGGCATCGCTTCCCGCCGGGATATTGCAATTGGCCCGATACCGGTTCGCGATAACATGGCTAATTTGTATGTTGTCTTTGGGATCCAATGCACTCGTGGCTGACGATGCAGATCCTCTGGTAGTCGTATGTTCCACGACCCAGATTGCAGATTTCGCTCGGCAAGTTGTCGGCGATCGTTGGGAAGTGATTTGCGTACTGGGAGCCGGTGAAGATCCACACTCCTACGAAGTAGGAAACGATGACCTAATGAATGTAAAAAAAGCCGATCTCTGTCTGGAAAATGGCTGGAATTTGGAAGGCTATTCGTGGATGTCCAAGTTGGCTGAAACCGCTGGCAAACCGATCGCAACTTGTGTGGATGGAGTTGAGCCTTTGATGATTGACGAGGATGGCGAATCTGTAAAAGACCCTCACGCGTGGTTCAGCATCCAGAATGCGATGGTCTACGTCACTAATATTCGCAACGCCGTATCCAAAATCGACCCGGAACATGCGGACGAATATGAAGCTCGAGCGAAACTATTTCAGCTACAGTTGCGAACACTAAATTTTTGGATCCAGGAGCAAGTCAATTCCATTCCGAAGTCGCGTAGAATCCTGGTGACACACCATGACGCATTCGGCTATTTTTGTTCGACTTATGGATTCCAGGCATTCAGTCCAGTTGGCTGGACAACATCTGAATTGACCGACGTCACGATTGACCAAAAGCAAACGATCGTTAATCAGATTCGGGAGTTGGGAGTCAAAAGTATCTTTGTGGAGTCTTCCATTAATAGCGAACTGTTAACCGACATCGCCAAAGAGGCCGGCGTTGAAATTGGTGGTGAGCTATACTCCGACGCAATGGGAGAATCGGGTTCGGCAGGTGAGTCCTACATTGGCATGATGCGTGAGAATGTGTTGACCATCGTATCTCACTTAAAATAGTTTGGATCCGAGTCGCTGGTGAATCCGCGGATCTGAATGGACCGCCCCGACTCTACGTTTGTTTTGCGAGCGACCCCAAAAAATGAGAGTTGAAAAAGCCAAATCAGCTTGGACGTATCACGGATTCGTTCTGGCTTGGCAAAACTGGTAGTTCGATGCGTTTAACACTGGCAATTTTGATCACTATTTTTTTGATTGGTGGGACCTACGCGTACATTGAGTTTGCTGACAGTGTTATCCGGCCTCCAGTTGAAGTGCAGGTGAATTACGCCAACGGCACCTATTCCGTTGACATCGAACGCACTTTTGATTGTGAAAGCTTTTTGGACGAGAAAGGACTGCAGGTCAAATTCAAGGGCAATGTCGTTTACGAAAGCCCCGATCAACTACCGGCCGAAGCGGCATTGACGATTGAATCGTTAGACGGTGTCGAAGTTGGCCCCAATGAGATATTTGTCTCGGCCAATCTACCGATGACGGCAATGGAGTTGGCGGTTTTAAAAGTAGTGGTTCGACGCGATGGAATTGTGATGGCCGAACAACTATTGGCCAGCGAAGCGGGATTGGGTACCGTTCGAGGAACTGTGTTGTTTACAATTCCCAGCCGCGATCCCCAAACCTCCACCCATTCTCATTGACTGAGGCGACCTGCTCCCATTGACTAATAAGGCAATCGCGAAATCTTAATTTGTAGTTAACAAATGATTAGACGGGACGTTGAAAAATTGAATTCTGCCATCTCGGTCGATCGTTTGACGGTCAGCTACGGACCAGTACCGGCCTTGTTGGACGTATCGGTTTCGATTCCCTGCGGTAAGCTTGTTGGAGTTATTGGACCGAACGGTTCCGGCAAATCGACTTTCATTAAAGCGATTCTTGGATTTGTGAAACCCGATGTTGGGTCGGTCGAAATTTTTGAACAGGAAGTTTCCAAAGTAAGAGGACGGGTCGCGTACGTTCCACAGCGGGGGTCGGTTGACTGGGACTTTCCGATTACTGTGCGAGAAGTCGCTGCCATGGGGCGATACGGGAAACGACGTTGGTGGCAGGATCTGCGAAAATCCGACTATCGAATTGCTGACGAAGCATTACAAAAGGTGCGGATGTCGGAATATGGAAAACGCCAGATTGGACAGCTTTCCGGCGGGCAACAACAACGAGTTTTTATGGCCAGAGCTTTGGCTCAGAATGCAGATATCCTGCTTTTAGACGAACCGTTTGCAGGGGTTGATGCTGCAACTGAAAGTGCGATTTTAGATGTGCTGCAAGAAACGAAAGCCGAAGGCAAGACTGTGGTTGTGGTTCATCACGATTTGGCGACAGCGGCTGAATACTTTGATTTACTTGTTTTATTGAAACAAAGAATGTTTGCGTTTGGCCCACCGGAATTAGTACTTGATCCAAGATTGTTGGCTGACGTATACGAGGGAAATATGAAAGTTTTTGCGGAGTTAGCAAATCCAGAAACCGACTCGGATAATCAAAGTCGCGATTAAAAATGTGTCGAATTCCAGATTACGAATGCTCGAGGATTCATTGCAAGCCTTAGTCAAAGTTAAATTCAAAGAGTCGTTGTGGAATTTCTAGTCGAATATCAACTCGAATTTGGGCACATCATTCGTCCGTTGATTGTTGGGACTTTGGTCTCAACGGTTTGCAGTGTGATCGGATGTTTTATCATTCTTCGGGGCATGGCTTTTTTGGCTGACGCCATTGCCCATTCGATGCTTGCGGGGGTGATTGCTGGTTATCTGTTCATCAAGTTGTTTTTTGGTGAAGAGGCTCATCTGGGAGCCATGCTGATCGGAGCGATTCTGGCTGGAGTCGTGACTGTTGCAATGGTCGGCTTCGTAACTCGATTTTCGCGAATCAAACAGGATACGGCGATCGGGATAATGTATTCCGGCATTTTTGCCTTGGGTGCGTTTGTCATTTCCCTGAAGCCAGTCGGGCGACTCATCAATATTGACATCTATCACTACATCATTGGATCGGTGCTGTCGGTTCCCAACGAAGAACTCTGGTTGTTGGCGATTGTAACTTCGGTTGTGTTAAGCGTTGTGCTTCTTTTTTATCGCACATTGCAGATAACCAGCTTTGACCCGATCATGGCCGCGTCGCTTGGTATCCCAATCATGATGGTCGATTACATGCTTACTGCCTGTACATCATTGGTTGTCGTCAGTGGGGTTCAAATTGCCGGCGTGATTCTTGTTGTCGCTTTAATCATCACTCCGGCGGCGACGTCCTACCTGCTTTCAGATCGGCTCGACCGGATGATTTGTCTTTCCGCGGCGTTCGGAGTGGGCGGGTTTTGGCTTGGTTTTGCCCTGGCCAGCGTGACCGGTGGGGCCCCTGGACCAACGGTTGTGGTGACGATGACGGGCATTTTCTTGATCACTTTAGCGGTCGCTCCCAGATACGGACTGCTGGCAGATTGGATTCGAAAGTCCAGTGCGATACCGCAAGAAGTCATGGAAGATGTTTTAGGTGCGATTTTGAGATCCGACGGGCATCAAGTTGCAGTTGCTGAAATTGAGAAACGGGTGACGACTCGCAACATGGAAATCCGCAAAGCGATTAACATGCTGGTTCGAAGAGATCTGCTAGAACGAGAAAACGGGAGTGTGCGACTAACGGAAGAAGGAGAGTTCGAAGCGAACCGATTGGTGCGAGCCCATCGTCTTTGGGAAACTTACCTTGAACAGACTGGGATTCCCGAGACAGAAATTCACCAAAAAGCTCACAAGTTGGAACACATTAGCGATCAGCAATTTGTCGAATATCTGGATGACAAATTGGGCCACCCATTGACCGATCCCCACGGTAGCCAAATCCCAGTCAATTCAAAATTAAAAGGAGCCAGGCAACTATTCGTTTCCAGTCTTCTTCGCAAAGGCGACAAGGCGATCGTCAAAGACCTTCTTCCTGTAGCTGGCGATTTGAACGTCAAAGTTGGGCAGTCGATCGAGGCGGGAGACCGTGCAGACAACGGATTGGTTTGGACTTTTGTTTTAGACGATGGCCGAACTCTGATGCTGAACCATGAACAGGCGGACGGAGTGATTGTTCAATGGCAGCAAGAATCCTAAGCCCAATCTGTGAGTCGGCATCCATGACCATGAACAAGAAAAACACGCACTAACTTTTGCGACTTAAGGCTTTGATGTGGTAGTCGAACCGCGTCAACCTTCCGTTCTATTTTCTAATCTCGACCAAAACATTGGCTTGAACGAACCGACGCCTGCTGCGGGGCAAGTTTCAACGATGCAAGTTACGAATCCCGTCGAGCAGCTGTAATCTCCCAAGTTACTCCCCGCGTGGAAGCTGGATCAAGAAAAGCAGCCTGCCTACCGTTGGGACCCGAATGAGGTGGCTTATTCATTGGAATCAAGTCGCGCTCTGGGACTTTAGCAAGTGTGTCTTCGACATTATCAACGTGGAAACAGAGGTGATGGAGACCTTCGCCTTTTTCGTTCAAATGTTGTTGCAGAGGGTGGTCGTCTCGGATCGGCTGGACAAGCTGTAAATGCACATTCCCAAAGTCGAGATGAGTCAAGCGAACGCCCGCGTCTTCAATGATTTCGTCCACAACAACGGGTAGACCAAGTTGGTCACGATAAAATCCAAGGGCTTCGTCAATATTCTGGACAACGATTGCGATATGATCCAAACTGTTGAACACTTCAAATTCCTATTTCAAAATGGATGGCGGTTGCAGACTATTGCCGCGATATAATTCGAATTGCAATTGGTATTTTTCACCAATCAAAACGACGAGTCGCCTGCCGTGAAATTTCAACCAATGTATCAGGTCAATGTCTGAAACTAAATTGAACGGAGTCATTGTTGGCGCGGGGTTCTTCGCTGGTTTTCATGCGGAAGCTTGGAATCGTTTATCCAACGTCAACATCGTTGCGGTTGCTGATACCAACCTGACGGTCGCGATCCAATTTGCCGAACAGTGGGATATTCCCCGAGTGTTCGAAGATCCTCAAAAAATGCTGGAAGAGGTAAAACCGGATTTCGTGGATATCGCGACCCGCCCTGATTCACATCTTTCACTGGTCCAATTGGCCAATCAATTTGGATGCCATATTATTTGCCAGAAACCAATGGCTCCAACCTTGGAAGAGTCGGCCGAGATGGTCAAAATCTGTCAGGATTCCAAAAACCGTTTAATCATCCATGAAAATTGGCGGTGGCAACCATGGTACCGAGCTGCCAAACAGGCGATCCTCGACCACGATCTGGGGGCGTTGTTTTACTTAAATTTTCTTGTTCGCACTGGCGATGGTTTCGGACCAGATGCCTACACCGTCCAGCCTTATTTCACCGAAATGAATAGGCTGTTAATTTTCGAAACGTTAGTGCATCACCTGGATACGGCAAGATTTCTAGCGGGTGAAATTGAATCCGTTTTTTGTAAAACTCAAACCATCAATCCGAAAATCCAAGGCGAAGATGCCGCCACCATTCAAATCAGTTTTGATTCGGGAGCCAATGGTTTTATCGATGGGAATCGGATTAATGGTCCGGTTCCCGCGCCTACCATTTTTGGGATTTTGTCGATGGAATGCCACAACGGCGCTGTTCGAGTCGATGCTAATGGAAGCGTCTGGATTCGTCGTTACGATCAACCAGAAGAACAGCTGTACGACTATCAAAAATCAGAACAGGGATATCGCGGCGACAGTGTATTCGCATTTCAAAACCATGCGATTGACTCACTGATCCGCAAGCAGGTCGCCGAAAGTGAGGCCGCTGAATATTTAAAAACGGTTCGATTGGTTGAAGCTTGTTACGAATCAGCAAAATCAGGTTTCCCCGTCGACGGGCTGGCTGAATAGATCTGCGGACAATAGTTTTAGATAGAAGAATGTGAAGTTGATGTCGAATTTTAATATCGCGGTGCTTCCGGGAGATGGCATTGGCCCCGAAGTCACGGGTCAGGCGGTGTCTGTTTTGCAAACCGCCTGCCGCCTTTTTGACGAGTTGCATCTTGAATTTACCGAACATTCGGTCGGTGCGAGCGAGTATCTAAAAAATGGAAATCCGTTACCCGAGTCCGCATTCGAGGCTTGTGAAAAATCAGATGCCGTTTTGTTGGGTGCGATGGGCCTACCTGACGTTCGATGGCCCGATGGAAAAGAGATGACACCGCAGATTGATCTTCGTGAAAGATTAGATCTTTATTTTGGTATTCGGCCAATTTACCTTTACCACGCCAACGATTCACCTTTGAAGAAATATCAAGCAGGTGAAATTGATTTTGTGATCGTGCGAGAGAACACCGAAGGTTTGTTTTCAGCCAGGCTGTCTCAAACGGAATCGGAAGACGAAGTTCGGGACATCATGCGCATCACTCGCCACGCATCGCAACGCATCATCAAAGGGGCCTTTGACTTGGCGGGACAACGACGAAAAAAAGTCACGTTAGTGGACAAAGCCAATGTCTTGCCGTCGATGGTTTTCTTTCGATCCATTTTTGATGAAATCGCCGCAGACTATCCCGACATTGAAACGGACCGGGTTTACGTAGACGCGGCGTCTTTGTTTCTGGTCCAATGCCCCCATGAATTCGACGTGTTGGTTACCGAAAATATGTTTGGCGACATCCTTTCTGATTTGGGTGCTGGATTAATCGGCGGATTGGGGATGGCACCCTCAGGAGATATCGGGAAACAGTGTGCTGTGTTTCAGCCATCTCATGGAACGGCACCTACCATCGCCGGACGGGGAATCGCTAACCCGATCGCAACGATCCTGTCAGGTGCAGAAATGTTGCGTTGGTTGAATACTGAATTTTCGAATAGGGCTGCCCAAACAATTTATGCAGCGACCAAATCAGTATTGCTTCATCCAGAAAATCGGACTCCAGATATGGGTGGCAAACTGACAACTCAACAAATGGGTGAAAAAATTTGTCAAGCCATGGAGAATTTGGCTTGAATCAGATCATCGACCTAACGCGAACACTCGAACACGGCCAGCCCGGAGTCGAATTCCAACAAAAATTTACCGTTGCTGAGAAAGGGTGGAACGCTAAAACGCTTCACCTGTATTCTCATACGGGAACTCACATGGATGCTCCGATTCATTTCGGGGTAAGCGAGAAAACAATCGACCAAATTCCGATGTCACGTCTATGGGTGAAGGGAAACCTCGTCGAAGTGGAACTCAGCGAGGATCGTGCTTTGTTGATGCCCGACCCGATTTTGAACTCATTGGGTGAGGATTTGACCGGCCAAGCGGTTTTGATTGCGACAGGTTGGAGCCAGCATTTTGACAATTACAAACGATTTCGTGATGGTCTTCCGCGGATTAGTGAGCCTTTGGCCAGGGAATTGGTAGCTCGCAAAGTTGGGATCGTCGGTGTGGAGGGGCCTTCGGTCGCTGACGTCAATCATCTTGATGAGGTAACGTTGATTCACAAAATCTTACTTGGTGGGGACGTCATCATCGTGGAAGGATTAGTGAACCTCGACTTGATAGGGCAGCGCGAATTTCAATTCGGAGCGATGCCGCTGAAAATCGGAGGTGGTGACGGAACGCCCTGTCGCGCATTTGCTGTAATCGACGAAAAACCAGAGGCTCGATAATGGATTCAAAATTGGCAGGAACTCGGTTTTCCGAACTCAAAACCCGGCTGCCTTCAAATAATTCATCGGAAATGTTGTCGTCGATCCGAGAAAAAATGGCTCGGATTGATCGGACGATGATCGTTCTGGACGACGATCCGACAGGCACTCAAACAGTTTACGATGTGCCAGTCATTTCTGACTGGAAAGTAGAAACGCTGGAAGCCGAGTTTCGAAATCAAACGCCTTTGGTTTTTATCCTGACCAATTCCCGCAGTTTCCCCTCCGATCAGGCGTGTCAGATCGGGACTGAGGTAGGGCAAGCGATTTTAAAAGCAAGTCAAATTACCGGCAGAAATTTTGAGATCGTTAGCCGTAGTGATTCGACTCTGAGAGGGCATTTTCCTGCCGAAGTTGATGCGGTTGCGGAAGCGGTCGGCGGTTCTGATTTGCCTCGAATTTTGATTCCGTTTTTTCTGGAAGGCAATCGGGTTACGATTCAGGATACCCACTTTGTAGTCGACAATGGCCTGATGGTTCCGGCCAGTGAGACGCCGTTTGCGAAAGATTCATCGTTTGGTTATCAAAGCTCCAACCTGAAAGACTGGGTCGAGGAAAAAACGAATCAACAAATTTCTAGAGACGATGTGTTCTCCATTTCCATCGAAGAAATTCGCTCTAGTGATCGGCGAGTATACGAGAAACTCACAAAGCTGCCACCACGATCGGTATGTATTGTGAACTGTGTTGAGATCTCTGATTTGCAAAGTTTTGTCGATCAATTGCTAGACGCCTCCCAATCGGGATGCTCGTTTATTTACCGAACGGCAGCATCGTTTGTTCAAGTCAGAGCAGGCTTGGGCTCAAGGCCATTGCTGACACGCGAAGAAATCGTCGGCAATCGCAAAGGTGCCGGCGTCATTGTGGTCGGATCTTACGTTCCCAAGACGACTCGACAGTTGACCTACCTTCGCGAACATAAGTCGGAATTAGAGGTGATTGAATTAGATGTGCCTCGATTACTAGATGATGATCTTTACAAATCAGAGGTCGAGGCAGGAATCAAAAAACTGAATGCCGCGGTTCAGAACAATCGGGACGCACTCGTATTCACGTCGCGAGAATTTGTCGGATCCGGTTCGGCGAAATCCGATCTCGCCAATGGAAAAAAAGTTTCTGATGTTTTGGTTCGCATTGTCCAATCCATTCAAACGGAACCCGCATTTGTGATCGCGAAGGGAGGGATCACTTCAAGCGATGTGGCGACCAAGGCACTCGGATTTAAAAGGGCTCAAGTGTTAGGCCAGATTTTACCCGGAGTTCCGTGCTGGCAGATGGATGGTTCAAGTAAATATCCGGGGCTCGGCTATGTTGTTTTTCCCGGAAATGTGGGGGATGATTCCGCGTTGCTGGATGCCTACCAAAAATTGAAGTCTTAAACAGCGGTGAGTGGAATGCCAAAAAGATATCTGCTGATTGGAGTGATGGTGTTGTTGTCGATGATTCTCTACATCGACCGCTCGGTGATCGCGACAGTCAAAGAGGACATGACCAACGAACTTGGGTTCAGTGATTTTCAAATTGGATTGGTGTTCTCAATTTTTGGTTTTGCGTATGCGTTAGGCCAAACTCCCGGCGGCTGGTTGGCTGATCGGTTTGGCAGCCGTAGGACATTGACAGTTGTCATTATGATCTGGTCGATCTTTACCACGCTGACCGGAGTGGTTCGCAATTTTGCTTCGATGTTAAGTGTCCGATTTTTGTTTGGGCTAGGGGAGGCGGGTGCTTACCCGGCAATGGCGCGTGGAATCTATTCATGGTTGCCACAAAGTGAAAGGGGGCTCGCTCATGGGCTCAATTTTTCAGGCGGTAGAATTGGAGCCGCGATCAGTTTCCCGATTGCCGTTTTTATGCTCAGTTTTTTGAGTTGGCAACAAATGTTTTGGATCCTCGGAGGGCTGGGGGTACTGATGGGGGTAGGGTGGCATTTTTGGTTTCGCGACGACCCTTCAGAACATCCAGGAATCACCGATGAAGAACTTCAGTGGATCCAGTCGGATCGAGCAATCACTGATTCGGCGGCAGTGAAAACACCTGGATTAACTGCGAAGCAATTGTTGACCAACAAAAATATGTGCCTGCTGATGGGGCAGTATATCTGTTCGAATTTTACTTTCTTTTTCATGCTTTCGTGGTCATTCAGCTACCTGAAAACAACTTACGATTTAACCCTTTCGACAGCGGCCCTCTACAACGGCACGGCACTCTTTTTTGGAGCGGTCGGAAACTGGGTAGCCGGTTATCTGATCGATCAACTTTACAAACGAGGGAACTGGATCGCTTCGCGTCGGTTTCCCGCCATCATCGGATTCCTGTTGGCTGCGATCGGAATGGTTACCAGTGCTCACATGGATTCGGCAGTTGCTGCGGTTGCCTTCATTGCACTCGCGGTTTTCGGAGCCGATATGACACTCAGTCCATCCTGGTCTACCGCCAATGATATTGGTCAGACCAACTCAGGCGTCGTGTCCGGGACAATGAATATGGCAGGCAACCTTGGTGGATCTTGTCTGATGCCGTTGGTGTTCCCAATTCTGCAGGATATGGCTGGTTCCGCAACACCTTTCTTTTACTTGGCAGCAGGACTAAATGTCGCCGCGGTTGGTATGTGGTGCATGATTCAGCCGGATCAACCGATAGTAGGTTCAACGAATTCGAGTGAATCGACAGATTTGTTAGATTCAAAATTGGATTAGCATGAAGAAAAAAGAAGAAGTTCTTTCCGAACGGTAACCTTACTTATTCGCCATGGGAGAGGCGATTTACTATCAAGCCTAAACGAATAAAGCTTGCTTCTATAACGATCCGATTAACTTATTCGGATCGCCTTATACATCCTGGCCAACTTTGACCTTATGAAGCATTTGAATTCTGATCAGGCTTGGTTGCTTTGGTGGCTGCAAACGCGGCGATATATTCTGAGATTACATAGCCGGGCCATGTGTCTTCGAAGTAGCCAGTGATTCGAAGCCCAGCTTCGATCTGGCCGCCGATTTGATCGGTCAGGCTGTGCCCAAAACAGAGTGGCTCTTTTTGGTCGAGATAAAGCTTGCGCTTCTCATCAGAAATGCTCGTTAGGTCGGAATAGGGGATGGAATATTTAACAATTAAATTACCCTTTTCCATCTCCTCATAGTCGAAAATGAAAAAAACGGGCTTGGTAAAACCAGATAACAGATGCCCGCCTGGACGAAGGACTCGGGCCGCTTCTTTCCAAACCGGTTTGATGTCAGGCACGAAACTGTTGGAACAGGGATGGATGATCAAGTCGAAAGCCTCATTCTCGAAACAGCCAAGATCAACCATCGTCCCCTTGACCGTCGTAATATCCAGATTTTCCTGTTCCGCGACGAGTCGATCTTGGGCCAACTGATTTTCGGACAAATCCAAAACGGTAACCTGAAAACCTGCCGCCGCTAAAATGGGGGCTTGCTGGCCACCGCTGCCGGCTAAACATAAAACTCGGACGTCTTTGGCTGAAGAGTCCGGAAACCACGATCTCGGAACCGGTTTCGTCGGAGTAAGGATGATCGACCAATCTCCCTTACGAGCGTGGGCAATTTGTTGGGGTGAAACGGGAACGGTCCACTGGCAACCTCGTTTGACTTGCTCATTCCAGGCGGCTTCGTTGTACTGGACGATGTCTTTGTGTGGATCTGGCTGGTTCATAGGGTCAAGTCATTTTCAGGCTGGATTCTGTTTCGGCCGATGTATGCTGCCACCGCATTCGGCAGTCGTTTACAATCATGGCAGAATTTTGATTGTAAAACGCCAAGGGTAACGTGAATGAGTGACCGTAGCCAACCCATCATCACCAAACGGACGTTAGAGTACCCTAATGACAAAGTCTGGGCTGCTTTAACGGTTCACTCTCAAATGGTTGAGTGGTTCTTCGACATGATCCCAAAATTTGAACCCACAGAAGGGTTCGAAACCGAGTTTGTGATCGATCTAGAGGACCGCGTTTTTACCCATCTTTGGAAAATCACCGAAGTGATTCCGGGTTCACGCATCGTTTATGATTGGCGGTATCGAGAATACGAAGGTGTCGGAAAAGTGATTTTTGAACTCGATTCCCTTGGTCCAAAATCGACTCAGTTAATGATAACCAACGAGGGGTTGGAAACTTTTTCGCCGGATGTTCCCGAGTTTTCTTTGGAAAGCTGTGTCGACGGTTGGAATTATATCGCCGATGAATTGGAACATTATCTTGCGGGGAATCGCAGGATCGAGATTCATCAATGATTCGGTTGTTACCGTTCGACAAACTTGGGAAGCCCCGATAAAATCAGGAAAACCACAAGAATGTGGGGCCGTAGCTCAGTTGGTTAGAGCAGGGGACTCATCGAAAGGTGCCTTCAAGGTGAAAGCCATGAAGTGAACGGGATGAATTCAGGGAATCCGCAACCCAAATTTTTGGTTAGGTAACCCTGAGCCAAGCTGTCGGTACACCGGCAGAAGGTGCAGAGACTACCTGAGGACTTCAGCGTCCTTAATAACAGGCTAGAGCGTCCCGCACCCAAACAGTCAGGCTGTGGGTGATAAGATAGTCCAGGGAGTATCGAAAGATACACAAACCTGAATCCCTTTGTCGCGGGTTCGAGTCCTGCCGGCCCTACCTTCTTGGTTGGTTGTTTTTCTAGGACCGCTACTAATCGTCTTCTTCAATCTCCTTAGGTATCTTTACGCCAACGAAGACAGGCGTGCGCGGTGACATCGTGCAGTGCTAGGCGTTGTCCGCACAGGATTGTTTGAATCCATGGAAAAACGTTCTCAGCCGATTACGATAGACTAAAAGCAACACGTTCCACCGGATTGTTTAGCATCGTTGTCGTCTTTTTCATGAGTCGCATAACCACACTAGCACTGAGTAAATCAAAATGGCATCTTCGTTGCATCGTTTCTGCATCCTGATATCGTCCATATCCTTGTTATTTTCGTTGGATTATTTTGTGGCCCGTGCGGTCGCTCAGCAAAAAACAACGGGACTTAATAAGCAATACGAAGTCGTCAAATGGCGATGTATCGGGCCTTTTCGAGGAGGTCGATCGGTATGTGCGTCTGGGGTCATCGGCGACTCTCAAACTTACTTTATGGGGACAACGGGTGGTGGCCTATGGAAAACGTCGGACGCCGGTCAGCATTGGAAAAATGTTTCTGACGGTTTCTTTCGAACGGGGTCGGTCGGTGCAGTCGCTGTTTCTGAGAGCGACCCTCACGTGGTTTATGTTGGCATGGGAGAACATGCCCCTCGTGGAGTAATGACTTCCCACGGCGATGGGGTTTACAAGTCAACCGATTCCGGAAAAACGTGGACTCACGTGGGACTGAGCCAGACCGAACACATTGCCAGAATCGTTATTCATCCCCAAAACCCCGATGTCGTTTTCGTTGCGGCCCAGGGAGCACTTTTTGGACCGTCCCAGCAGCGAGGCATCTTCAAATCGATCGACGGTGGAAAAAATTGGAGTCGGGTTTTGTTTGTCAATGATCTGACTGGATGCTCAGAAATATCTATCGACTTTCAAAACCCTCGAGTGATCTATGCGACGATGTGGCAGCACCAGCGAAAGCCTTGGAAAATCGTCAGCGGTGGGAAGGGCAGTGGCGTTTACAAATCAAGTGACGGTGGCGATACATGGAACAAGATCGAGGAAGGGCTTCCCGAGAAGAAAGGTAAAATGGCAATCGCAGTTGCTCGAACGAACTCCGAATTGGTGTACGCTCTGGTCGAAGGTGACAGTCAGGAAGAAAAAGGTGGATTATTCGTTTCGTCTGATGGAGGGAAGAAGTGGAGTCTGCAAAGCAAAGATCATCGCTTGATTCAGAGAGCATGGTATTACACAGAAGTCTTCATCGACCCTTTGGATGATCAAACCGTCTACGTTTTGAGTGCTCCGGCACTTCGTTCAATTGATGGTGGGAAAACATGGGAAACACTGTCGGGAACACACGGTGACTACCACGATCTTTGGATCAATCCTACCAATTCTAAAAACATGGTGATCGCCAACGACGGAGGTGCCGCCATTAGTTTTAATTATGGCAAAAGTTGGTCTCGGCAAGATAACATGCCAACGGCTCAGTTTTATCGCGTCAATGTCGACAACCAGTTCCCCTATCGAATTTATGGGGGACAGCAGGACAACACATCGGTCGTGATTTCCAGTATGGAAATGGGAAGCGGAGGTATTTCAAACCGTAGCTGGAATTCATCGGCCGGTGGAGAGAGCGCGTTCCTGGCATTCGATCCCGACGATCCTAAAATGGTCATGGGGGGAAGTTATCTCGGGACAATTGAAGTCATTGATACCGAAGCGGCCGCAGGCACCAATATTATGTCGGCACCGATTCAATACCTTGGGCGTGCGGCCCGCGACATGAAGTACCTGTTCAATTGGAATACACCTATCATTTGGTCGAAACATGAACCGGGAACTTTTTATCATGCTGCCCAATACCTGCTGCGCACTCGTGATTTGGGTCAGTCGTGGAAAGAAGTATCACCCGATCTAACTCGAAACCAGGACCACAAACAAGGAAAAGGTGGCGGCCCATTAACCGTCGAAGCCGTTGGAGCCGAGAATTACGGAACCATCAGCTACGTGGTGGAATCACCCCATGAAAAGGGAGTGCTTTGGACTGGCAGCGACGACGGATTGATCCATTTGACGAAAAATGGTGGGGCCGATTGGATCGACGTCACCCCCAAAGATTTAGAAGAGTGTTTGGTCAATGCAATCGAGATTTCGCCTCACGATCCGGCGACCGCGTACATTGCAACGACGCGGTATAAATTTAACGATAAACGACCGGGGATTTTCAAAACTACCGATTACGGAGATTCTTGGCAAAAAATCACTGACGGAATTCCTGATGGGGCTTTTACCCGAGTGGTCCGCGAAGACGACGAATGCCCCAACTTGTTGTTTGCCGGGACGGAAACGGGATTGTACCTTTCACGAAACGGTGGTGAATTATGGGAAGTGTTTCAACTCAACCTCCCAGTGACGCCGATTCTTGATTTGGCGATTCGGCACGGAAATTTGATTGCTGCGACATCGGGGCGAGCCTTTTGGATTCTTGATGACTTGAAACTCTTGCGGCAGCACCAGGACCTTGACAAGTCATTTCATCTATTTGAACCAAATACAACCCTATTGTCCAATCACAGTAGCGAACTGGATTCAACGTCCCAGGCGTTTACCGGTGCCCACCCGATGCGAGGTGTCAATCCGGCCAATGGTGTCGTGATCTACTACAAGTTGCCGAAAATAGACGACGAAGATCACATCCAGTTGACCATCAAAGACAAATCAGGAAACGTGATCGCCGAGTTTGATTCGAAGAAAGATAAAACATTTGAAAAGTACGCTGGCGGCCCTCCTGAACCAAGTGTTTTACCCAAAAAACAAGGCATCAACCGTTTTGTTTGGAACATGAGGCACCAGTCCATGCCAGGCATTCCCAAAGCGTACATCGAAGCCAGCTATCGCGGCCATAAAGTAATTCCCGGAAGCTATTCTTTAACCCTGACGATTAAGGATCAATCCAGAGAAGTCACGTTTGACGTTGTCAACAATCCACTTTATTCAACGACGCCTCAACAATATCAACGCTACGACCGAGTCATGTCCGAGATGGAGGCAAGTCTTACAGAGATGCATGAATTGACCAACCGGTTGCATTTGGCAAAATCGCAGCTTGAAAAACTGCTAACGATGCTTCCTAAGAAAAAATCGCTTGAGGGACTTCGAAAGAAGGGGGATGAGTTGGTCCAGCGTCTTCAAGATTTTGACAACGACATGGTTCAGCGCAAATCGAAAGCGTATGACGACGTCGAAAACTTTCCCAATAAGTTTACCGCTGAGTATCTGTTTTTGATCAACCAGACCGAAAGCTCCATACCGCGAGTGACGCAAAGTTCGGTCCAACGGCGGAAAGAACTCGACAAGCAATGGGCTGAACTCAAAAAACGAGGGTCTCGACTTTTGAACTCGGAAATCCCGAAATTCAATCAGTTGCTATGGTCGAAGAAAATCGGAGCCATCTGGGCGATGGAAAGCGAATAGATCAAAGGCTGGCACCTAAACCGCTGGGTTGTGCGGTTTTCTGCGGATTTTAAATCAAAAAAACCGGGCCTAACGACCAGCGGCTAATGGTTGGATAGCTGACGCTTTAATTCTACCAGCCGTTTCGGCGTGGGTTTGATTCGCCTACTCATCCCAACCGCGAGGTCGCTATGTTTGGCGAAAAAACGTGGACCAAAACCAGCCGTTTTGGCATTAATTTGCCACGGCCCAGAGTCCATTCATAAATCATTGCTACCTTTTTTGCGGGGAAAACCACCTAATCTCACGCAATTGGGGCTTTCCCGAATCCGCACAAAGTGTTCCAGAGCAAAATTACCTGGAACCTACATTACCGAGGGATCCAATGAATCACGCTCTCATCTTGTCTCACAAGTGACAAATTGTATCACAAAATCAAAAACACTTATCGATTCGCTCTGCTGATAATCGCACTTTGCGCGATCGCCTCTTTTTCAACCGTTGCCTTCATGGTGACCTCAAAAGGGCTATACGCAAAATTGATCAATGTCAGTGGTCGTCAACGTATGCTTTCTCAGCGAATGGCTTTCCTTGCCGGACAGCATTTGCAAGATCCAGAAAATATCGAAATTAAGAATCAGTTACTTGATTCCAAAGAACTGTTTCGGCGTTCTCACAACGCGTTGGTAACTGGCAATTCGGAGATGGAGATCAATCCGATTTTGTCCAACGACGTGCGAGATATCTATTTTGGTTCCATCGATTTAGATCGAAAGGTGAACCAATACGTCGATAAATTCAACTTGTTAATTGAATTGAATGACCTTCCCGATCGTCAAGCTGAAGTGCTTAAGACGATTCAAGAGATGGCCAACTCGAAATTGCTGTTTAATCTCGACCGGGTGGTTGGACAATTAGTTCATGAATCGAACTCTTCAAATCGTTTTCTTTGGCGTCTGGAATTTGGGCTGCTTCTGTTTTTGTTGGCCGGGATCGTATGTGAAGCTCGTTTTATTTTTGAACCATTGGCCAAACTGGTTTCTGAAACGCTGGATCAACTATCTGAAAATCGGGACCTGATGCAGTGGGCGGCTGACCACGATGAATTAACAGGCTGTGCGAACCGAAGAAAGTTGGGCCAAGATATTAAGTCCGCGGTCGAAGCGTCGGAAAAAACTGGAGAACGAATTGCAGTGATGCGTTTGGATTTGGATCGCTTCAAAGCCGTCAACGACACTTTTGGGCATGACGCTGGAGACTGCATTTTGTGTAGCATCGTCACAAAATTGAACGCATGCACACGTCTGGACGACGTCGTAGCCCGAATTGGCGGAGACGAATTCGTCGTCTTATTGAGAAACGTATCGGATGAACGGGGCCTTGAGAAACTGGCCACAAGAATCATTGCAGAAATCGAAAAACCGATTCCCTATCAAAATCAGATGTGTAGCGTAGGCTGCTCGATCGGAATTGCTGTTTCAACGCCAGGTGAAACCCATTCAGAACGAATGCTGCTGGATTCGGATATTGCACTTAACGAAGCCAAAACATCAGGGCGAGGAAGGTTTGAATTCGTCACGCCAGATTTGACAGATAAATTCCGGGGGCTTGAGCGTCTTAAAGTACAAATTCTGGATGGACTGGACAACAATGAATTCGTACCCTTTTTTCAACCGCAAATTTGTGGTTCCACAGGCTGCATTGCAGGCGTTGAAACGCTGGCTCGATGGCACGAGGGCGGTAATCAGTATCAAACAGCCGCCAAATTCATCGGCGTAGCCGAAGAATTGAATCTGCTGGAAAAGATTGACCGCGTTGTCATTGATAAAGGCCTTCTAGCTTTCAGTCGATGGAAACAAGAAGGTCTGTCGGTCCCTCGAATCGGTTTCAACCTTTCGATGGCAAAGCTGACGGATGCTGGATTTATCAGTTGGATGGAATCTCGAGTTCAAACTTTTGGACTCGAGCCCAGAGAGATTGGGCTGGAGATACTTGAATCTGTGATGGTTGACGGTAATAGCGCTCAAATTGTATCGAACGTCAGCAAGTTACAAGACAAAGGATTTAATATCGAAATTGACGATTTTGGGAGCGGGCATGCATCGATGAACGCTCTTTTACAGTTAGCTGTTAACCGGATTAAGATTGACCGCTCGCTCATTCAGAATATTTGTGAAGATGAAAATTCAAGACTTCTGCTCGATGCGGTGATTACGCTTGCTGACAATTTAAAAATTGAAACTTTGGTAGAGGGCATTGAGACGGCAGACCAAGTCGCTCTTCTTTCACAACTTCACACTTTTGTCTACCAAGGATATTACTTTGCCAAACCGATGTCATTTGATGCTCTGACGCAGTGGGTCAAACAGTATGATCCCACAAGTCTTTTTCAATTCACATCTTCTACGATCGAATCACAGCCAGCCATCCATTGGCCTGCCCAATTCGCTCTGAATTCGCCCGCCTCTAATGAATCCACCCGGATTTGAGCCATCACGCCAAATTAAAATTTAAATCGTTTGGCTCGTTTTCTTCTGCCTCAGAATCATTCAAAATGAGTCTCTGCTAGGGCCAATTTTTCCCACATTTCAACGAATGATTTTGTTGGTTGGGAAACGACGCGACAACGCAGTGTTCTGGAATTACCAATCCTTATGTTGAGGGATTCGATGAAGTTTATAGTCACGATAGGTTTGCTATTTTTCTACCTGGTACATCCAGCATTCAGTTTGCCCGCCAGTTCTCACGATGGTCCCGATCCGTGGATGAGTTGGAGATTCGATCGTAGTTCGATCGGAACAACCGATAAAATTGAACGGGTCAAAGCGAGGTTAGGTCCGCCCGGAAAGCCACTGGGGGATGTTCGCTTCATTGACAACGACGAAGGAGGAAGCTTATTTCTGACCGGTGCAAAGTCAGGGATTCAGATTGTTCCTGATTTTCGATCATTGAAAAATAGTCCGCCTCGAGACGCCATTACCGTATCGTTTACCGGATCAGTGGACAAACCGCAACAATGGGGTGGCCTTGCTGGAATAATACAGGACAACGGGAGTGACGAACACGGATGGATTTTGGGTTACAACCAAGACGTTTTCACTTTCGCCGTTAGATCAAAAGATGGCCCCGGGCGACTAACATACCTTGAAGGTCGGACGCGTTACGAAGCTGGAAAGATCTATCACGTGGTTGGAATCTACGATGGAAACCGGATGCAAATTTACGTGAACGGGAAATTGGAATCGGAATCGATGGAACAATCGGGCCCGATCGACTATCCCCGAAATGCTCCGTTTACCCTAGGGGCCTATCACGATGCCAACGAGTTTTACGGGCATCGAGGTCGATTTCACGAATTGGCAATTTATTCTGCGGCTGCCAAACCTGAGTGGGTCGAAAAAGAGTTTCAACATTACAAATCGTATGCAAATCAAGCCGCCGCCCCGATTTATGAACCATTGGCATTTGAAATCAATCCCTATTTGCAATTTGGCACTTTAAACAGCATGACAGTCATGTGGAAAACCAATCGGACGGCAACGACGAAAGTTTTCTGGGGGAAGACGAACGAGTGCAAAAATGAATTGAAGACCGATCAAAACGGCATCGTTCACGAATGCACAATCAATCAATTAGAACCTCAAACTCATTATTTTTATCGAGTTGAAAGCCAATCTCAGCAAGGTAAACCATCCGTTATTACAAGCTCGGTCTCAACGTTTCAGACCGCCGTTAAAACCGAAACTCCTTTTGCGTTTGCCGTCATCAGCGACACGCAGGGCAATCCAGAAGTGTCAGGCAAACTGGCGGCACACGCCTGGGGGCAACGTCCAAATTTTTTGTTGCACCCTGGCGACTTGGTTTCAACAGGCGGAAATGATTCTCATTGGACCGATCATTTTTTTCCAAGTATGGACTCGTTAATTCAAAGAGTGCCTTTTTATCCAGTTTTGGGCAACCACGAACAGAACGCGAAAAATTATTTCGACTATGTGTCGCTGCCTGAACCAGAGTATTTTTACACTTTTCAATTCGGGAACACTCAGTTTTTCATGATCGATTCAAATCGGAATGTCGCCCCAGAATCCGAACAATATCAATGGTTAGAACAACAGCTGACGAAATCTGATGCGATTTGGAAATTCGTTTGCCATCATCATCCCCCGTACTCTTCTGATGAAAACGATTATGGAAACCTTTGGAAAACGAATGTCAGTACGCGGGGGGACCAAAGGGTGAGACAGTTGATCCCACTTTACGAAAAACATAATGTTGATTTCGTTTGGAACGGTCACATTCACTCCTACGAAAGAACTTGGCCCATTCGTGAGGGAAGATCCGTCGAATCGGATGCACCGATCTACATGATCACAGGAGGTGGCGGGGGAAGCCTTGAAACACCCGGACCAGTTCGTCCGTTTTTTCAAAATACAGTTCGTTACGGTCACCATTATTCGATGGTCCGTATCAACGGACGGAGAATTGAGATTCAGGTCTACGATCTTGAAAATCGGCTTTTCGATCAACTGAGCCTCGTCAAAAAATGACCAAACGAATCCGGGTTGAAATACTAACGTTAATTGCTTTGCGAAAAAATTGACCTTAATTCGCAAACAACTGAGTCAATCGGATTGTGGTCGTCCAAAATTTCACCAAAACGACCGAGTTGGGACTTTGTTTTTGAGCACCCTAAAAGCTCGTTAATATCACGGGCAACGATTTCCGGATTGGGGACCAATTTTTTGCCTAAACGATGAGAAACCAAACGAGCCGCATGATCAAATTGGTCGTAATCTTGTGGCCAAACAAGCGACGGGATTCGATTCTGGAGGCAACTATAAAGAATTCCGGTACCTCCGTGATGGATGACAAAATCAAAATTCTTCAAGTGCTGGTCATAGGGCAGATAAGGGTAAGTGAAAAAGTTAGAAAAGTTAGAGTTCTCATTCAATGGTCGATTACGAGAATCATCAGCTGCCCCGTCCTGTTTGTGCTCTCCGCAAGAATAATGGAACACGCACTGTGGCATTCGACTGGCCACTTGTCGGACTAGATTTCCGGCATGTTGTCGAGCCCAGCCCAAATGTGTGCCCAGGGTTACCAGAACATGGGTTTTACCAGATTGAAAAACTGGAACCGCATGCGGCAAGTCAGGGCTTTGAGTGAGTGGACCAATAAATTGAAACCAACTTGGCCATTTTCGGGGAAATTCAAAATCCCGAATGCCAAGCCCCAAGATTTTTTCTGGAGAGTAAATTCTTTCGTATCCATCGGTGCGGTAAACCGAATCTATGCCGAGTTTTTGCACCTCATTTTTGAAAATCCGAAAAATCGTTTTCTTGAAAATGCGTATCATCCTACGCCCGGCCCAATCTCTGGTTCTTCCAATCCAGGTTTCGGGCAGTTGCCAGCCACCCAGATAAGAAGGCGTTTCCTCACCTGTTTCAAGGACACATGGTGTGGGCATCGACGTCCACCACCGGACTCCCAATTCCAAAGCAGCGATGCCGGCAATCGGTACAGTAAAGTCAGCAATGACTAAATCTGGTTTGCGATATTTCCAATCGGTTTTGATTTCCCGTTTCAATTGGTCCATCAAGTTTAAATTCATCTTGAATTGCCGATAAAGTCGAACCGGGTTGCTGCCAACTCGAGACCGAGTATCGGAGATTTGAGTGACTTGATGGCTGTGTTCCGGCAACAAAGAGGTCCATCGAAATCCGGATGCCTCAATTGCAGGCCTCGCTTCAGGAGTTGAATAAAATTTCAAATTTTGAATTCCGGAATCTCGAATTCCGGTCGCCATTTGAAGTAGTGGGAAGAGGTGACCGGCGAATGGAGGGGCGACAAACGCGATCAACGGTTCATTCGACATGCGTTTGTGTTTCCGGGCAATGACACGCCAAAGGCGTAAGATTCAAATGTTTTGAAATTGAATGAAGAGAATTCAAAGTCGATTCATAGGCGGCATAATCATGTTGAAATCTTCGAGAAAAAAATGGAAGTCTTCGTTTTGAAATCCAGGCATTGCGATCCCAAAATGCGTCCACGACATACAAAACAGGGCCGGTGTCGGACCGAATGTAATATCCTGTGTGGCCCATGGCGTGACCGGGTAGGTCGATCAAAATCAAAGATTCGTCCTCCCAAAAATCAGAACACAAAAATGGATCGAACCGATCCAGTGATAATTCAAAACTTGATTCCGGCACTTCGATCAGACGATTCATAAAATCGTGCGGTAGCAGATCGGGTACGAATCCATGGTCGATCTGTTTTTTGGCTTCCATGTCAAGCAGTTGTCTTAACGGATCGGTTCGGCAAACAAATCGAGCATTTGGGAAAGCTTTCGAGGCTCCTATGTGGTCTGCATGAAAATGTGAAAGAAATACTAAATCGATTTGTTGGGGCTCGATTCCCTGATCAATCAAAAAACGAGGTTGCATCAGCGATTGTTTTTTCGGAATCGGAGTGGCCCATCGAAGCAAACGGTATGGGAATTTTCTGGTAGCCTCAAAAATCTGCGGCCCGTAGCCCGTATCTATCAGACAGTTTCCGAATCGCGAATGCTGAAAGCTGATGAATACGGCTTGGAATTTTCGGAATCGAATGCTGGGAACACCGGTAAAATAAGTGTTTTGCCAACAATAACCTCCATTGTGGAATCGCAGATTGCTAATCATGAGACTTGGGAATCTATCGTGAGTCGTTGCGAAATTCTAAAGCTGAAAACATAGGGCGGCTTGCGAGTATCCGGCCGAAGTTCCAAGTAGCAGAATATCCTGCCCTGGGTTAAGGCGGTCGGATTTTCGAAGCCGATCCAGCATCACTGGAATACTGGCCGATGCCAGATTGCCCAATCCTTGGATGCCAACATGGTAGTTTTCTGCCGAAAATCCAAGCACCCTGCGAATTGCTTCTACGGCATGGGGGGACGCCTGATGCGGCACAACCTGGATTTTTGAAGAGTCAAAACCATGATTATTTTGCTGATAGGATTCCAGGACGTGACGCACCATCGGCGGCAACTTTTTTCGAGCAACACGGTATACGGCTGGCCCATCCATGGTGAAACGAAACTCTTCATCGCGGCCCTCGTTATATTCAAAAAACGGAAGCAAATGACCGCCCCCATCAACACGGCACAATTCGAGATGTTGGGCAAAAGTCTGATGGCAAAATGAGATGCACCGCTGAGATTCCTGTCGCCGCAGTACGATGGCGGCTGCCCCATCGCCGACCAACCCGGCGCTGGCAGGCTGATTCAGATTCACTCCAGCGACGGCCCTTTCAGACGCAACGATCACAACGTTCCGGTACGCTTCGTCATTTAACAAGGAATTCGCTAAATTGATGGCGGTAATGGAACCCAGGCAAGTGCTTTGAATATCGAGGCACGGAACCGGAGATGCCTCCGGACCAAAAGCATGCTGAATATGACAGGCATTGTTTGGAATAGGACGCATTTTGGATGTACTGCAATCAAACAAATAGTCGATTTGGTCCCATGAGATCTGAGCTTCATTCAAAGCAGAAACCACGGCATTGTATGCCATCGATATTAGAGTTTCCGGATCAACACATTCGTATCGTTCCAGAACGCCAATGTTTTGCTCAGTCCAACCGATGGGCATCCCGAGTCGACCGTCCATCTCTTTGGCCGTCAGTTTCCTTTCGGGAAGATAACTGCCTGTTCCAATAATTTTAAAGTTCTGCTTTGTAACCAATGGCTGGCGATCTCCCTGACTTCTGGATGGTTCCAGTAATCCATATGTTTTGTATTTTGAAGAATATGGTTTCTAGTGAATCGAAAAAAATTTGATAGATGGTCACGGTCCCCTGAAACGGTTGTAACGGGAAACGGTGATGCCTTCAAACTGACAGGCCCTAAAGCCAAGACTTCGATGCGATGATTGGGAAATTTTCTATACGGAATTGAATTTGCCAACTGGATTCCACAACTTCCTGTAATCAAAAATAAGTTCTCTGTTGAT
>JBCCSJ010000022.1:0-31279 GCA_039200505.1 Planctomycetota bacterium | reverse complement strand
GTAAACGGTGCCCTTTTTTGAATCCAGAGATCTGTTTCAAAGGAATGAACAGTCTTCGAATCAGGGTCGTCGTGCCTAATTCTGAAAATTTTTCGAAGCTTTCACCCGACATTTTTGTCCCGTCCCCTGAAATTAGACGCTGGGCATTCCTTGAATTCTTCGCCATGCGCTAACTTGTCCCAAATGAATATTTTCGTGATTGCACATCAAGTAGGGGAGTGCAATTCCAGCCGTCGGCATGACATCTTTCCATCGAGGCAGACGGATGGGGCGGGCAAAAATATCGTCTGACATGCTGGACAATTGACCGGCAATTTCGTCGTGACGTGAAAGGAACTCATTCAGCAATTCATCCTTCGAGGCGTAAATGCTGGGGTCGGTTTGCGGTTTAGACAGCATGCCGAAAGGGTGATTTTTAGGGTCATCAAATTCAGCATCTGCGATGATTGCCTGAATCACCGGTAAATAGGCATTTAAATGGCTTAATACCCAGGCAGGATGATTCGACGGGGCATCAGGATCGGCGGCTGGTTGAGCTGTCATATTGGATTCATTTAGATCGTGGACTAACCGTGCTCCGTAATCCCGATTTTTGGCAAATGAAAACAACAATCCCGAAATAATTGGTGAACTCATAAGTTTTTCCCGATGATTCAACTGCCCTTTTTTTAACACGAACCGGTAGACTTGGGGAGTTACCCCTTCAACATCCATCGGCCAGACGCCCCTAAATGCTACCGCAAACTCAGTTACATCGGCACCTGGTTGGCTACAATGATTCCTTTCAATTTAATAACACAAAAAACTCATGGCCATGACTGCAAAAACGGAAGTCGGATCTCCATCCCCGACATTTAAACATGAGATCAAGGATGCCCAGGTCATTTTCAAAACCGTCTGGGAGAATCTCGAAGAAACAGTTGGGCGTGAGAATCTCAGGTTTCCCAAAGAGCTGATTTTACTTGGAGGGGCACCCGGGGCAGGGAAGGGCACTCATACGGAATTCATCATGGCCGCGCGGGGACTTACTTGCCCCCCTATTGTTGTCAGCCAATTGCTCAACACTCCAGAAGCCAAACGGATCAAGGATGAAGGGCGAATGGTCGGTGACACCGAAGTCATCGACATTATCCTGAAAGAACTGTTAAAGGAGGAGTATCGCGACGGGGCTTTATTGGATGGATTCCCCCGGACTCAAGTACAAGTGGACTGCCTGAAATTATTGGTCGATCAGATCGATTCTTTACACGGTGAATACGGTGATTCCGAATTAGCCATTTATTTCAGGCGTCCCACGATCCATGCCATGGTCCTTTTTGTTAGCGAACAAACCAGCGTAGAAAGACAATTGCTACGTGGTAAAAAGATCGCCGAACACAATCAAAAAGTTGCCGAAACCGGAGTTGGTTCGTCCCAAGAGTTGCGGATTACCGACCTAAGTCTCGAAAAAGCTGCACAACGATACCGGGTGTTTAAGGAACAAACGTGGGATGCCCTTCAATCTCTCAAAGAGATTTACCACTACCATTTCGTCAACGCAGAAGGGCCAATCGGCGAAGTCGAAGACAACATTCTTAAAGAACTTCAATATCAAAGTTCGCTTGAATTAGATCCGCGGACATTTGACCGACTACGCAACCTTCTGCTGGCCGAAGAAGTCACCCTGCACGCCCGGCAGGAAATGGTTAAAAGACTCGACAATTATGAACTAAATCATAACGAGCTATTTCGCCAGGTTGTCGAGCTAATCGAGACAAAGTTTATGCCGATCATCAAAAGGCATGCTGTTTCGGGTCGAGCCAATGTCAATTCGGAAGAACGTATCTTCGACGATCCGCTCGCACTGGCGATGCTGATCGATGTCTTTTCAGAACGTGGCTTCCATGCCGTTGTCGACAAACGGCATCATGATGTGCCTGAGTCGATTGATTTGAAAACCGGCGAGATCACCTGCCGCGAGAAAAATGTTTATCGAATTCAGATCAATTTTACCGGTTCCGAAATTCGGCGCGGTTAGAGCTAGAAGCCAGGGCATCGATTCGGATTGCCGCTACCGATCCGAAATAGGGCCTCCAGAATTCGATATATTCGAAATCTCGAGTACTTCATCGATACTCCCGTAAACTCTCCCTTCAAATTGAATCAGATTTAAATTTGGGAACCTTCGTAGCTCGCGGATTGCAGTTCTGGATAGCTGCGTTTGGTCCAATCCGATGCCTGATAAAATTGGCAAGTCCGGTATCCGTTTTAAGTCTGCGTCTTTTATGTTGCATCCACTAAGCTGAATCTGTTCGAGGTTGGGCAATCCTTGCAACCATTCCAACTGAGATGGTTGGAAGGTATCTGGATTGAATTCGATTGCATAAACAGGCCCATACATGACTCGAGCCACTAGCCTCACTTTCGCCCGAGTTAGCCGAAGTAAAACATCATCGCTTTGAATCGCGTTTCCCGAAATCCCAGCCTGATTGACAGAAAAAAATTCCGTAGCGTCCAGTTCGACCACTTCCTTTTTTCTATTTAGCTCGTAGTAGGCCCGAGTCTTGAACCTGGGATCACGAATCGACATTTTGTCGCCAGGTTTTCCATTGATTGACAAAAAATCAAGAAAAGCTTTCTTCTCGCGAGGAAACGGTACACGGAGTTCGCCCCAACCTAAAACTGGTTGAGCAAGTTCCGGTTTTTCAGATTGAATCCAGTTTGCCTGGGGAGCATTTCCCGAGTAAAGGACATGCGCGAATGAATGACGTACCCATCCTGCATAAAATCCGACTGGGAAGAGCAACAGAAATAATAGAGCCAATTTTTGCCAAACTGCCGTAGGAATCCGTAACGCCCCCCCATGGATTCCGGCATCATACAAAAGCCACGAACCTATCACTGCAGTGGCTATATTCCACGGCAATACGCTGATATTCCACTGAATTGAAACCAAAAGAATCACAATGGATAGATGCATCACCACGCAAGACAGGATAGCAAGCTTCGGACGGAACCACGCCAGGAGAGCGTGCCCGATTTCAAAAATTGCCACTGTCAACGCAAACGAGTAATTCCAGCGATCGGGGTCAAAATTTTGCCGGGCTAATATCTGTATCGACGCAAGTTCTTTGAGGATCCGATAGGATTCAAATCCGAACCACTCCGTCGAAAGGGCTTTATGCGTGCCCGCCCAGAACCACATCGTAATCAAATACCAAAGACATAGTGATCGCCAACGCGGCCAGGAACATGCGATCAAAAGAACCGTGGTTGAGATGATTTGGGGTTGGCATCGAAACTGATCGAAAGCCATTGCCACCATCAATACAGAAACGTGGATCAATGTCCCATATTTTCTGGGTGACACCATGACCAAAACCAAGGACCCCAGAATCCACGGCCCAAATGAAACTTCGGGCGTGCCTTCGATCCATGGCAAAGCTGTTTGAACCTCGCGTACCTGCCATACTTGCCATGTAATCAACACGGTCGCCAATTGGCAAATTACCCCTACGGATAAAAACAGATAAGAAACCCATCCAATCTGACTGGCAAACCACCCTTGGACATTTTGATCTGATGATTGAGCCGATTGCAAATTCAAAGACTTTTCCAAATCTGAATTTCGGTGCATTGGTATTCACGTCTTGGTTTCGAAGACGCTTATTGTGGTCCAAGAGCACGATTTCACCAACCTGACAATTTTGTCGACTCCCAACGCTAAATCAAACCTGACCCTAAATTTCAAGCATCGAATTCCGTTTACACCCAATCGGATTCCACACCGGTTAAACTAACGGAACGGACACAGAATCCATTGCCCCCATTTAGGTTGACCAATGTCACGAATAAGAATTCAAATTTACGCCTTCATCCTGATTTTTGTTTTCGCTAATCCGGGCGTGTCGACGGCCCAAGACTTTCCTTTCAAATTGGCGGGGATCTTTGGCGACCACATGGTGCTACAGCGTGACAGACCCATCCCGATTTGGGGCTGGGGGAAAGTGGGTAGCAAGGTTTCCCTCAAACTTGGGACAACTGAAACCGCAACCACAGTTGACTCCGATGGAAAATGGTTGGCAGAATTGACGGCGATGCCTGCAGGAGGCCCATACGAATTAACCGTGACTCAGCTAGGTCAAAGCCTGAATCGGTCGGACATTTTGATCGGTGAAGTCTGGCTTTGTTCCGGCCAATCCAATATGGCGATGACCGTCTCGCGTTGCCAGGATTTTGATAACGAAAAAAGCCTGGCCAATATCCCGTCCATTCGGATGATGACTGTTGCCAAAAACGCATCTCCAGATATCGAATTGGATTGTAAGGGTGCCTGGGAAATCGCTTCGCCAGATACGGTGGGCAGCTTTTCCGGGACAGCGTGGTTTTTTGGTCGTAAGCTGCACGAAGAACTGGATGTCCCGATCGGCTTGATTAACAGCTCATGGGGAGGAACAGATGTGGCTGCCTGGACAAGTTTAAAGGTCCAAAAATCCAACCCCAATTTAAATGCCAAATTCGAAGCTTACGAATCTACCGTCAAAAATTACGACGAAGAGAAATCAAACCAACGTTTCGAGAAATCTCTTGCAGATTGGCTTCAAAAAAAGAAGAACAATGAGAAAGTAGGACGCCGGCCCCGCAAGCCGATCAACCCGTTAGTCAATCAAAATCGGCCTTCAAATTTATTCAACGGGATGATTCATCCGCTGATTCCATACGGTATTCGCGGAGCCATCTGGTACCAAGGGGAACGCAACTCCAAGACCATCGCCTCGGGTGAACTTTATGAAGTGCAACTGAAAACCATGATCCAGGATTGGCGCAGCCGGTGGCAGATTGGAGACTTCCCATTTCTGGCGGTTCAGTTGCCTAACTTTAAAAAACCTCAGCAGGCTGCCACCGAAAATAGCGGCTGGGTGATGCTGCGAGAATCTCAGATGAACACTCTCGAGCTACCCAATACAGGTTTGGCAGTCACCACCGACGTGGGGATGGCTAACGATATTCACCCTAAAAACAAACAGGCGGTTGGAAATCGATTAGCACTATGGGCACTTGGCACCACATATGAAAAGTCCATCGTATTTTCCGGGCCGCTTTATTCGTCTGTTCAGTTCAGCCAGAATCACCAGTCCATCGGCAAGTGCCAAGTCAAATTCAAACACATTGGAAAAGGGCTCAAAACAAGTGACGGTCAACCGATCCGTGGTTTCGCAGTCGCAGGCAACGACAAGATCTTTCATTCGGCTCAAGCGGATCTGGGCCCCCAAGGGAAAACTATGATTATTACCAGTGGTCAGGTGCTCGAACCTGCAGCCGTTCGCTACAACTGGAAAAACAATCCGGATGGGAATCTCGTCAATTCTGCCGATCTACCGGCGGCACCATTTCGGACTGACGATTGGAAAATTGAAGACTGATTTGGCAGCTGTCGAGCGGCTCGTTTTTGCCATAAAAGGCGAGTCGCGTTTTGCTTAACGTCCTGCCGAAATCTGAAGAATCACACTTTTCCAGTCAACGTCGGGTACGTCGTATTCGGCGGCGACCTTGAGGTTGACTTTTTGAAGTAACCCTGCGGCCTCAGCTTCTTGTCGTTCATTGACCCAGTTGGGACCTTTGACAGCCAATAGATTTCCCAACGAATCCCATTTTCCATCAAACCAGAGCCCGATTTTTTTAAGCGGTCCAACTGCCCGCGCCGTTGAGAAGTCGTATCGAAAATCGTCAAGCAGGTCTTCTGCACGGCAGTTGTAGATCTCCAAATTCAGCCCGACAGTATCGTTCAATTCGTTTAGCGCGCTCGCTTTTTTGCCGATAGATTCGCACAGGGTTACTCGCAAGTCGGGACGCAAAATTGCCAATACGATTCCCGGAACGCCTCCTCCCGATCCAATATCGAGAACTTCTTTGCCCTCGGAAATTAGTTTCGAAATTTCAAGCGTATCCAAAAGGTCTCGCGACACGAATTTTTCGTAACTTGTGTGACGCGTTAGATTGAGTTGCGTGTTAAGCTGCCAGAGCTTCTGACAGTAATGCTTCATCGGGGCATAAGACGATTCTGGAATTTCTAATCCGAAATCATCGAGAGTTTTCTTCAAACTGGTGGGCATTAAAACAATCCGGTCAATGATTGAGTCAATCCATCAAATTTGGGAATGACCTGGAGACGTTCCTCAGCGTTCAAGCAATACCGAGTTAGATGAAAGAAGATAGGTGCAGCGAAACAAACCGAATCGATTCTGTCCAATACTCCTGCATGTCCCTGAACTAGGGTACCATAGTCCTTCACCCCTCGATCCCGTTTGATAGCTGACATCGTCATGGTTCCTGAACTTGCCATGACGCTAATCAAAAGCGCCATTAGTCCAGCTCCGTACCAGGTAAATGGAGTCACAGCCGAAACGGATTGAACCAACATCGCAAAAATGGTGGTGCAGCAGGCTGCTCCGATCAGCCCCTCCCAAGTTTTGGTCGCGTTCACTTTGGATGCAATCACATGCTTCCCAAACATCCGGTCCCAAATGAAGTGAAGCATGTCGCTAAATTGGACCATAATAATGAAAAAGAAAAGCAAGCCTGCAGGGGCGCCCCGCCATCGTTCATATTCGCCGGACGCCGTGTTAAATGTCGCCAGGTCCAAATTCAGAAGTGCCGCCGCATGGCTTAATGAATAGACACAAATGAACAAACCAAAAGTAATTTTCGCCGTCCGATCAAGGAATCGTTTGGGATCCCCGGTAAAAGCGATTCGGGCAGGAATAAATAAAGACGCATAAACCGGAATAACGATGGTATAAAAATCGTAAAGATCCATCCCAACCAAGACGTATTGAATAGGCGTGAATCCAAACAGCACCCAAAACAGAGTGCGATGATCCGCCGGTCGAGTCGGGGTCATCGTGTAAAACTCTCGGAGCGCCCAAAAGGAAACCAACCCGAACAAGATCACCGTTACGACTTTGTTCATCCACAAAGCCACGACCAAAATGACACAGATCGTCAACCAAGCCGTCACGCGTTTGTTAAAGTTCCGGATGATGGCCGGATCGACGTGAGTCTCTGGTTGCCGTTTTAGGTATTTTCCGATCGCAAGAAACGCAGTCAACGTCGCCAGCACCGCCAAAACGAGGCCGATCGTCCAAGCGTCCAAAAGAGTGTTGCTCGATTGTGCAAGAATTGCTTCGATGGGATCGTCACTTTTCAAAAAAACAGGGTAAACCGCCTTCCGCTTCAATCGTCGTTTGTAGAACTGCGAAACGCAACCGCCTTTACGTAAAAACAGAAGCCTCGGGTCGAAAACTACTGGAAAAAGAAATCAAAATCAGTTTGCCTACTCCCCTTGTCCAGTGCTTTCAGTGGTCCAGATCTTTAACGATCTTTTAGGTGTAAAATCGTGGAACGAGCTCGATCAAGGAACTCCCCTTTCGATTCGCCAGACTCTAACCAAATCGGGGAACCGATCGAGATACAGCTCAAAAGCGGAACAGGCAAGAATTCTCCCTTGGGCATCACCCGGTTCAAATTGTCGATGTAAACCGGCATCAGCTCCAAGTCGGGTCTCTTTTTGGCCAAGTGAAACAGACCGCTCTTAAATTCTCTCATCTCTCCGGTAACGTTACGCCCGCCTTCGGGAAATACGATCAAAGAATGCGTCGTGCCAATCTCGCGAATCATGATGTCGATGGGGCTGTTGTGGACTTTGATCTTTTTCCGATCGATCAGCAATACGTCAAAAATAGATGCCATGTATCGCCTGACCGGTCCGCCCTGCCAGTAATCGGCGGCGGCAACGGGCCGAGTCAAATTTCGAATCTGTTTCGGTAGCGATGCCCACAACACGAGCGCATCTAAGTGACTGGTATGATTGGCAAAATAAACCCGCTGGCAAGAATCAGGTTCGCAGTCGACCCATCTGACGGTAGCACCACTGAGTATTTTGGCAATTGCAGCCAAAACTGGTACCGAAATCTGTTTCATTTAAGCTTCCGTCAAAAACCTCAACAGCGATATTGTTCTCAACTGAGGGTGGTTTTCAAGCGGTACCCGGAATTCTGATCGGAAAGGTTAAAAATTTTCAAATCGAGCTGGATATCGAGCGATCCAGCGGCGATTCGTAAGTCCAACTGACCGTTCCATCGATAGGATCCGGTGTTCTGCTTTTCCGATCATACAGGGTTTCGATTAACTCAACATAGTTACGAGTCATCGATTCGAGTGACGACGATCTGACAATATGCTGCCGACCTTGGCGTCCCAGCTTTTGTCTTAGCGACGCGTCGCCAAGGATCGTCAACCAACTTTGGGCCATCGCCTGCGAATCATCTGAAGATACCAAAAACCCCGTTTCTCCCTCGATGACGGACTCATCGACCGACCCCACATCGGTGGCGACGACAGGTCGCGAACAAGCCAACGCTTCCATGATCGAAACAGGACTGGCTTCATTACGCGACGTTAACGCAAATAGATCGCAGGCACAAAGCACGCCTCGGACGTCCTTGGTGGAACCAATAAATTTGACTGACGAATGCAATTTCGTTTGCTGAGCCAATTTCTCAAGTCGTTGCCTTTCAGGACCATCTCCGGCGATGATGAACTGGCTATCGGGCATCTGCGATTTGACTAGTTGAGCCGCATTCAAAAACAGGTCATGATTTTTTTCGGGTCTCAATGCAGCAACGATTCCGACCGTGGGTGCACTTAAATCGATCCCTAATTGTTTCCGCCAATCCAAACGGGCTGACTCCAAAAACTGAAAATGCTCGGTGTCGATTCCATTAGGTATCAAAAACACTTTGTCTTGTGGAAACCCTTCCTCGCGAATCTGAAAATCGGCGTGCTGTCTGGCGACTGCGATGAATCCATCAGTGATCCCGGTCAAAAAACGATTCAGCCTGCCCACCCCATCGGGCCAACCGGTTGAATGAAGTGCCGAAAGGATCACGGGCACTTTCGCGCGTCTGGCGGCGATTCGACCCCAAAACATTTTGTCACCAGCTCCGATCGTAACCACCGCATCGACTTGATTTTGGACGAAAATCTTCTTCAACCGGCCAACCACGCTGAAGTCGAATTTGTGATGGATCAACTGGTCAAAAACTTCGACCTCGCTAGAAATTTCCTCTCCTAACACGCCCTTTTCTTTTAGGCACGCAATCATGGGAATACAACGATTGCGATCCATTTTCCGAACCATATTGACCAGAAGTGTTTCTGCACCTCCGATCGGCATGCTTGTAAGTAGGAACATTACACGAAGGGGGCGGGTTTCAGAGTCATGCATGAATGATAGGCTCAATTTCGTAGTCGAATTTTTGGTCGGAATTTCTGCAATAAACAAAGAACGGCAAACCACCGAAACAACTGCAAGACATTGGTTAGACGGCGTTTTTACAAGTTCCTAGTTTTCCAGCGGCATCCAGGAGGCAGACAAAGGATCCGAAAGATCGGCCGGCACGATTGTTTTTCCCGGAGGCTGTGAAATGGGAGGGACATCGCGAATGAGTTTTCGGATCTCTTCGCTGGTCAATTGACTTCCGGAATAGTCAAATCTTTTGACCCTATCAATTCGAGGATCAAACGTTAACCAGTTTCGGATTCTTGAAAAATTGGGATCGCCATGCAGTCGTTGCAAGTGAAACGATTCTTGACCGATCGCATTCCAGCCACCGTAAGCGGAACAGACACTCTTGAATCCGGCTTCCTTGAGAATATTAAAGGCATCCTGATTAAGATTTGATAGCTGCCCAAAGGGAAATGCAAAATGCTGAATCTTTCTTCCGATGCGTTTTGACATCTCGTTCGATGAGTGGACTAATTCATCGACCAATTTTTGAGGACACTTGATCGCTCCGAGATCAGGATGCGTACGTGTGTGAGCTCCGATCTCTACTCCAGCAAGATCCAACGCTCTAAGAGACTCAATGGTGTTAGTCGCGAGTCTTTGTCCCACATCCAAATCATGCTGGAATGGCTGTTGGTAAACCGTATGCTGAGTAGTTACAAAATAGGTAACCGGAATCCTCCGTTCGATCAGCAGCGGCAGTGCAAATTCGCAGTTTTCAGCATATCCATCATCGAAAGTGATGGCCAATGTCGGAACCGAATTGTGCCCGCTTTCAATTCTTCTTTGACACTCATTCAAATCAACGATTTCAAATGTACTTTCTAACCAGTTAATTTGTCGTTCGAAATCCTTGCATGAGATCGTCCAGCGATTGGGCCACTGATCGGAAACTCGATGATAGAAAAGCACAATCACCGGGACTTGCCCACGGTTTACCATCCTGACGTATCGGGCTTGACGATAAGGAATCGAAAGGCACCGATACATTTCGATTAATCTGGTTTTCCACTTGCTCATCGAGAGACCGCAACTCAAGTACCGCTGGAAAGTCAGGAATTTGGGCAATTCCAAAGAACTATGTTGAAGTTTTGGTCACGCTAGGAAACTTGCAAATTTCAGTTCGCTGTTTTCTCAACATTTTTGTTCGATTCGATCCGGATAACCAGTCTCAACTGATCGGGAATTCTTCTTTAGGAAACCACTTTTCCATTTCGATGAATGAACAACTCGAAGGTCGACCTAGATTTCAGATGACCAACACGGTAGCAACCTATTAACAGCTTACTGGAATGAACAAAGCGAAACGAAAGGGTCGGGAGTCAATTGTGGTAAGGCTTGCCTCACGCAATTGACTCCCTTTTTTGGTTCAGGGGGGCTTTCTTAGTTGGCTCGATATTCGCGTGTATTAGAGGTCCTCAGTCTGTACCGGTTTCACCCCTACTATTAAAGAGATTCAGTTAGACAACTTGATTGTTAAATCTTGATCGTTTATTCAGCCACCTTGCTAAGCCGAACTTCATAAATCTTCGGGCATAATTTCCCCGTGAACAGGAATTTGCCTGAGTCCGGATTGATAGCGATACCATTCAAAATCCCGTCGATTGGACGATCTTTGCTTGGCCAAAGCCCGGATAGATCAATGATTTTCGTGATCGCTCCGTTTCCCGGATTGATTTCGTAAACCAGGTCTGTTTGATATAAGTTCGCATAGATTCGGTTATTGGCGTATTCCAACTCGTTCAACTGTCCCGCCCGCAATCCTCCTTTTTTCTTGACCCAGATCGATCGCTTTTCCTTGAAAGTTTCGGGATCCAGATACTTAATTTCGGCGGTCCCGTTGCTCATGATCAAGTCGATTCCGTCGGTCGTTAGCCCCCACCCCTGACCGGGATACTTGAATTCTGTAATTTTTTCCAGTTCCTTGTCATGGACAAAAGCTTTTCCAGCTTTCCAAGTGATTTGATAGATCTTGTCACCCAAAACTGTCAGGCCTTCACCAAAATAATCTTCTGACAGATCAACTTTTTTCAAAATCTCGCCTGACTCCAAATCAATTTTTCGAACCGATGACTGACCGTAACGCCCGGTGCTTTCCCATAAGAATCCGTCGTCGAAAACAAGCCCCTGGGTAAAAGCCTTGGGGTCGTGGTCATACGTTTGAATTACTTCGTAGGTATAGCGATCGTTTTTCGGTATAAGCCACAAAAACAGATAGGAACCTCCAAGTGAAATCACGACAAAGAGCACGACCAAGTCCCATCGCATCGGACGATAATCGTTCCGGTCGATGGTCTTTGATTCGGATTGTTTCGTTTCCGCTGGGGGAGGAAATGACTTTTTAGATCGGCGTCGAGGTTTGGGCTTAGCCATGGATGTTTCCACTGATTCGTTTTCTGGAATTTACCGTAACGATTCGCCTCGGAAAATAGATAAACCGGAGCTCCGCTCCTTTTACCAGCTCACCCGTTGATTCTTCGAAGCTTAAGAAAGCCGGATCGAGCGTATTTCTGTATGCGAATCAGCCAGCATTCAGAAGCCGCGAACACGTTATGTTCCAAGATAGATTTGCGGTAATTTTTACGACAATGGACAACACCGAAATCATTCGAAGCGGCTGTGTACACCGATTCGAGCGGTTTTTTTACGCTACAGGTTGGAATTACCTCAATGCCGGATCAAGTGGTCTTAATTCACGGTTTAGCTGCAAAACCGTGGCACATGAGTTTTCTGGGTTGGCAGATTAAACGCTCAGGATTTCAAGTTTCGTACTTCCGTTACCCTAGCTGGTTCAAATCAATCGAGACCCATGCTCGAAATTTTTGCAAATTTCTGGAACGGCTGATCGAAAACAACCCTGACTCCAAAATTCACATCGTTGCACACAGTATGGGCGCAATCGTGACTCGCCAGGCTCTCTTGTTTCAAAACTTCGAGGCGATACAAAGAGTCGTCCTATTGGCGGGTCCGAATCTCGGTTCTCCTGCGGCCACACGCTTGAGTCGCTACGTTCCGTTTTCGAAAACGGTTAAGCAGATCGCCGACACACCACATAGTCTGGCCAATCAATTGCCAGGGACCATTGAAAATGTGGAAGTCGGTTGTGTGGAAGCTTCTTATGATTTTGTCATTCCCAAACCAAGCAGTCATCTCGCAGGCGAAAAAGATCACGTCTGTGTATTTGGAGGACACAACGGGCTGCTGGTTCGACCTGCCGCCGGTCGACAGATCGTTCACTTTTTAAATCATGGGTCATTTCAACCGGTACCGGTTCAAGAAATGGTCGGCTGACTGCAGCTGACGGCCCGGGATGACGGGGCAACGTTCTGACATGGTGGGCAACGGTCAGAGACGGCCTGTTAAGTGGCAGGACAATTCATCCGTGTTGCGACCGCTGGACACCAGCGTTCATTGCTCCGAATCGGAAACCTTATCGAAAAAGCGATCTTCGTCCAGCAAGGTTGCCAATGCGGCTGCTCCACCGGCGTTTAAATGAAGGTGATCCGAAAAGCAGTCAGGATCCTCCAAAGCCAACGTATAGTTGGCCAAAGGCATATCAAGTTTCTGACGAGTCCATTGATACCAGTCGTCAAATCCTTCCAAACGAGCAAAAAACTCCGGCAAATAAGGAGCCACAATTGGCTTGACCACAACATTGTGTTCCTTGGCAATCTGGATGACCTTTTGAATTGCGACCAAGTTGGATTCCAACTTTTTGGCGTGCTGATTCGATTCTTCAAACGAAGCGGCAAGCATTTCTGGATTGATAATAGAATTTTGTATCCAATCTTGATCGGAACGAAACCGAAACATCTGGCTCCTCATGAACAACAGGCTGTTGTACCTAAATAGACGGCTAATCTGGCAACCCCAGTAATGGACTGGATTTCGGTCGGCAAATAGGCTTGCGATATCGGGATTTTGATCGATCAAGATCGAAAATTGTTCCAGGCTTCCCAGTCGATCAATCACACCGATGCAACTGACTTCAAGCACAAGGATCTGCGGTGGTTGGTGGTGTTCGAGGTAATCCTTCCAAATCATGGGCAGCATCTGAGCGGGCATTCCGTTAAACGAAATGTTGGCAACTTTTTGTCCGGTAACCTCGGCTACTGATGGTGGGTGGAACATGTGAATTCCTCGCGAATTGCCGAGAATGACAATATCCGCCTCCAGTTGCCCGTTATAGATCTGAGCGAATCGAAACTGAGTCCCCAGAAATATCTTCTCCAGAATTTCACCGCCTAAGCGGTCGCCAGCAAAGAGTGCTCCCACAAAGAGAAGGGTTAACAAGATTTTGATACGCATTTCGGAAACCTAGAACTGAAAGTAGACAAACGCGGTGCCTTGAAAGGTGCCTAGAAAAGCGATCATCCACAAAAGAACCAAGGACGTTGCTGACCTGAGCATGGGTTGGCGATAATAAGTGTTCGGAAGGAAGCTCCAACTGATGCTGGCTTCGATAAGGAAGAATCCAAACGACACAGCTAACGCCTTCAAAAGAGGGATTCGATTTTGCAAAAGGTTGGGAGAAAAACCGTTGGGGTCAAACAGTCCACCTAGGTAAGCCATGCCATCGACCAGAGTAGGGTTTCTAAAAATGATCAGGGAGAAGGTCAAAAATGCAAAAACCAGCAAGCTTCCCATGGCCTGTGTACCGCGTTCACCAATCATTTTTCGACATCGTTGGCTCACCAAGGGTCCGATCATCGCTTCCATGCAAAGATAGGCCCCCAGCATCAAGCCCCAAACCGCAAACGTCAGGCCTGCACCGTGCCAAACACCAGCCAGCAACATGGTAATCATGATGTTCCGATAGGTCATCCATTGATTCTGACGACTGCCACCCAACGGAAAATAAAGATAATCTCGTAACCAAGTCGAAAGCGAAATATGCCATCTCCGCCAGAAGTCGCGAAAAGAAGCTGCAAAAAACGGACGGTCAAAATTCAAGGGCAATTCAAATCCAGCCATCCTTGCAGCGCCAATTGCGATATCAGAATAGCCTGAAAAATCGGCGTAAATCTGAATCGAAAACAAGCTGGCGGCAAAAATCATGTCGAGCGAACAGTGCCCTTCGGGAAACGCAAATACCGGATCCACGACAACCGCCAAAGTATCCGCAATGATCAGTTTCTTGGCGAACCCGATGACCATTTGATGAAACCCAGACGTCAGGTTGCTGAACTGAAACGTTCGATCGGATTGCAGTTGCGGAAGGAAATGGCTTGCCCGAACAATGGGGCCAGCGACCAGTTGTGGAAAAAAGGCGACGAAAGTCGCGAATTTCAAAAAATCGTTTTCAGGTTGGATTTTCTGCCTATAGACATCAATCGTGTAACTCAAAGTCTGAAACGTATAAAAAGAAATCCCGATCGGAAGGATGATATTTAAAGTCGGCCAGTCGACAATCCAACCAACTTGAGCCATCAAGTCTTCGGTACTTTGGATGAAAAATTTGAAGTACTTGAAAAAGCAAAGCACCCCAAGATTGGCAAACACGCTCAACGATAACAACAATCGTTTGACTGATTTAGAATTCGCGGTGTGAATACCACGGGCAATCAGGAAATCAACGACTGTCGATCCTAAAATCAAGGCCAGGAACCGATAGTCCCACCATCCATAAAACAGGTAGCTTGCTGCCAGACAAACCAAAATTCGGCTGGATCCAGCCAAATTCCAGTAAATCAAGAGGAACAGAACGAAAAACACTAAGAAGGTAACACTGACAAATGTCATTCTTGGCCCCCCGCAGTATTCTGGGCCAACACGGACGAGGTGCTTTTTTCAATATTGAATAATCGTAGTTTCCGAAAGATCTCAAAAACGTTTTTCGCAACCATCAATCTGAATTTTGAATGAATGCAACGATAACGTCCGTGGTTCACTTTATGCCCTTTGAATCGCGACTTAAAAGTACGCGGGCCGTATTTTTGGCCCGTCCAGCCAGCACCTCCAAAGTCGTAAGTCTTCAACCCAAGCTTTTGTGCACACTGGATTTCGTCCCATACTAACGAAGCGGTGGCAGAAATTCCTTTGGGGCGAGTCGTCCCATTGTGCCATGCGAAATATCGGTCACCATAAATCAGGCCGATGCCAGCGGTCACATCTTGCCCCTGATAGGTTCCGACCCTGATCTGCATTGTGCCGGCCGGCAAAGTGTCAAATGCATGGTGAAAAACTTCTTCTTCCAAGCAAGGAATCCGGGACCTCAGATAGCTGGCCTGAATGACTTGATAAGCTCTTCGAATTCCATCGTGCGAATTTTCGAGAGAAATACTAAGCCCCCTGCGATGGGCTGTCTTGATCTTTCGAGCTTGAGACTTGATTCGTTTGGACAAAACCTGCAAATCTTCGGTCAAATCTTGAAGATAGTTGTCAAAATCTAATCGAACATACCCTTCATCGAGAAGAATCTGTTGCTCGAATCCAGGAGTGTGATGACACCGTACCTCCGTAAAAAGGGATACTTTAGATGCCTGTTTGTTGTGAACCTGGATCAATTTTGCCAATGCACGCGTGCCCGTTAAATTGGAATCGCAAATCGGTTCGGCAAACAAAACTGCTCGGGTTGACCATCGTTTAAGGTAATCAAACGTCTCAATAAAAACCGCACAATGCAGGGCGATAATTCTTCCCCTGGCATCTAAAGCAGCGGTCACCACGGGCTTGGTGCCGGGTGAATTAAGAAATGATTTGTAAATTCCACAGGTATGAAAGATGGTGCCTCGAGGATGATTTTTTACATAATCGTCCCAGTCAGGAAGCTCATCGGTTTCGACAATCGAAAAACGCGAATCGCGAACTTTTTGATTAAGGATCGCAAGTGGCACCTGAGTCGGCATGGGTTTACTGGCTATGTTCATTTCAAGTGAGGTTGGAAATTATTGATTGAGCATCTGCTCGGCGGGGATTTCGAAGAAGGCTGCAATCTCGGTCGAAAAATTCCATTGAGGAGCAAACGACACTGGGGTAGCAGAATCGCAAAAACTGAACGAAAGGGTGTACCCAAAACAGAGAAGAGTGAAAAACATAAGTCCAGACTTTTGAGCAGGTTTCAGGCCCTCTAAAAACATGACCCAACAACCAACGGCTGGCAGGATGAGCGGATAAGACAATTCATTGGTCAATTCGACATTCGAGATGGCGAGAGCGATTGAAAAAACGACCGACAGAAAGGCAAGGTAAACGACGATCCCGACTGTCCAACGAGACCCATTCACCTGAGCCTGACCGCTACGAAAAACCAAAAAACAAACCGCCGCAATCCCAAGCAAAACAAGATATCGTGTGAACAGGGTGGAATCCGTTCTAGGAAGCGGCAACATCGAATTCGAGAGAGAACCTGTAACAAATCGAGACACTTCAACAATCGAAGCTTGCTGATAATGCCAGGCCGGACCGGTTAGAAAAACGATAGGTAGAACAGCGAGGGGAATGAGGAACAGATGATTTCGATATTTTTCGAATTCGTATTTGCGATTGAGCAAAGGGAGCAGCAAGAATTGGGTAAATACCAACAGACCTAAAAATAGATTCAAGCAAATCGAGATTGAAGCCAGTACAAAATAAGTAAGCTGCGACCTTCCGTTGCCTGTTACAAATCCACTCACGAAAATCCGAGATAGCAAAGCACTTAAGAATAAAACAACGGCACAGTCTTTAGAAACCGAGGCAGCCATTATGGTTGAGGGGTGAATTGCCATCATCGCCGCAAAGAAAATTGGTTGTTTGATTTTTATCGCTTTCGCCAAATCAAACGCGATCAGGCAAACTCCAGCAGTCAGACAGACATTCAATAGCCTTACGCTGATTAGTGACCCACCAAAAATGCATTGCCATCCCCAAGCCAGACAAACAAAAAGGGATGACATACCCGCCAAAGGTCGTCGCGTGTCGAAACAATCTGCAAGCGTTCCGCCTGTTTTTTCAAGCAGATAGGTTTCCTCGACCGAAATCGATAGATGGAGCGCGAAATAAAGACTGATCGCGAGATGTGTGATCAAAACAAAAGCTAATAGCACGGCATCGACAGAATATCTTGGTTTGGATTCCCGGATTCGCTGGACCAGAATTTCAATGATCTGGTTTGCCGGAATCTGACGAGGCGAATTGACTCGAAAAGATAGCGGCCTGATTCGGGTCTGTTCACAATGCCAAACCGAGGTGCGATTCATTGCGGCACCCCAATTTTTTGACTTGTATCAACCGATGATTCCTTAGCACCTGAATGATCGGAAACGAACAGGCTCAGCTTGATCACGTTCGCCTCGTTTGCTGCTGACCCGACCGCTTTGCCATCTACCAAAAGGGTGTCATGACGTCGTTTCCACCAATCGGCAATGTCTTTCGGAAGAGCATGCCAACAATCTTTTTGCTGAGACAAAAATTGCAAATATTCGCGATAGTTGGCTTGGCGGTCTACCGAGTCAAGGTAGTCAGGATGGGTGATTACCAATGACATGGCTCGCCATTTCCTCAGAAATTCGAATTTCTTTTTCCATGATCCGATTCCTTTTTCCTTGAGGGCTACAAATAGCGTGTGATCTTGCGGCATCGTGTAAGGTAACTCGACCAGATCGCCTTTTACAAAAGGCCAAATGGAACCCACCCCACCGGGCATCGCCTGAAAGGGGTCAATATCAAAACAACTGGCGTCATAGTGGATGTCCAGCTCACTGATCCACTCAAGGTTGCGGTGGACCATTGGAGAACGAAAACCATTGGCCGAAAACCGATCGATCGCTTGCTGGATCGCTGCCGATCGTGCATCAAAAATAGAACGGGAAAGAAAAAGTTTTCCGTCATGGTTGTAACCATGGACGCCTACTTCATGGCCTCGATTTTTTAAATCCTCAATAAGTTCTGGCTCAATTTTGTATTTATGCGGTACAAAATTCCAGCAAGACCGAAACCCAAGAGACTCTTCAATCTTGGCAATCTTGTCGACTAACAAAACTCCATTCCGCGTCTCAACATCGTGTGTCAAAGAAGCAGCCATTTGATATCCGGTCGGCCACGGATCAAGCATGTCGCGATCACCGTTAACCCGAATGTCATCTTTCAAAGCTTTGATGAGTTCGGCAATAAAGTCGGCAGGTAAAAACCAGTCACGATTGGGGTCGATTCTTTTACTTCTTCGTTGCTGAAGAAATTGCCGGATTCGAATCGGAATCAAGCTGCGAATTCGATAATAAAATCGGTACTGCCAAGATAAACTTGCCGTCCGTGAATCTTCAAGAAAGTGGCGAGCCAGCACATCTTGGGAAGGTCCCTCGAACAGGAATGTTAAGTTTTGCGGATCCAAATTCACGTATCGCTACCTAACACACCACGCCGGTTTTTGTTTGATTGGCCAAAAACTGATCCATCCAGATCTCGATGCTCATCAATCCCCACAGCTCTGTAGAATGGTCAGCAAATCCTGACTCGTGTTCTCGGACCAGTCGGTTGACTTGATCAGCGTCAAAATACCCACGCCGATTAATGTTGATCGGAGAAAGCAGATCGTTCATCATCTCGTTAGCTTCATTCCGTAACCATTGATGAATCGGGATTGGAAAACCTTGCTTTTTTCGATGGACAATCGACGGGGGCAGCAACTGTTCGGCCGCCTTTTTAAGTGCGTATTTCCTTGTCCTGCCACGCAATTTCATGTCCGGATTCATCCCGCATGCGAATTCAACCAGGTGATGATCCAATAACGGAATCCTCGCTTCCAGGGACTGGGCCATTGTCAGCTTATCGCCCCGCAATAAAAGATAATCTGGCAGCCAGGTTTTCGAATCGACGTACAACATCCGGTCAAGCGGTAGCGTCGCATCCGTATTTTTAAGATGCCCAGCGAAGCTTTCATTGATTTCCGAAACATAGGGTAAAAATGTATTGGAAATGACGTGTTGTTTTAGATCGTCATTGAACATCGGAAACCAATTTGAAAACCGTTTGACTTCCGACCGCTGGGTGAGTGCATTCAAAGCAATTTTTTGACGACGTAGGCCGGGTAAATAAGCCACCGTTTTGCGTAAAAGTTTTCCAACCGGATCTGGAATCCAGTTAAAAGTTGTTGCCAATCGTTCCACTGAATACCGAGCGTATCCGGCAAACAATTCGTCGCCCCCTTCGCCCGTCAGAACCATTTTGACATGCTGACGAGCAAGACCAGCCACCATGTAGGTGGCGACAGTTGCCTGGTCCGCTATTGGTTGATCAAGATGATAAATGACTTTTTCAGCATTTTCGATGAAGTCGTTGGCTGTGATCAACAACTCGTGATGATTGCATCCAAATTGATTTGCAACTTGGCGAGCAAAGGGTAATTCGTCCCCCAGCCCCTGACCATCAAACCCAACCGAAAATGTATTGACCGGCTGGTCCAACAGTTCGTTCATCAGGGCAACGATCAAGCTTGAATCAAGTCCGCCACTTAAGAACGCCCCGAAAGGCACATCGGATCGCAATCGCAAACGAACAGATTCTTTCAATTGATCTAGCAATTGTGCGATGCAGTCCTCTTCGGATTGGAAATTTTGCTTGTCAGAAAACTGAAGGTCCCAATAGGGATACTTTTGAAAACTGGCTTGGCTAACTTTGGCTGCGAATCCGGGCGGCAGCGATTCAATTCCTCGAAATAGCGTTCTCGGCGCCGGTACGTATTTCAACGATAGATAGTCACTTAACGCAAACCGATCCAGTTCCGAATGAACACCAGGACAACATAGGATAGATTTTATTTCAGAACTGAAAATCAAGCGGTTTGAGTCATGGTACAGATAGAGCGGCTTAATTCCTAACCGATCGCGGGCGATAAAAAGTTCCCGTCGCTGCCGGTCCCAAATTGCAAATGCGAACATCCCTCTCAGGTGTTGCACACAATCGGGGCCATGATCTTCAAACAGGTGGACAATGACTTCCGTATCACTGTTAGTCTGAAAATGATGACCTCTCTTCTGAAGACTTTTTCTTAACTCGATGTAGTTGTAAATTTCTCCATTGAAGACGACGGTGAATCGACCATCTTCATTGGAAATCGGTTGTTGTCCATCAGCCAGATCGATGATGCTTAACCGTCGCATTCCCATGGCTAGCTCATGATCAACGTGCTGTCCCTGATCATCGGGACCGCGATGGATCATTCGGTCAAGCATCTGCTGCAGACTACCGGCAGGGCCGGCTGCTCCAGATGCCTTCCATTGAAAAATTCCCGAAATTCCGCACATCGTTTCAAGCCCATCACAACAAGTTTCAGGCAACTCCCATCCGAAAGCAAAATGCCCTACCTGAAAGTCAGGAAAACGGGCCAATTTAGAGACACCGAACTGACTAAAAATTCGAAAAACCAAGGATTTTCAACGATTTTTCCACCTACCATGCATCACCAATCGACAAAACATGAATCCCGGACTGCTCATACTCCAAGCGGGTAAATCGGAGCGATTCATTTTCAATAAACTCCGTACTGTTTCATTGTGAGACGAGCTTTGTAGTAGACTTGCTGCATCGGCTGATACAAGACATCCGGCACCCATTTGCGAAGGCTGGGGCAGTTAGAATCTGCCGCAGTCCTCTCTTTTTCTTCGATGATTTCGGCGTTGAATAATGCGGCGACCTGATCCACAAACTGCTGGAACTGCGGCTGGGAACTGTGGATGTGGTGGGGGGAATAACAAATGGAAATCCCAACCACATCTTGATGATGAGTTTTCTGAAAAAAGGAATCCACTCTTTCTTCCAATTCCTGTTGGTCGATCTCCAATGCTGCAAAGATATCCCAATCGATATCAAGGAACTCCCCCTTCCCAACACCCTGCCAGTCTTTCATCAAAACTTCTTGGTAGGGAAATTCGAAGGGTCTGATGGCTCCCGTGTTTGCCAGGAATTTGTAGGGCATTGAAGTGAAATCGGAGGTGTGCTTGATGGTGTGGATATCCCATTTTCTTCCGCCGGGTGTATCGTAGATCCACTTAATTTCATTGACAAACCCGTCAAAAACAGCGTGGGCCAGAAAATTACCCATGTCCACACCCTTTCGAACATCGGGGATTCGGTACCCTAATTGTCGTTTAGGATCCACCATGATGCCTCGCATGTCACAGTGAAAATCAAGATGCGTCACACTGATATTTCGGAATTCGTAATCTTCCCAGATGTCGTACAACTGGTGATGGTTTTCGATGACGAACAGTTTTGTCTTGGACATGATGATGGTAAGAAATTAAGAAAGGAAATCAGTTTCCCGAATTTCAATTAAGCTTGGTATTTTTTTTCGATTCGTTTTTAGAATGATGATTCGCCGCAAGTTTTCGCTTGGTCGAGTAAACAAAATTTGCCAAGTGCATTTTCCACTTGGAGTCAATTTTTCGGTATCGTCCAAACTGGACCAATCGACTACCGAATTTAGATTTAAAGTCCCTGGGACCATATGGTTCATCTGGCCAGCCGGCTCCTCCAAAATCGTATGTCTTAAATCCCTGCCGACTTCCTGCTTCGATCTCATCCCAGGTCAAAAACGCGAATGGAGCCAAACCGGAAATTCGGTAAGAGCCCCCATACCACGCATAAATCAATTCTTTAAATTTCAATGAGATGCCCGTGGCCACAATCTCGTTTTGGTGTCTGGCAAATCGAATCTCTGCGACGCCTTCACCCAGAATATCAAGAGCATGATGAAACAGATGTACATCAACTAAAGGAACCCCAGATCTTTGGTAGCTAAACTGCACCACTTGATACATTTTCTGAATCGCATCGTGGTGATTTGCGATTTCAATCATGACATCGCGATTTCGACATTTTCGGATCTGTTTTCGAGTGTTTTTTGAAACTCGATTCCAAAGCTGTTCCGGTGGTACGTCGAGATCGACCAGATAATTTAGATAATCGAGGTGTTGATATTTCTCGGACACCAGCGGCTCATGCTGAATGCCTGTATCGTAAATGGACCGGATCTCAGAAAACAGAATCCGACCTTTGTTTTCCTCATCATGCTGTTGAATTAATAGGCGAAGGCCCGTTTTTCCTGCCTCGGTGGGATCGCAAATCGGTTCCGCATAAAAGATGGAACGCGACGCAAATCGGCTTGCAAAACCAGTAATGGTTTCCACCCGTACCGCACACAGGATTGCGACGATATCCCTGTTTCGATCAATGCATGCCAATGCAATAGGCGAATTCGACGGAGTTTCCTCGTATACCTGCTGCATTTCGTAGGTGTGGAAAATCGTGCCTTCCGGGTGTCGGACCACGTAACGATTCCATTCATCTTTGCGTAAGCGAGTGAACTCGACTACTTCGAAAACTGGCGACTGAGCACTTGAGAGATTTTCCGGCTTGGATATTTCCATCTGTCTTGATTTCAAAAACCAGTATGGATCACTGGAATTTGTGAGCCTCCAAACTGGCGGCTGTCGCAATTTTGGAATCCTCAATCGCTCGATTGGCCGCTAACCCAAAGACCTTTTGGTATAGCCCCAAGAGCTGTACCTCTTGATGCATCCAAGACAAACTCGACAGCACCCTCTCTTTTCCCAGCTGACCCATCTGATCTCTTTTTTGGGAGTCGTCCATCAAAACTTGGATACATCTAGCTAAATCGGATTCATTGTTGTCAGCAGCATAAATTCCAGAATCCATCGCGGTGATACGATTCTCTGGAGTTTCAAATGAAACAACCGGTTTACCTTGTGCCATGTATTCGATCGTTTTGACAGTCGTACAACTGTCGTTGTAAGGATTGCTTGGATCTGGGGTGACACAAATATCAAATGCGGCGATGTAGGAGGACACTTTTTCAAATGGAATCCTGCCAGTAAATGTGACGTTGGAAGCAATTCCCAAGTCACTTGCCAAACTTTGAATCGATTCCAATGCGTTTCCATAACCGACGATGACCGCATGAAAATCTTTGCGGCCCAATTCGTTCTGTAGAATCGCTAAAGCCCTAATGAGTGCGTCTACTCCATCCTGAATTCCAATGACGCCAACGTACCCAAGCACGATACGATTATCTTTGGGAAAATCAGTGGTTGGATCGGCCGGTTCAACAAAGTCTTTGTTAGGACCGTTTCGAACAATGCAACATTTTTGAAGTGACTTTCCGCACCGCTTTGATTGGATCATTTGCTGAGATTGATTGGTCGTGATCAAATGATCGGACCATCGAACGGCTATTCTTTCTATCGAGCGCAGAGTCTTGTAGACCAGTCTATTTCCCTGCCCTCCGTTTTGTGCGTTATACAGTTCAGGGGAAAGGTCGTGAGTATCGAGTACGAATTTTTTAAAGAAAAACAGCTTGTAAAAAATCGCCACGAAGCAGTTGAGATCAGGTGGAGCATGGACATGAACCACATGAAATCCTCTCCGAAACAAAACGTACAGACTGTACACGAACGCCATGATCAAGCTGTAGCCAAACTCAAAAACGTACCCCCAAAAACCTTTAAATTCAGCCGGTGCTGGGTATCGGTATAAATGAACGCCTTTGTAATTTTCGTATCGTTGTACCTTTTTCTGATTGGGACAGATGACACATACTTCGAACCCGTTTTCAACTAACGAAACCGCCTCGTTTCGTACCCGAACATCCTCGGGCATCCCCGAGTTTTCGAGCAGCATCAGGATCTTCTTTTTAGGATTCTTCATTTTGATAAAGTCACTATTTCGATGAGAAGGTTCTGATGAGTTCCGCCGTTCTTTGAACATTAGACGGGTCAAAATGTTGCTGGGCCAAACGACGATTTTGATCGCCCAACTGCTTTTGGAGTTCGGGGGACGACTTAATTTTTTCGATGGCGTCGGCAAGCTGCCCGGAGTCTTTTTCGTCGACCGTAATCTGTTTTAAGATCTCGGGAATACCCACATGCTTGGTAGCGATTACCGGTTTGCCACATGCCATCGCTTCAATGATGACGTTTGGAAATCCTTCTCCCACTCCGACGCTGTCGAAATGACAAGGCAGACAAAACAGATCGCACGCGTGGTACATGGCACGCAACGCCGTTCCAGACTGTTTGCCCAAGAAAGCAACTTGCGACTCAATTTTCAATTCGTGGGCGATTTTTCGAACGTCGACGCTGTCGTCTTCTGCCCCTTCACCGCCGACAACCCAAATTTCAATTTCGGGATCATCCAATTTTTTGACAGCTTCGAACAGAAAACGATGTCCTTTCCGTTCTACAAAAAACCCGACAATCAGGATCCTGAATTTTTTGGCCGGCCGGTAGTCGTTGAGATCAATCGAGTATGTGATGATTTCAATCTTGGCCGGGTCCAGATGATAGATCTCGCTCAGTTTTCTGCGGTTGTACTCAGAAATAGTGATTACCTGGTCACACGCAGCCAGTGCCATTGGAAAAAGCTTGAGATTCGGGTTTTGATAAAGCTCGTAGGCATGAACCGTACACAGCAGTGGTTTATCCGTTAGTAGTTTCGCAAAATAGCCCACGAATAACTTTCGATCGCCAAACGTGCAGTAGATCCCATCCAGGTCTCTCATGCTTTTGCTGAAATAGGCGGCTAGCAAAAAGTCTGCCACAGCGTTCGTCTTCATTGCAATCCCGAGAGCTTTTAAGTATCGAGCTGGCTTGGACAAAAACACTGACAACTGACCAATCAACACAGCAAGTTTGGTCCAACGATAAACTTTCCAGCTTGCATCTGGTTCGTAGAGCCCCGGACCGATTTTGGTCGGGTACAACGAGATTTCGGCATTCGTCTGTTGAAGGTGCGAAATCTCTCTGCGGATAAACTGTTCCAGTCCTTTTTTCATGGACGCAACGATTCCAATTCGTTGACGTTTTGGAATTGCGTCGCCACCTAGGCCCGAAGGCGAAGACTTGCCCTTTGAAAGACGATTCGGTTTGGACTTAACTGAGTTCATGAAAAAATGGATCAAGAGCGGGATGGAGAAGGGGATTGAGAAGTGACAGGAGCGAGCAGGGACTGTCTAGGATGATTGGGATTTTGAGGATGGAGGTCTTTATTTTGGCCGCAATTCTGAATTTGTCCGGATTGACAAAAATGGAGTAACATCATCGCCAGATAGCGGGGATAATGCCGACGGTCTCGAATCGGTCCGTAGTCGCCGATCGAGTGGGCAAACCCTCCGTCACTCGCTTGGTGTTTGGTCAAGAAACCCATTGCCCGATCGGACAACTCGGTAAACTCAGAATTCGAAAACAGGTTGCCCGCAATTCGCAAAGCAGTAGCAACCGCAGCAGTGTGGTAATGGACCGTCCGACTTCTCCGCTTACAGTCATAATAGGCGTACCCCTTTGCGGATAGTCCGCCAGCAAGAAACGACGACAACCCTTGGAGCATCTGGAGAATTCGAGAATCCCGGTTCAGGCGAACATAGGCATACAAGTCAAGAGAAATAAAAGCTTGATATTGAAAACACTGAAAGTGTTCTTTCTTGTTCAGCTGATAAGGGAATTCTCCAGTCGATTTTTGGGCAGCGACCAAAAATCGGATTAGCCCATCGCACAATTCAAGGTGGTTTTGATCCTCCGTTGCATCAGCTAATTCGGCAAAATATCGTACCGCGAGTGCTGAATTGTTAGGCACCGGTTCTTCAACTTCGTTGGCGAAATAGTTGACCGCGAGTCCTTCGGGAAGACTCTGAAATCCGATCTCTTTCTTAAAATAGTCGTTCCAGCGAAGCGCTGCATAAAGATAAGTCTCATTCTGTGTCTGGCGATAACTTTCAAGCAATCCAAGCGACGCCCAGACTCCCTCCACCGTTGTGACTCGTCCTTTCCATTCGTTGTTGGGATACACCCATTCGCCATTGGGTTGCTGCAGTCGCGCCACATGATCGCTGCAATCAAGTGCGATTTTCCGATGTTTTGGATCAAGGGAACTCATCGCCCAGTTAGCCAAAATCCAATAACCATTAGCTTGCTGAAATAAAACCTGATCCGACCAATCCCGGTTTGGAAGCAGGCTTTTCAGAAATCTCCAAATACGATAATTGAATCGGACTCCAGGATCAGGCCCTTCGAGCAGGTGACTTTGATTCACGAAATTACTGGTGCGCTGATGCAGTTTCTTGGCTACCGATACAAAATCCCATTCAGCTGGGCCATCCGACTTGGTTTCTGAATGGGTGGTGTTCTTTTTTTTTCGTTCGATAGCGGTCTGATAAACTTGGATCGTTTGGCTAACGACTGCGAATGGGGAGGCTTCGGATTCTAGTTTCATTTTTCCTTGACGGCCCATCGTAGCACGGAGGTCTCGGTCACCGAGAAGCTGGATTACGGCTTCGGCAAGTTCGACATGATCTCTCGGCTCGACCAGCAACCCCGTTTCGCCATGGTCGACAGCATCGGGTAAGCCACCAATGCGAGTTGCGACGACAGGTTTTTGATGCTGGTAGGCGATCGGTACAACACCACTTTGCGATGCCTCGATGTAGGGCAGTACCACAACGCTTGCTTGATCAAACAGGGATGTTCTTTGCTCGTCGCTGACCCAACAGTTGATGACTTCAAACCGATCCCTGTGGACCATTTGTGAATAGTATTGTTCCATGTCATCTCCTTTTCCGGCGATGACAATTTTTACTTGCGGAAATTTCTCAGTGATCAGCGGTTCGGCAGCGATTAAATAATCGATCCCCTTGTAACCCCAAATCCGTCCAAAAAAGAGAATGGTTTTACCGTCATCCAAATGGGGTTTGGTTTCATCACGTTTGCCAATCGAAATGTGAGGAATATAGGCGATCTGATTTTCATCGAACCCAAGTTGCCCCAGTCGATCGGCTAAAGTCCTGCCGTGGATAATGGTGTGATCGGCTTTGCGAAACCCCATGTCCATCACCCATTGGGGAGTTTTGCCGGACTCTTTGTCGCCTGCATGTTGGACAACATCGTGGACTGTGATGACCAGCGGGTAATTCTTTAACCAACGCAGTGCAAAATTGAAATAGAGATGGCCATTTTGAAAGTGGACAACGTCAGGCTGGAATTTTTTGACAGCCGCTAAAATCTTGCAACCGGCCTTCCATTGCCGAAATGGTTGACGATAACGAGGATAAGAAAATGAAAAATACTCAACCCTTGAGTCAATCGTTTGAGCGAAAGGCACCGTCTGTTCTTCCGGAAGCACCAGCAACACTTCGCACCCCTGCGACACCAATTCATTGGCATGCTGGATGCAATATTCCGGGAATGCGTGACTAACAAATGCAACTTTCATGAGTCCGATCGGTTCAATCCGATGCGATAAGCGTGCTGATTTTGCAAAAATACTAAATGGATTCTTGCCAAAGATATTTTGGCTTTAACGAACTTTGGGGAATGCAAAATTTCCGAGTCGTCGACACGCGTATCCCCAAAAATCTTTCACCGTTTCGTTGTAAACGAGCGTGTAGTCTTTTTGGTCCGTCTTGACTTTCCGAGCCATGGCCCAGTTCCCATCGGCGTTCACTTCGAATCCAGAATAGTTCGGATGTTGTTTGACGAGCAATTCGAAAACCTCACGAATTTGCGGGATCTTTCGTTCGTCTGAAGATAAGGACCGATGACTAATTCCATCTGTGGTATCCGTCTGACTGCTGGCAGCATCATAGGTCCAAAGATAATCGTCAAAAATCAGCAGCCCACCTTCCCGCAGCAGTTTGTCCGCCAGGAAAAACGCACATCCGTCAATCGTCCAGTTCTTGGGACCATCGATGATACACAGGTCGTACTTGGGAACGCAAAAATCTTCTCGAGTTTGTCGTTTGATTTCGTCATGCAAAAACCAAGTGTAACCAGTTTGCATGCGAGCAATATCGACCAATGAATCAAACCCGCATTTTTGAATCTGCGACTCAGCGGAGGGTTCGAATTCGTCTTTCACTGCTTCCAGATCGACGCATTGGATGTGTCCATCTCCCAATTCTTCAACTGCCGCTGCCATGTAACACGTGGCGGTCCCGTGGGCGATTCCAAGTTCAAGTATGGAACGGAATTCGTTTTCAATAATCATCTTATAAAGCTGCTGGGCATTCCTTTCAGAAATGAAAGGGACACCCTGGACGAGCTTATGAACTTCCTGGAATTTCATTTTACCTCCACAGTTTCGGCGACAAGATTGTTATCCTGCGAAACTACTTCGGCATGAGTAGTCTCAGGTTTGGTAGCTGGGTCGACGTTGGTGAGCAACTCGTGAAGTCGCATCCATTCAATCGTGGCATCAATTCCACGTTCCAGCGAAAAACTTGGCTGATATCCGAGCAACTTTCGAATTTTTTCGTCGCTATATCGGATCTGGCGAGAATAAAGATCGTTAAGCTCATTGGAGCTGGGCGTCGAATCCAAAGCGGATTTAAGCCGCTTCATCCAGCGGCTGGCTGTGCCCCCCTGAAGGTAGATCTCCATCAATTTGTCTTCAAATTTCGACTTAAAAAACGAAGTTACTTTCCCGACGCCGTCCATCACTTTCGTTTTGAATCGGGACTTTGACTGTTTGATCTGCTTTAAAGGCGGAAGCCCAAGTCGCTGGTTGAACTCAACGAAGTATTCGTTCCAAGTCGGCTGCTGTGGCCCATTGATGTTGAAAACCTCTCCCCGAGCTTCCGGGTTGGCCAACGCGAGCAAAATGCCTTGAACAAGGTCGTCGATATAAATCAGATTGGCAATTCCATCTCCGCACTGTTCGAATATCCCCCAATTTCCGGACTGCAGCCGTTTCGCAACAAAGACCGACCACGAAATCCCGAAAGGACCATAAATCAACGACGGCCTGAGGATCGTTGGTTGAAGCCCGCGTGCGTGGTATTCCATGCAAACGGATTCGGCACTTAATTTCCAATCGCCATATGAATTGGCATCGACCATCGGGATTACCGATTCATCAAGAATCCCCTCGTGGTCCGAACCGAAAGCTTCTGCCGAACTCAGGTAAACAAAATTGGTGATTCCGTTTTGAACCGCCGCTTCCAGTAAATTCCGGGTTCCGTTTACGACAGATTCGTGATTGTCGACATAGGCACAGTGAACAACCGCGTCGACATTTTTCATGGCTTGATTGACAGAATCGAAATCAGAAATGTCACAAACGACTATTTCTGCCCCAACCCGAGCCGGCCTCGCCGCTCGCGACCAGCTTCGCACTCCAGCCAGTGGAATTCCAAGCCCACTTTTTTTCAAGGCTTCGACAACTCGATTGCCGACGAAACCTGAAGCTCCGGTGACTAAAACCTTTTTGGGGAACTGACGATCCGAACTTGTGGCTCTGGTTTCGATATATTCTGGCAGATTGGAAACAAGATGATTGTCCCACGGTTTGGCGTATGTTTTAGCGTGCTCGTAAGCTTCCTGCATCAACCTGGTTGGAACCAAAACAGATTCTACCGAAACAATCGGCGACTCCTTTTGCTCGATCACTTTGACAAAGTTCTCAATCAATGGTCTGGCAAAATCGTTGTATTTAAAACTTCTTTTTCCGCATGCATATTTACGTTGACGACCATCGGTCTTGCGAACAATGACTTCCGAAAATTCTTCGGATTCCTGTTCGATGGTTCCATCAGTTCCGATGATTTTGAATCCATTTTCAAGTCTTCCAAGACGACTTACTTTGATTTCAATCTCGCACTGACGATGACGAAGCCTCACGGTAGCCAAAGCTTCTGGACCGCCTTCGTTGTCGTTTAAGGATTCGATCAACTCAGGCTCACCACCAAGCCAATAGCAAACGGTATCGAGCAAGTGAATCCCGACATCGGACCATACCCCTTTGGCCGACTTGTCAAAATGGAACTGCGATGCAGCGGGCCAGTTAAAGTCAGCGCCTTCGTGATAGATGATCTTTTTGACTTCGCCCAACTCCCCGGATTGAATCAAATGTTTGATTTTTTCATAGGTGGGGAAAAAGCGTCTGGTTTGATTTACTAGTAGCGGCGTTTCGTTTGCAACCGAAAGCCGAGCCAATTCTTGAGCTTCCTTGAAATCATTCGAAATCGGTTTTTCACACAAAACCGGGATTCGTTTTTTGAGAAAATAAGAAGCAATTTCAAAATGCGTGTCGGGCGGCGTTGAAATGATAATACCGTCGACTTCGCCTTCCAGTTCGGTGTAATCGTTGCTAAAAAAATCAACGTTGTAGGTGCGGGCAAGGTTATTCAACCGGGCCACATTCAGGTCTGACAGCGCAATGTGATTCCGGGTTTTAGGATAGGCATCCAACGCGGGAATATGGAACATTTCGGCAATGGCCCCACAACCTACCACTCCAACGCGAATATTCTGTTTTGAGTTTTCTTTCATACTAGCTATTCAGGTGTTTGGACCGGATCAGGGACAAAACTAATTGAGCATCTTGCCGAACGACAACTTGGAATCCGATCGCGGAAGCCGCAAAAACGGCAAAACTGGAAAATGCCAACACCGGCCAGCTGGATTCGCGACACAAAATCGCAATTCCAAAGATACAAATGGCTACCAGGCAGCTCCTCGCAAATGCCACCGCGAACTGAACCATTTCTTTGTGAGACATGGCGAATGCCAAATAGCAAAGCGTGGCGACCAATCCTCCGATCACGGTACCGATCGCTGCACCTACCTCGGCAAACTGGATTACAAGAACAAACGTAGCAATCGAATTGACGGCAAGTGCAATTCCAGCAACCCACATCGATTTATCCTGCCGGTTGCGGGCAAATAGGGTGTGACTGAGAAAAGGATTGATGAACTCGAGGACCAACACGAAAGCCAACACTTTCAGTACCGGTCCCGCGTCCACGTATTTGCCAGAAAAATAGACAAGCGAAATAATTCGATCCGAGACCACGGCGGTAAAGACGACTACTGGAATCGAAACCGCCATCATCAAGCGAAGCGTGTCCAGATTAAGTTGCGAGAATTGGTCACGCGACTTTTTTTGAATCCTGGTGAGCAACGGAAAAACGGCAGTCGTGTAGGTCTTGGCAAAGACCATTCCAAGTCGGATGATCTTCCAGGCAGCGCT
>JBCCSJ010000021.1:0-31497 GCA_039200505.1 Planctomycetota bacterium | reverse complement strand
GTCAATGCGTGCAGTCTTTAGTCATGATTCGGGATGATTTTTGGATGGCGGCCACTCGATTCTTTCATGAAATTGAGGTGCCGTTGGTCGAAAAAGTAAATTCTGGAGCGGCTGACCTCTTTAGTAAACGTCATGCCCGTAAAGTGCTACGTGCTTTCGGTAACGCGTTCGAAGCGGTACCTTCCGATGAAACTGTTGCCGACCGATTCATTTCTGAGGCGATCGACAGTGTTGCCGATCTGGATCGGGTTTCGCCGGTCCGCTTGGTATTGTTTGCCGAGATGCTAAAGTCCCGAGATTGGACGCCAGAAACGATGAAGCAAATCGGTGGTGCTGCTGGCGTGGGGGTCGCATTTTTAGAAGATTGCTTTGGTGAGAAAGCACCAGTGTCTCGTCGTGTGGTCGCCAATTTTGCTGAAAGTTTGCTTGCCGCCCTGTTGCCGGTTCCGGGTGATGATATTCGAGGCGCATCGCGAACGTTTGATGAATTGCGAGTGGCTACTGGAATAAAGAATCAGGGAGAGTTTCGTTCGCTAATTCAATTGTTGGATCAGCAGCTCCGCCTGATCACGCCCGCTGAAAAACCAGAATCAGTCAGTGGCAAAACGAAACCCTCCGAAAACGAAACTTCGAAGCTAACAAACACACCCGAAGGCCCCGACGGGGCTCCAGACAGCCAATTTCCGGGTCGACGGTATCAATTGACTCACGATTATTTGGTTCCGTCGATTCGGCAATGGCTTGAGCAGCGTCGCAAAATGACTCTTGCCGGTCGACTGAAAAATTCGTTAGCCGAACGGGCTGATCACTGGAATCGGGCTCCTGAAAATCGTTTCCTTCCAACTTGGTGGGAAGACCTTAGTTATCGCACCTTGACACGATCTTCCCAGTGGACCCTGCCTCAGCGGCGGATGATGCGGCAGTCAGGCAAAAGAGTAATTCAGTTGATGGGGATCGTTGCGTTGGGCATCGCGATTGTTGTCCTTGCCATCGTGGATGTTCGTAAGCGAACTCAGGCAAATGCTTTATTTGGGCGGATCATCAACGCAACGACGGCCGAACTGCCCGGGATTATGGAAGAAGCGGACGGCTGCGAGTCCTATTTGTTGCCGATGCTGCAGATACCAGATCTTTCTGCACAGGCCAGTGAACTAACGCGACGACGAGAATTGCATCGCAGGCTTGCCACCTATTATCTTGCGGGGCCGGATCCTACGAAGCTGTTGGATGCGTTGATGGTCGCTCCCCCATCATCCTTTCAAACGATCCAAGCGATTTTGACCCATCGAAACCGCTTGGATGTTGAACCGTTTTGGAAGATTCTTTCCGATCATGAGGAAGCGAGGTCGAAACGGTTGCGGGCAGCGATTGTCCTCGGTTCGCTCGCCAGTGGTGATGAACGTTGGCGAGGCCTGGTTTCTTCGGTGGCCACTCTTTTGTTAGAGTCTGATCCAGCGGAGGCAGATTTTTGGATTGCAGCCTTTCATCCTTTGCGTGAAAAGCTTGGGCCAGAACTGCAAGCTCGTCGAAACGGTGCGATGAATTTAGAACGCCGTCAACAGCGAACGCTCGCCCGAGCATTGGGTAGTTTCTATTCCGACGATGCGGATCAACTGGCATCTCTGCTAGTCGGTGCATCGCAGATTGAATTCCCTGAACTGGCACCTCATCTGTTGGCCCATCGTAGGGACGCCATGGGAGCGATTCCCGAACCTGCATCGGAAGCAACAGACGATGCGAATGAACGGTTCGAACAGGCACGCCGCAATGCCAATATCGCGACGCTTCGATTGTTGCTTGGTTCGACCGAGGAATTATCGTTATTACAAAAAAATGCTGACCCCACAGTTCGAAGTTACATCATTCATAACTATGGCCAGGCAGGGGGCTCGCCTGACGTTCTGATTCAAGGGCTTGAAAGTACCGAGTCGCCCTCGATTCGTGCTGGATTGTTGTTGGCTTTAGGCGAAGTTGAGCGAGAAAAATTTGATAACGAGTCGTACGATCATACGAACCGACTCGCGTTGAAAATGTTTCGCGATGATCCCGATTCAGGAGTGCATTCCGCGGCTGAGTGGCTTTTGAGGCAACGAAATCAGGAAGAAGCCGTTGAAAAAATCGTGGATGAATTACGCGTGACGAATGTTGGTGATAGCGATGGTAAGAAAAATTGGTCCGTGACGCCGATGGGTTTGACAATGGTCAAGATCGACGGGCCATTTGATATCAAAATGGGCTCGGATCTGGCTGCGGACCCTGAGCGATTTTGGAATGAAGCACCTGTAATTCGGCACTGCGGTCGTTCGCTGGTGGTAACTTCCAAGGAAATTACAGTTGACCTTTTTGAGCAGTTCATGGCGGAAAACCCGGGCGTTCGGTTGACTCGAACTCGTTTGCCTGTGGAGTCTTCCGATTCAGCTCAAATGGATGTCACGTGGTACATGGCTGCCCGGTTCTGCAATTGGCTCAGTGAGAAAGAAGGGATTCCTTCGGACCAGTGGATCTATCAGCCCAATCCAAAATCGGGGAAATTCGAACACGGCATGCGGGTTGTGGCACAACCACTGCAGCGTACCGGATATCGGATGCCAACTCATTACGAGTGGGAGCACTTTGCTCGTGCCGGCACCGACACCAGCAGATATTATGGTCGTGGAACCGAGTTGCTGCCTTACTATGCCTGGTTTTCCGAAAACTCCAATACGATCGGCCACGATGTAGGAAAATTGAAACCTAATCAATTCGGTCTGTTCGATGTTTTGGGAAACGCATACGAATGGTGCACCAGTCGAGCGTCAATGACGAGAGAGATTTTGCCAACTGCCAAGCAAGAATTTGTGGAACAGCACCGAGAACGGCGGGTCCGCGGCGGAAATTTACTGGAACAAGCTCGATTTCAGCGAGCGACCAGGCGATCCTACCACGGCGTTCATATCGAGGGTTTGAATTTTGGGCTGCGGTTGGTGCGTACCACCAAAGTGCATGATTTAAGGTCGCCCATTGTTAAGAATGTTGACAAATGGGAGGACATGAATCGTATCGATCTCGAAAAATCCAGTCAGAATTGATCGCCCATTTTTCGTGTGGTCAATCAAGTTCACGGCTCGGAGGCGATCGTACTCAAGTTCGGTTCTACGGCTTGAATGGTTTAAAATTGACCGATCAAACGTTTCGACTTTTCTCAGCACTGTAAAATTCGCCCTTGGTTCGATCGTCGACAAGTGCTTTTTCGATGTCTGGAGCAACCGTTCGTAAATGCAAGTCGCGTTGTGGGAACGAAATCTCAATGCCGGCAGCTTTAAAGGCGTCGTCAATCGCTAAATTAATGCTGTCCATGGTAGACCACCAGGTGTCAAAATCTTTCAGATAGATTCGAGCTGAAAGATTTAAACTGCTGTCCCCAAATTCTTCAAACGTTACGACGGTTCGTTGTTCGTCCAACACGTTGGCATGATCATCGCAGATCTTTTTAATGATCTGTTTTGCCTGACGTACATCAGAGCCGTATGCGATTCCGACTCGCAAAGTTTGTCTGACAATTTTGTCAGCCAAGGTCCAATTCAATAGCCTGCCTGTAATAAATTCCTTGTTGGGAATCACAAATTCTTTTTGGTCGAAATTTCGAATGGTGGTGGCGCGAATTCGAATTTTGGTGACGACGCCGGACACATCATCGACCTGAACGATGTCGCCAATTCGCAGGGGCCGTTCCAAAAGGAGAATAATTCCTGCAATGAAGTTTGCAAAGATTTCCTGTAATCCAAACGCCAGACCGAAAGTTAGTGCGGTTGCCAGCCATTGGATTTGGCCCCATCCGATATACATAGCTCGACCGGAGGCAAAAATTCCTACCATCAAAATCAGGTATCCCAAAATCGCACGAATGGCGTGACGTAATGACTGCTCCAGGGGCAAATGTTTTAAGAAAACAAGTTCGAGGAATGCGGGAAGGTTGCGGACTGCAAAAATCGCAACGGCCAGGATGAACATCGCCACTAAAAAATTTCGCAAGGTTACTGGCTGTTTGACCTGTCGAACTATTTCACCACTATCGAGCACCGAACTGGCTAGGTTGGTCGAAGAATCAGAATCGCTTGTGGCGGCGGATTCGGCTACCGATTCAGAAGAAGATTCTGCGGTTGATTCGTTGCTGGTTAATGTCGGCCCACCGGTTGGGGACATTATCAAAATATTGTTGGAATCGTTTTGAGCAACCACTTGATCGATCGTTGTCGTCCAGAAAACATAACGGTCCAGACCTTTTAGGGCGGGAAAAACGTCGGCCCAAATTAACAAGATGGCAAACACCCAGCTCGCCGCGATTCCGGCAGAAATTAGCTTTCGGCTACGGTCAAAATTCTCATCCATGACTGCTTTTTCGGAAGCCAAAAAGGTTTCGACGTCGGCGGCACGTTCCAGTTCGACAGCCGTAGAACTCTTGGTCGATTCCGAATTCTCAATCGACGATTGGGCGGCAAGTCTTGCTCGCGATTGGTCGATCTTCGCTCGGCGACGACTTAATTGGACGAACTTGAGTATCAGGGACCGGAAGATCTCCAGTCCGACAATGGCGACGACGGTTGAAAACAATCGGTTGACTACTTGGATGGCTGAATAGTAGTACCCGACAACCACCATTAGGATAAGTGCGGTCGGAACAGCCAGTAACAACCAGAACCAGAAGTTTCTTGATTGAACCAGCCAAGACTTCGGATAGGCTGCGACCTGCTCGCGGAACATGCCAAACTGAGGATGTCCGACTCGATACAGAAATGCGGCAAACAAACCGATGGCAATGATGGAAGCTAGACGCTCGAACGTGTCGACTTCATGGTTGATATCGATTAAGTAGAGCAGCCCGCAAACAAAAGAAGCGATCGATCCGACCGGGACAAACCAGGCCAACTCGGAATTCAGCTTGGTCAGCGTGCTTTCGGGCCATCGGAAGTGGCCTTCGGCGAGGCCTTGTTTGCGGCAAATTTGACGCAGCAACTCGCCCAAGAAAAGGAACCAACCCGCTGGGATCAGGCTGCGGCCAATGGCAATCGTCAAATCGGAGCCATCATCGATATTCGCCAGTCGTAAGCCAAGGACGACCAACAAAAGGGCAATGGGCAACGAAATCGCTACCGTCAGAAACGTCGTTTCCAGCGTGGGCCAAATCGCGGTGTTGGTTCCTCGCAGTACGATTTGGGAATTCTTGGTGACTGCCTGGCGCATTCGCCTTCGATAGCTGAAGAAAATGAGAAATGCGGCTGCGATTGCGACATAGCCAACAACATGTTTACGAAAGTCGGCCAAACAGTTTTGAGCAGCGAGGATCCAATTCTGAGGTTTAAGAATTTTGGATTCCGATTCGTCGGTAGCCAATTTCGAAAAGAGAAGATCGTTGCTTCGAATCCAAAGAATACGCTCGTTAATGTATTCGTGAAAGTTTGCCAATAGCTCGCTTAATTCGGTTTCGGTTGTTTGCAATTCTTCGAGCGTTTTGACGTAATCCTCATGGTTTTCAAGAGCTTGGGAAAGCAGTTCGCGTCTCTTATTGACCAGCGAGGTCGTGTCTGCGATCAAACTGTTTTTTTCCGGCTCGTCGAGACTGCCTGCTAGACCCAGAGTCGTTGTGATGACCTCATCTGTATTCAATGTTTGTACGAATTCTTCCAGATCGAACTGCTGGCTTTGATATTTTTCAATCTCGGACAGACGGTCGCCCAGTATCGGGTTAAGCCAACCTTCGCGTGGAATTTCAGATTTGCGGTTTCGCAGATAGGCACCGACGGATGCGGTCAGTCCGACTGCTTTGACTCGGTTTTCCGTTGAAGTGAATTTTTTTCGTAGTTGGTCCAACTCCATCTTTTCGGTTCGCAGGTCCGATTTTGATTTTTGCAACGGTTCAAGTACCGCCGTCGCCATTTCCGCAATCCGAGCATTCTCTTCTGCGAATTCTTTGAGAACTGCTGGTGCTTTATCGACTGCCTCTTTGGCATTCCTGACAGACAACTGAGTATCATTTTTTCTCTGTTGTTCGATCCTGACGGAAAGCGTATCCGCCAATTCTTTCAGTCGTTTTTCCTTTGCCGTCCAGAATTCATTTTTGGCGACGAGGTAGCCAGATTTTTCTTCGGCTTCAAACAAGGCCGCTTCCGAATTTAAACGCTCAATTTCGGCCGCAATGAACTCCGCCGATGTGCGAAGTTCGAGATCCCGGGCTTCAGCAACCAAAGCGTTTTCAGACAAAGGTGCGGTTTCAGCAAGCCGTTTTTCCAATTCAACCAGTTGCGAATTGAGTGACGCGATCGTGGCACTTTGATTCTTTGACTGCTCACGTCGGTTTGCCATTGTCGACTGAATTGATTTTAACTCAGCTTGAGCTTGATTGATTTGGTCGGTGAGTTCCCGCTGCATCTCAGAAAGGTCAGAGTCATTGGGAATCGTTCTTTTTTTAGTTTCACCCAGCGTCTTTAAAGCCTGTCTTTCCGATGCGGTCCGCTCGGCAGCAGTTTTTGTCAACTCGATATTGGTCTGGGTTTGTTGCTTGTTAGAAGTTTGCCGTTTTAGATTTGATTCTACGATTGCCAAACTTGCATTGGCAATTTTCTGCTGACTTTCGTCAATTTGGGCCGCAGCGATCTGCGCTTTCAATCTTTCGAATTCCTGACGCGAATCTTTTTCTGTCGAGTCGGTAGGATCTTCCGTTTGGTCAGCGGCGGGGGATTGGGATTCCGTGGCAGGTTTTTCTTGTTGCAAAAAAGCACTCGACGAAAACGAAAGCGTGAAAAAAAATAGTAATGTGATAACCATCGTTTTTACGAAGGAAAAATTGAATGGTCGATTTGGCAATCGAAATGGATGCGGCATTCCAAAACTGCTTTGAATTTATGGTCTGTCTTTTGTGGAATTGACCTTCTGGCCAGAACCGAATTTTCCGGGCCAGACGCGATTCGGGTTTAAAACCAAGTCCGTCAAAAATTAGGTTTGTTGAACCACTAGGTAGAACTTGATTGAAAGGGGTTCCAGAAACCTGATTTTTTGGGTTTCACGATTCGGTTTTTGAGGCCTCGATCTGCTGCAACTTGCGTCAGATTTTTCAGAATGGGAAAAACGAGGGCTTCGTATTCATGGGTCAAACGGTTTGCTCGTAATTCGCATTCTTCTTTTTGGGACTTAGTTAATCCACTGGCATTACTGACGTTTTCGTGAAGGTCAAAAACGTAAAAGAATTTGTCGACATCTTCAACACAGTCAAATTCTTCAATCTCTCCAAAGGCTCGTTCTCGCGGATGAGTCGATTCAAATTCTGCAGAAGCAACGAACCCGCCTTCTTCAATTCCGTAAACTGAAACTCGGATTGTTCGGACAAATTCACTCGCCAGAGTCACTTCCTTTTCTGCGGATGAGATTAACTGGCCCTTAAATTTCATGGAGCGATTTTTTCCAATTTTTAAATCGTATTCGACCATCGTTTCCTCATGCGGTGGGTGGCAATATCCATCGTCGCCAAGTTTCACCAAACTGGTTGATTCATTGTAGAGATCAAGTCGTTCTGATGGAGAGGCAATTATTGTCTTCGAGGTTTTTTGATGGCTTAAGCCAAGGCTAATCCCAGAACGGATCTTTAGGGTCGACTAATGTCCCACAGGCGAACGGGGTCTCAAAGGACGGAGGACGGTCCAAAAGGATTGTCACTTTTTCTGGTTCAATGCAATATTCATTTTCTTTGCGAGTCACTTTGGTAAAAGCCGTCCTGTTTTGACCCGGCAAAACAATCGGTAGAATTCTAGATAACCGGACGGAATCGAGAACCTTTTTAAAGAGACTTCACATTGAATCGCCAAGGAAAAGCATTTAATTCTGGACTGGGTACAAAGATAAAGACAAGAGTTCGAATGTTCTCCAAGCAACACCCGGAAGTAGGAGCACGTCCCGGGACCATTGTGATCAAAGAGTCTGCCCCTAAACCAAAAATCCGCTTGATCCAGTTTTCGAATTCTGAAGAAGCTGTTCGCGACGAGGAAGTCACCGACTTGAATACGATTCGTTCAGGTCAAAGTGGTGTGACTTGGGTTGATGTTCAAGGTTATGGCAACGAAGAAACCATCCGCGAGGTCGCCAAAATTTTTAACATTCATCCGTTGGCACTTGAGGATATCGTCAATGTCCCCCAACGTCCTAAAGCGGAAGCCTATGGAAAACAAGTGCTTGCCGTCACTCGCATGGTGGGATTGGATGCCGACCAACGAATCCAAATGGAACAGGTGACTTTGCTGTTAGGGCAGGGGTATGTCGTTACGTTTCAGGAAAAATATGGTGACATCCTTGATCCACTCCGCCAGCGAATCGAAGATCCTGAAAGCAAAATTCGAAAATCGGGGGCGGATTTTTTAATGTATGCCATCATCGATTCCATTGTGGACGGATATTACCCTGTCATCGACTTATTGGGAGATCATTTGGAAGGATTGGAAGTCAAAGTTCTTGAAGATCCGTCCTCCGATACTCTGGTCGAATTGAACCAAACCAAAAACTTGCTGGTCAATCTTCGACGAGCTATTTGGCCTCAACGAGAGGCCGTCAATTCGCTGATCCGGGATCAAAAAATCATCTCCGATGATGTGAAACTATTTCTTCGCGACACTTATGACCATTGTGTTCAATCCGCCGAAGTAATTGAAATGTACCGCGAGATGGCGACCGGGTTAATCAACATTTACCTCTCGTCAGTTGCCAATCGGTCGAACGAGGTCATGAAAGTTCTTACTATCATGGCAAGTATTTTTATCCCGCTGACTTTTTTGGCTGGTATTTACGGTATGAATTTTGAACATATGCCTGAATTGAAGATGAAATGGGCTTATCCTGCAATCTGGATTGCGATGGTGACTATTTCGGGTGGCATGTTTGCATACTTCTGGCGAAAGGGTTGGCTAGGAAATTAATTAGTTTGATTGTTTACCGTTTTGTTATTTTTAGGGCTAGGCTTAATTGTAAAATCTGACATGTTGAACTGAGTAAAATAGTTCGCTGCCAAGTTGAGTTTTTATCAAACTGGAAAAAAATGCCGAATCGAAAAATCAGGAATATCAAAGACCTGCCGGTGATCGGATGGCGTGAGTGGATTGGGCTTCCTGATTTTGGAGTCAAAAACATCAAGGTCAAAGTCGATACCGGAGCCCGTTCAAGTGCGATCCACGTTTTTGATTTGAAGGAGTTCGATCGCGACGGATCCGCATGGGTCAAATTTAAAATTCATCCGCAACAGCGAAAGTCAGACAAAACGATTTTGTGTGAAGCCAAGATCCTCGATTACCGCGAGATCCGCAGTTCCAGTGGCGTCGCCGTCCGCCGTCCGGTTATTCAAACGACGATCCGATTACTGAACGAAACCTTGCCAGTCGAATTGACGTTGGCAAATCGGGACCAGATGGGGTTTCGGATGTTGCTGGGACGCCAAGCCGTTCGTCACCATTTTATTGTCGATCCTGGCGGGTCGTATTACGGCGGAAAACCGAAACGAAAGAAGAAGGCACAGCCGAACGTTGTGAAAGGAAAAAAGTGAAATTAGGAATCCTCTCTTGCAGTCCCAAGTGTTACAGCACTCGTCGTTTGGTAGAAGCTGCCAAACAACGTGGACACAGTGTCAAAGTAATCAACACCCAAAAGATGGCGATCGACCTGAAAAAGGGCGAACCGGACTTGCATTACCGTCAAAACGAATTGGCTGATTACGATGCGGTGCTTCCTCGTATCGGTGCGTCGATGACCTATTTCGGAACCGCGGTCGTGCGTCAGTTCGAACAGATGGACGTGTTTACCGCTAACTCGTCGGCGGGAATTTCGAATTCCCGTGATAAACTCAGAAGCCTTCAGATCTTAAGTCGGCATCAAATCGGAATCCCCGAGACGGTTTTCGTGCGAGATAAAAAAGATGTCCTTCCGGCGATCGAACGTGTCGGCGGTGCACCGGTCATCATTAAGCTGATCGAAGGAACTCAGGGCATCGGTGTCTTGTTGGCCGAGTCGGTTAAATCGGCCGAAGCGATCATTGAATTGCTTCAAAGCCAAAAACAAAACGTGTTGATTCAGAAATTTGTCGCCGAAAGCAAAGGCAAAGACATTCGGGCATTTGTGGTCGGCGATGAGGTGGTTGGGGCAATGCGGCGTGTAGCCCAGGGGCAAGAGTTTCGCAGCAATGTTCACCGGGGAGGCATGAAGGAACAGATAGAACTGGATACTGAGTATCGCGAGACAGCCGTTAGAGCAGCACAGATTATGGGCCTGAAAGTGGCGGGTGTTGACATGCTTGAAGGGAAAGATGGACCCCAAATCATGGAGGTCAATTCGTCACCTGGTCTGGAAGGAATCGAAGGCTGTACCCAGTTGGATATTGCCGGCGCGGTTGTGGATTACATTGCCGGCAAAGTCAACTTTCCCGAGATCGACATTCGACAGCGACTTACCGTGAGTCGCGGCTACGGAGTGACTGAGCTGTTTCTACCTGATGGTTCGAAATATGTCGGGAAACGAATCGACGAAGCTGGGTTCGAAGACAACGACATCAACGTGCTGACTTTAACTCGGGGAACGACCGTGATTCCCAATCCCAAACGAAGCCGCGTCCTAGAAGTTGGTGATCGGATTTTATGTTTTGGCAAACTTGAATTGATGCGAGATTTGGTTCCCGAAAAGACACGTAAAAAGCGTCGAAAACCGATTGAAGATCTGCCTGAACTTCCCGTCGCTCAAACCGTTGCCGAGGACATTGACAATTTGGTGAGCAAAGACATCGAATCTGATTCCTCAACGTCCGAGGCCGTCTAGTGAATACCACGGACTTCGTTAGAAAATCGGCCGACGACTGGAATGGACAAAAAATCAATCCTGGGTCAGCCAAAGACATCTCTTTGGCGGTGAGCGAAAGCTACAGCGGAATGACGGTCGAAATTCCGATCCATATTCGAAGGGCTAACGAGAACGGGCCCGTCGTTTTCGTCACTGGGGCGCTCCACGGGGATGAAATCAACGGCACTGGCGCGATCCGGCATTTGGTGCAAGATGAATCGATCCATTTGGAACGCGGTACGCTGGTTCTGGTTCCTGTGCTCAACATTCTGGCGTTTGACCGACATTCGCGTTATCTGCCTGATCGACGCGATTTGAATCGAACCTTCCCCGGCAGTCCTGGTGGAAGCTTGGCCGCACGCATGGCTCACACTATTTTCGATGAAATCGTGATGCGTTGCGATTACGGAATCGATCTCCACAGCGCGTTGGTTCGGCGAACCAATTATCCCAATGTTCGAGGCGACCTTAAGAATCGAGAGGTTCGTCGTATCGCCGAAGCTTTCGGTTGCGAGATCATCATGGATGGATGCGGTCCCAAAAAATCACTACGACGAGAAGCTTGTGAAGCGGGTTGTCATACCATCATTATGGAAGCCGGCGAAGTTTTCAAAGTAGAACCTGGTATCGTTGAATCAGCCGTTCGAGGCGTTAAAAATGTTTTGTGTGAATTAGATATGATTGAGCAGCAACCTGTTTCTCCTGACTATCAAGTGACCGTCAAACGGTCGAAATGGATTCGAGCCGAAAAAGGGGGTTTTCTTGAATTTCATGTAAAGCCGGGAGAAGTTGTCGAAGAAGGGCAGCCACTGACAACCAATACGAATTTGCTGGGTCGCGACCGTCACACTGTCGCCGCACCGTACAACGGGATCGTGATTGGAATGACGACTTTGCCATCTATCAGCCCAGGTGATCCGATTTGTAACCTTGGCTGTGCCCTGATTGCACTTCGCGTGCCAATTCGGCAAGATTCGATGGACCGAGCAACATAAAGCTACTGAATTTTGTGGTCGAAAATCTTAATTGAGTTATTGCCACAAATTCTACCTAACAATTCCTGGAAGCAGTAGAATCAGGAACCACTGCATCCCCTTTATCGACATGAATTCCGAATCGAATCAATCCCGTGAATTTGACTCAAGATGAAACTGATGCACCCGATGTCGATCTGCCTGACCGACCGAGTTGGTTTCGTTGGAGAGCGGGGAACGGGGCGTTTCCTGTTCGGGGGGAGTTTCCTGCTCGGAAAACTGTCTGCCTGATCGCGTTGGTTTCAATCGTTGCGTTTTCGGCGTCCAGTTACCTGGCGTTTGTTGCATTCACATCTTCGAAAGTAGCAGGTTGCGGAAGCGGCAAACTGTTTAATTGTGGCCACGTGATTAGCAGCCGTTGGTCGCTGTGGTTTGGGATTCCGGTGAGTGTCTTGGCGGCCAGTTTGTACGTCGGACTGGTTGCGGCTCTTTGTGTTGCGGTTTCAAAAAAGGTATCTCAATCCGCGCGTTCGTTGGCGTGGATGACAGTTTCGGTGCTGGCATTGTCTGCCGGCATGGCAGCGATCTGGTTTGTGTCTTTGCAGATTTTTGATCTTGGGCATCTATGTACTTACTGCCTGGTCGCTCACGGATGCGGGTTAGTTGCCGCGATTACGATATGGATCATGAAACCCAACGGTAGCAATGGCTTCAAGTTTACCGCCGTTTTGGCAGGCTTGGGATTTGCGGTTCTGGTAGGGGTTCAATTGGCGTCTGAGGATCCAGCCACATACAGAATTGAGACTTACGATAGTCCGGTGAATTCATCCGATCCTGTCGAATTCGAAGTCCCAGTGTTCGACGCTCCTGACGGTACATTTTAAAACGTGAAAAGCCCCAAAGTGCTTTAGTGGGGTTCAGACGCCTGGAATAGATCGAACCAAAACAAACGTTTTGTATCCCAACGGAAAACAACCTATGAAAACAGACGCTCAGGGTAAATCAGACATTGGTCAGCGACGAAAAGTAAACGAAGACTATTTTTGCGTCGATAACGAGCGCGGAATTTTCATCGTCTGCGATGGAATGGGTGGTCACGCAGCAGGCGAAGTTGCATCTCAAAAGGCCGTCGAATTCACAATGGAGTTTTTGGTCAGGCATTGGGATCAAGTCATCGATGCCCGCAATCATCCAATCGGAACTTTCAAGCTCAACCAAATCATCGAAAGAACGATTCATGAAACCTGCCACCTCATTTATGAACTGGCACAGGAAGACCCAAATTTACGCAGTATGGGTACGACCCTTACGTTGTTGTTGGTTTTGGATGGGAAAGCTTTTGTTGGTCACGTTGGCGATTCCCGTTTGTATATCAAACGAGGGGCTCAAGTCTTTTTGTTGACGACCGACCATACGGTTTACAATGAGATGATTGCTGAGTTCACGACGGTGAACCAAAACGATATCAAAAAATTACGTCACTGCCTGACTCGTTCGGTGGGCAATCGAGATACCGTGGCGGTCGAAACACTTTCTTTTGACGCTCAGAAAGATGATCTGTTGTTGTTGTGCACCGACGGCTTAAGCAACTATTTCGGCGACGGAACCAACCTTGCCAAATTGCTTGAAGGCGACCACGTCAATGAAATCGCAGACTCACTCATTTCGTTTGCCAATGAGCAAGGCGGAAAAGACAACATCACGGCATTAGTGATTAAAATTTTGGATGTCGATGATTTTTCAGTCAATCCACACCGCATCTCAATCGGTTCCGGTGAGATTGACGATTCGGACGACGTTTTGGATGAAGAGCCCGTCACCGATCCTCACGATACGTTGCCTTTTGTAAAAAGAAACCTTAAGACAAACGTTTCTTGCTAAACCAATTTATCAAGAATCAGGGTGGCACTTCCAAGTACCAGAAAAAAGCCACACATGTCGGTCACGGTCGTTAAGATGGGCCCCGACGCAAGTGCAGGGTCAAGATTTAACCGTTTCATGATCAACGGCAATGTTCCGCCAATCGAGACAGCGATGATTGTGTTGACCATCATCGCAATGCCGACAACCATGCCAAGCCATGCGTTTCCTTGCCAGAATGTTGCCAACAGGGAGATGAAAACTCCAAGACAAAATCCATTGATCAGTCCCACGCTGACCTCTTTCATCCACACGCGAAAAACTTCTTTGGGACCAACGAGACCCAGCGAAAGTTCACGCATACTCACAGCGACCGCCTGATTACCGCTGCAACCGCTCATGTCGGAAATAATCGGTAGAAACACGGCGAGGGCGATCACCTGTGCAAGTGTTTCCTGGTAGGCGGCGACCACGCTGGCGGCAGTTAGATTTAGAAAGATATTGATGCTTAGCCAAGCCAAGCGCCGTCGAGAACGTACCGCCAACGGCATCGACCGTAATTCTTCGTTGACGATACCTTGCGTTTTCAAGTAGTCCTGGGCGTATTTGTTGGAGATCGCTTCTTCCAAATCGCCACGGCGTAACACGCCAAGCAACCGCTTTTCAGCATCAACGACCGGCACCCCAACAAATCTGTGTTCTTCAAAAAACTCATGAAGTTCCAATAACTTCGCATGAACGTCGACCGTGAGAGGACTTCCAATCATCAATTGCCGGGCTTTGGAATTTGCGGAAGCCAAAACCAAACTACGCAGTGGTAATACACCTCGAAGAACCCCATCGGAATCGACGACGTAGATGTATTGAACGGCAAAGTCAGAATATTTTTCTGCGTTGGTCTGTAAGTTTTCGATGATGTCTCGAACGGAACTGTCTTGGTGAACAGCGACGTATCGGACGACCATCAATCCACCGGCTTCGTCGTCGGCGTATTTGACCAGTTCGCGAACCGCTTCCGCATTCTCCTGCGGCATTTCCGAATAGATCGATTCCTGTTTCGCTGAACTCAGATGCCCGACGATATCGGCCTGTTCACTGTTAGGCAACTCTTCCAATAATGTGGCTGCGACCTGGGCTGGTAGCTTTTCAACGGCGCTGACAGTTTGAACATCGGGTAGTTCGTGCAAATACCGCGCACCATGAACTTTGTCCGTTTGCTCGAATAAAGCCTGTCTTTGTTCGGCAGTGAATCGAGATAAAACTGCCGTTAGTACAGTGGAATCCAGCTTGTCGAGATAGGCGTCGACTGCTTCCGCATCGGCGGTTTTTAACATTTCAACTAATCTGCTGACATGTTCGTCAACGGTCGTTGGATTATCTAGTTCAAGTTCTGTCACCTTGAATGTCCCATCAAAAATTGTGTCAAACCACTCAACCGATTTTACGTTAATTTATCAAGATTCCGCGCTAGGTTCCTGTTGTGTTGTGCAGTGGATGCCGCCACCTCCGGCGGCAATTCCGTCGATGTTGAGAAGAATGATTTCGCGATCCGGATAACACTGTTGCAGTTTCTCCCGATTGATTGCATCCATTCGAGTGTCGCCGAATTGAGGTCCAATGACTGCATCATTACAGACATAGAAATTCACATACCCCGCGCAGAATTCGTTGTTATCGAATCGCCTGCGAACCCTTGCTGGTGATTCAAGCGTGACGATCTGGAGTGTCTGGCCGTTGCCATCGGTCGAATTTTCAAGAATTTCGATGTGGCGGCGAGTGAGCCGATGGTCGGGAGATGAAGGGTCTTGGTCCACATGAACCAAAACCACTCCAGGAGAAGCAAATCTCGCGTAAAAGTCAGTATGTCCATCGGTAATGTCAGCCCCACGAACTCCAGGTAACCAGATTGTCTTGCTGATCCCAAGTAGTTCGTTGAGTTCCTTTTCGCAGTCATTTTTGGTCCAGTCTGGATTTCGATTTCGATTCAAAACACAGCTCTCAGTAATGATTGCAGTGCCATTTCCATCAATCTCGATCCCACCCCCTTCAAGACAAATTTCAGCATCAATTAACTGCACATTTGAGTATTCCGCCATCTGTTTTGCGATACGGGCATCTTTTTTAAACTCTTGCTTTTCACCCCACCCATTAAAATTAAAGTTGACGGCGGCCTTGTTTCCCGATTCATTCACAACATAAACGGCACCATAATCTCGGATCCAGAGATCGTTGAGTTCACAAGTCATGAACTCGATATTGTCGAGGGTTTCAAAAAAACTTTTGGCCAGTTCGGTTTGTTCTGGTCGGACGCACATGACGACTGGCTCAAATTTTGCGATGGTTTGAGCGATTGTGGCAAGGTTCTTGCGTACTTCACCGATGAGTTTACGGCCCCAAATTTTTTGACTGGCACCAAAAGCCATCCACGTTCGATCATGCGTTGCATTTTCGTCAGGCATTCGCCAGCTTCGGTTCAAAATTCCTCCTCCACGAGGTTTAGGATTGGAGCCAGTGACAGGCTCGTGAATATTCGTATGAGTACTGCAGATTGCCAACAGAATCGAGTTTGTGGACGTTCGCAAAAAGTGTCTTCTCGTATTCAAGTTTGAGCTCCAATTCAATTTTGAGCCAAGAAGAGTTAGCCGATTATTTTCGAGTAAATCTCATGGCGGAGTGAACGGCGTCGAAAGAGATCCCTTTTCCTGGTCCCATTCCGTTTAGTTTTCCCGCTGCGATCACCTGTGACCGAGTGATCTGTTTTGCCCCCTTCGGGAAGACTGCCCAGATGTGAGTACCTGTCGAAACGGATTGGGCCAGTTTGTCAAAACGACTGAGATTTGATGCTGATTCCAGCAAGATGAAACAAATGTCGCACGTCTTGGCAGTTTTCCCTTTTACCAGTCCGTGGGCGAGCAGTTGTTTTTGAAAAGAATTGTCAAAGCTTCCTCGAATCGTAAATGCTTGATCTTTTTTGAGCCCCAGTTTGGTCGCCAGCGTAGGAGGATTCAAAATTTTATTTTGCCAATGATCAGCTTTGGAGCCTACCGTAAATGTCGCCGATTTCGATCCACGTGTGACTTTAATGGTATCGCCGTCTACTTTGGCCGAAGTCCCTTTACCAATCTGGACGGACCATCGAATTTCCGGACCCCGGAATTCGAGTTTTTCTGAATCGACGTGCAGTTTGCCAATCAGCGATTGAGCACCGATGAAAGCTTTGCATTTTTTAAGTTCTAATCCCATGGTGGATTTAATCGTACCCGGAATGCTTGGCTTCGATCAAATGCAGCGAAGAAAATATTCTGGGATTACACGGGCTTGATTCGCGGTAGGTTCCTTCTGCCGGAAGGAACGAAACCGAAGTCCCGCTCGGCAAGCGGTACGTACAGTCGGCAATTTTTTTCAACTCTTGTAGTGGTAGGTTCCTTCTGCCGGAAGGAACGAAACAGAAGTCCCACTCGGCAAGTGGGACCTACTTTTCAAAATGTTTTTGTCAGTTCGAACTCAGTTGAATCGAACGATTTGCAGGACGCGTTTTTTGCACCAAACGGTTTACCTCGGTCGCCGAAATCGTAACTGGAATTCCAGCGGGATATTGGCGTTTATTGTTGGGGATTTCAAACAGGCATCGAAACGATTGAGAACCTGGATTGATCGTTGGCGAAACGAATTGAAGTTTGGCTTGTAAATGCGTGGGATGAGGAACGTCACTCACCAAATCTAACGTATCACCATTTTCGACTGCTCCGAAAAGCTCCAGCGGAAGATTCATCTCGACTCTCAGTTTGCTGGTGTCTACGATCGAGAAAACCGGTTGCCCCGATTTGACAAGATTCCCAACCGTGACAAACTGACGGGTGATTTGCCCGTCAAAAGGAGCCCGAATATGGTAGGCTTCCATCCGGGCCTTTGCGGTTTCAGCCGTTTTCTGGGCTTGAGTCAATCGTGCTTTTTGTTGGTTCAGGATAGCCTTCGTTTTTTCCAAACGAATTTTGGCCTGACGAACTTCCATTTGATTACTTGCTCTCGTTTGTAGGGCAAATTCGAATCGTTCCAACCGGTCTTTGGCTTCGTGGACATCCATTTGGGCGACATAAACTGAGGATTGATCTTCGGCAATCGCTTTGGCCGCTTCATATTCCGCTCGGCTGACACTGTATTCCAAAGTGGCCAAAAGTTGACCTTTTCGAACCATTTCGCCCTCACTGACGTGGACTTCAAACAATTGTTGATCGACAACGGCAGCGATGTTGGCGGACCGATGTGCATTGGCGATCCCTGGCATCTGCCGAAGATCTTGGGCCTGTCCATCGTGTACTGACAGGGATGAAAGAGCGAGGATCAAAATCAGGGCGGGCAAAAATTTCATGGTGAACTCCTTGAGCCGTAAGGCTGAAGTTATTTTGAAAATAGTTGATTGATGAAGATATTGAATTGTCGAAAACCATAAGATCCGATGGTCTCGAATCGGCGTCCAAATCGAACGCTGGCGGTCGACTCATTTGCGATCGTTTCTGGCAATTCAGAATCAAAATGAATGTCAATGATCAGGTAGCTGGATTGCAATGCTTCTCCCGTGTTTGGGTCGACCAAGACATCGCCGCCGGCCAGTTGAGTCAGTGCCATGAACTCAATCTTCCGATTTTCAGCAGGTTCGATACGTGCGACCATGCCATACACGGCTCGCGAGCAAGTCGAATTGGGCCGGACCTGAACTGAATCACCAATTTTAGGTAGCGAGCTTGTGAATTGACGGTCGGAACAAAGCACTCGTACAATTCGATGGCCAGAACCCACCCGGGCTAATTCGGTTCCAGCTTGTTGAAACGTGCCGATCTGCCGTTCTTTTAGCTGGTTCAGAACTACCCCATCCAATTGGCTGGTGGGAGTTAGTTTCTGGTGATTCGTTTGGGCGACTTGAAGTTGTTGAATTGCGCTGGCCAATTTTACCTGGGCTGATTTCTGCAGGTTGGAACTATTGGCTGCCGCTGCGACCATCACCTCTTTTTCCAAAAGTTTTATATTGGCTTTGGCTAATTGAAATGCGTCACTAATTTCAGTCGTGGATACTGTGATCAAAGGTTGGTTCGCGGCTACTTGATCTCCCGAGGATACATGAATTTCTTCTACGCGAGCATCAAAAGGAACTCGCACCAATTGTAGATTTTCAAATGTAACTTGACCTTTGGCGACAACTCCCCCGGGAACCGGAAGCACCGTGCAGGCTGCCAGGATACATGCGATGATGGCTCCGCTGACAGCCACAGCTCGTCGTCGAATGGCGGCGATTTCTGGCGAAAACCAAAGATATTCAAACGTCTTTTTTAAAGGGATCAGGATCGCTGTTGTGGCAAAGCTTATCCCCATCACCATGCCAAGCAGATAATACTGGGATGCGATCAAAAAACTGATGCTCAACACTAACCAGACTTGGTAAATTCGGGATGCGATTCCATAAACAATCATGACGATCATTTCGGTTCCGGATTTCCTCGGAACATCGAGTTGAGTTCCCAGCGAGAGCGACTTGGTCCAGCCATTGATATATTGGGTTGATCTTGATCTTAGGTTGGGAATGCCAAGCAGATCGCTCAGCACGTAGTAACCGTCGTATCTCATCAACGGGTTGATGTTAAAAAGAAGCGTGATCAGCCCGGCCATAATTACAACAAAGTGGGCAGTCGACTTGATGACCCCGGGGCCCGAAACTGACCAAAGGATCACTGCCAGGCCGGCCGCTAAAGTTTCAAAATACATTCCGCCCAAGGCAACGATCATCCGGTCCCGTTTTGATGAAAAGCTCCACGAGGAACTGACGTCCACGTAAGCCATCGGCATGCCCGCCATTAAAATGGCTCCCATATCCGGAACCGCTCCGCCACGAATTTTACAGGCGTAGGCATGTCCCAATTCGTGCCAAAGTTTTAAAGCCGTTAGCACTACAAACAAAATTAGGAGATTTCGAGTTGCCAGAAGATCTGAAAGGGGAGCGTAAAATTCGTCCCATTGATATCCGATGAGACCTATCCCGACCGTCATCAGGATCGCCCAAAAAACAAAACAAGCTTTTGAAAATAGGGGCCGAAACAGATGGACGGTGTTATCCAAAAACGAGTTGGGATTGCAAACTGGAATCTTGAGAAAGATCAGTTTGTTGATTGAAAATTGGTTGTTCTTCTGGATTCGTTTTTTATACCGTTGAAATAGTCTTTTCCCATCCGAAACTGGAAGTGACAAAAGTCCCTTGGTTTGGAGTTCCAGGATGAACTGATAAAACGCTTTTTCATCATCAGCAACCACGCCTCGTGAGCGAAGCAGTTGATAGGATTCTGCTAAAGTGTGTTCTTCACAAAGATTGGAAAGTACCTGATAGTCGGCCATCGAAAAACGATGGGAATGGAAATTCAACGGATCGTGGACGACGTATGAAGGGACACCCCGAAAAAGGTGGCGGCTGATTTTCAAATCGCTGCGGGAACCGACATGGAGTTCTTTCAATTGCCCGATCGTTTGATCCAGCAAATCCGATTTTGCAACGTTTTCTTCGCTGGTTTTGGAATAGGTCATAGCCAGAACCCCAGGCGAAGTCGATCGGTAATCGGATGAGTCAAAATCCACCAAACAGGTTGCCAGCCTGTATGAACTCGGGCATAGCCGGCCATTCCAGTCTTCATCCAGTCAGAGTCTCCCTGAACCATGGCTTCCGCCACGATCACGTTTTTGCCTCGGACGATTTCGGTGGCCGGAGTGACTTTTACAATTTCGAAACGATGGCGATCACCCGGACGAGTACCCGCAGAAAAATATCCGCTTTGGCCGACCTGGATCAGCGACGCTTTGGACTCGGGGATGTGTAATTCCACTCGCATGCCCTGGTTGGGGGCGATCTGCATCAAAGGCGTCCCTTTGGGGATGACTTGACCGATGTTTTTTCGGAGGTCGCCCCGAATTATTTGTCCATCAAACTTGGACGTCAGGCTGCCTAGTTCGATTTTGTGTTTCAGAGAATCATGAGTGACCTGAAGTTTGACAATTTCCGCATCGGCAATGGACGCTCGAATGGTGTTGCCTTCGCTCAAAGCCTGATTTCTTTCAATTTCTTTCGCTTGGATGCTGGCCGCGAGAGCACTTTTTTCGAGTTCCATTTCACGAGTGTCAAACTGGATCACTGGCTGTCCTGATTGCACTTGGTCTCCGGCAAACAAAGAAGCTTCGGTTAATACAGCATCGTATGGGGAAATCAGATGGCTGACCTCGCCCGGCTGGATCTCACAAGGTACTGTCGGTCGGTAAGGAAGCCAGCCAAACAAAAAGAAGGCTACCGAAGCGGCAACGATGATGGCGATGATTTTGTTTTTAAGCGGTTGGATCAGATTTTTTCGAGCGATATCCATCGCATGTGACCGAAGCGACCGGTTTGATTTTTCCATCAAAACGATTGCGGTTCCAAAGGATTCAACGGCCCGTTCAATTTTCTCAATTTCGGCGTTAGAAAAAGGATTGGATATCGGACGTTGTAAACTGAACACAGCGATTGTTTTTCCATCCACTTGGATAGGGAACGAGGCTACGGCACCGGACCCGGTTCTGTTATGCCACTTGCGATGCAGCAACAAATTATTGTTAGATGCGTCATCAGAAGATTCCGATTTTTGAACGACCACCGTTTGAGCGTAGTCAAGGCATTCGCTTTGAGCTTGCTGCATGCCGATGACTTCAGGGCTTTTTTCGGCAAAATAATCCATCCCCGAAATGGCAAGGATCTTCACCTGTTGTTGATCGACTAAACCCATGACTGCTCGATCGGCGTTTAGTTTTTGGCAATAGCTATTCACCAGGGCAAATGCGAGTGCTCGGGTATTTTCAAATTTGGATGCACTCAGAATCGCGCGAAGTTCCGGCGATGCTTCATTCGTGGGTTGAGGTTTTGATTTCGTCAGATCAGATATTGGAAACGATTCGGCCAGGGCATTGCTGGCTTTTTTCAATTGATCCAGTTTTTGGAAAGCGTTCTGTTCATCATCGACCATCATCATGATTGTGATTGAGCCGGCCAGGCATTGGTTTTCCAAATCCAAAAGCGGGCAGGTCAACATCGCCTGTCGATTTCCCGACTGAGGGATCATTTGGACACTCGCCTTGCGGTCCATTTGCGATTCCACCGACAATGCCATCGCCAGATCGAGTAGGTCTTGGGATTGAAGATTTTCATTTCGAAACCTCCGTTCGGTTCGGCGGCCGGAGTTTTCCATTTCCAACAGACCCCACTTGGCCGATAGCGACGAAGCAATCAGTTGGAAACCTGCTTCGAAAAACGCATTGCGGGACAAATTCGACTGGGCCAATTCAGTAAATTGCGTCAACAAATCGGATTCAGAGAAACTTGCTGAACTGGGAGTTGCCGAGCTTTGATGTTGCAAATCGGTTGGCATCAACGGATTAGTGTCCACAGTTTTAGGAGAGTTGATTGACATGGGTGAAACGCGAGTTGGAAAGGACTTAATCGAGATCGAGGTTGAGCAGCGAATCGCTTAAGGCGTCCTCATTTTCAAAATTTAGAGGGCTAAGAAAACTGAGGCCGCACTCAAAGGTATCTTCCCTAAGCAGATGGCAGCGAATGCAGCGAACAAACATCGGGTCAATTGCGGTTTGGGAGTCGATCAATTCCATGAAATAAACGCTTCCGACCATCAGGGGCTTTTTCATGATGACCCGGCAACCGCTGGTCGAAACATCTCGGCAAAGTCCTTTGATCTCGGTACCATCTCGATCGATCGCATTGGCGGGAAAGATCACAGCCTGGCTGTTGATGGCCACTCTGTTTTTTGAACGTCGGGATGCCGTTGATTGGGCAGCCCCCTTCATCTCTTGGATGGCAGATTGAATCGGTGGATTCGGGGGCGTCGGTATTTGTTGATGGAGTGACATTGTTTCGGACCCAACTCGGTAGGGGATCAAAGGCATCAAATGTGTTTATTCAGATTTTGTGTTTTCCAGATCCGAGGGCTGCGACAACCTGTGAACCACGGCAGTGCAAACAAAGGCTGGTAAAAACGGTAAAATCTAACGCGTGGTTAAACTTTGGCGGTCAAAATCAAAGGCGACCGAAGACATCTGAAAGAGGTTTGGTGGGTTTTTCCGATTTCGAAACCGGTAACATTTGTAGGAGGTCGGACATCAGGGTTGTAATCGTCAAAGTCTGCCCGCTTTGCCTATCTGGCTGAATCGAGCCAATCGTCAATTTGAGCATTACCCTACTTGGGGCCATCCATTCGGAACGATTACTACAAAAGGGACAAGTCGGATGACTCGTCAAATCGTTAAAGTTGACAAGTTCGAGCAAAACAGGGATGAAAAGCAGCCTTCAAGCACTCTTCACCTGGCAAGGCTTTTTCGCCTTGTTAACGCTCGGCTGCGCGATCCAATTGGCCTGCTATTGCTTTCCTTCAAAGGCAGTTCCATTACAGGCGAATTTGCGTAATTCTGATCCGGTCCAAGTCGCCATTCAAACAACTGCTTCCGGTGGCCCAGCAAACGGCGAGGTTCAAAACAGCGAACGGGTCGACGGCGCGAGCCCAAATTCTCATCGCATCAAATCGGACAGAGCGGCAAATCAAGAATCAACGATTCAGCTTGCATCTTACACCGGAGTGGGAGCACCTCAACAGCCGCAGCCACAAGAGCGAACTCAATATGGCATGACGCAGCGTCGATCTGTCATTCCGCCTCCCATTTCTGGGCGGTACTACACGCACCCATCTTCGGTCGCTGGTTCGACTTTGTTGTCAGGGCGTTATCCGTTAGGAGAAAGTCAGCTTCTTCAATCTAAATCCTCTCAAACATTAGATGCTGAAAAAATTTACGGCCCAGGACACGCCTATCCTCTTCGTCGTTCCGAAAACTCTATTCTTCAGCCATCCAGCCCGGACAACAACACTTCGATCGGTAAATCGAAATCGAATCTGACAAAATCCCCTCAAAAAGGATTCGCAGTCCTTCAAGGTCAGCCAGTCGGCAGTCGGATTCGAGGGCGTACCGGCGGCAATTCAGATGGTGGTAATTCGGCGATCGATGTTTATGAAGGCGTTCTTGAAATCGCCCGAACGACTCCGAGACCTAGTTCGCGCAACTTTAGGTCGCATCAACCAATTCGACAACGCGAGCCTGATTTGATCCGAGATCCAATCACCGTCCCGGGCACACTCGAAGACCAAAAAGCAATGGACCAACCGATGGTTGAACCCATCATTTTAAACCAAATCGAAATGGTTGATTTGCCAGAGATTTTGGACTCCGCCAACACATTCGACAGTCAAGACGTGCCGGCAGCAGTTGAAACAAGAGAGGCGTTAGCGGAATCGTTGGGCAGAAATTTACAACCGGAATCGCAACAGGAATTTTTAACGCCTGCAACCGGTTCGAATTTGGAACCGACCGCCGATTCAGTCTGGGTTGATAGCTCGACATCTAACGATCCACCGGAATTAGTTTTGAATTCACCGGAAACATCTGGTTCCAACCAGCCAACTATCTCATCCGAATCAACGGCTCCGTCATCGCCAGAATCAACGGCTCCATCATCGCCGGTGGTCAACTGGTACGAATCGCCCAATCAGTTGGAACAGGCCATTTCACCGACAGATCTTGAAGTGACACCGTTTGCCGACCTTCCAACCTACGAAGATCCGGCTGAGTCGAAAGATTCGCTGATTCAGGTGCATTCAATGGAGCCGGTAGAACCTGCTGTTTCGGCTCCCATGAGGTCTATCTTGGTTCGTTCGAACGCCAGCAAGGTTGGTGAGTCTTCATTCCAAGCAAATGGACAAAATGGACAAGGTTTTAAACCAGAGCTTTCAGATCCGACTGCAGAATTTTTGTCGGAACGCAATCAAGAGAGTTCTGATTTCAACGAAGCGTTTGATTCCAGGGAACTTGACGGGACATTCGATCCCAATCAGTTCGAGGCAGCCTTGCCATCGGAGGTCATTGAACCGGAGAAATTGGACGGTGCGTTTGAAGCTCCGAATTTCAAACCTTTAAAGCCTCAACAACTTCCAATTCCCAAATTTGAAGATCCAAATTGGTGGGTGAGCCAGATTCATCGGCCTCAGTTAGTTGGCCGCTATTCTTTGCCCGCTACGCTCGACGAAGTCATATTTGTGGCTCTTAAAAATGCACCTCAGGTTCAAATACTCAATACCGAACCACGCATCCAACAAACCATCGTCAATGAATCGGTGGCTCAGTTTGACTGGAATATGTTCATCGATACGGCGTGGAACGAAGTTGATGAGCCAACCGGTGATGATCTTCAAACGGGAGTGCCCGGTCGGTTTGTGGAAAAAGAATGGACCTATGAAGCTGGATTAAGCCGACTGCTGAAAAACGGCGGTGACTTTCGCATCGGACAGAGTTTTGGTATCCGGGACAACAACTCCACCTTTCTCAACCCTCCCAACCAAGGGAACTCCAGCCTTGTGCTGGATTATCGCCAGCCGCTCCTTAGAGGGCGGGGGCGTAATGTTGCGACCAGTCAGATCGCGATTGCAAGCTTTGACCTGAGTACCGTTCAGGGAGAATCGCTAACGGAGTTACAACAGTATCTGATCGATGTCGTTTCCGCCTATTGGGATATCTACCGGCAACGAGCATTACTCATTCAGCAACTGCGTTCGGTCAGCCGAGCCCAATTGCTTTTGAACAAACTCAATGATCGTTTGGGAATCGACGTTACCAACGACCAGTTGCTTCGTGCCGAAGCCGCCGTTGCTGCGCGGCGGACCGACGTGATCCGTACCGAATACAATTTGATAAACGCCCAAGATCGCTTGTTAAATTTGACCATGGGACAGGTACCCGGCAAAGCAAATCATATTGAAATCATTCCCGAACCCATTCTGTTGCCCTACGGTTTCGTATTCAACAACGCCCAGTTGCTGCAAGTCGCGATCCAGAATCGGCCCGAGATCGAAGCATCACTAGCAGAAGTGAAGGCAGCTTCGGTTCGAACCCATGTCGCCCAGAATGATCTCCTGCCACGGCTCGATGCAATTCTTTCGACCAACGTCAATGGGATTCGCGGCAATCGAAATACCGGCGGAGCATTTCGCGATCAGTTCACAGCCGGCAATCCAAGTTATTCGGCGGGGCTGTCGTTTGAATTGCCCGTTGGAAATCGGGCTGCCAAAAGTCGGCTGGCTCGAGCGGAATTGGAAGCAGAGATATTGGTTCGAGAATTTCAAAAGACTGTCGGCGATGTGACTCTTGATGTTCGGATCGCTTCTCGAAATATTTATCGTTTGAATATGGAGAATGCCAACAATTTGCTTGCAGTCCAAAAAGCTGCCGAAGAGTTGGCGTTGATTCGTCAAAGGCAGGAACTCAATTTAGACGATAATCGAACGGGCAGTCTTTACATCGAAGATGTTCTGGCTTCTCAGGGGCGACTAACCGCAGCCGAAAACCGACTGGCAAACAGTCAAGTCGAACAGGCGATCGCGATCATTGATCTGAAACGAGCGACAGGCGAACTGTTACGAAACGGAAATCGTACGCTTGGATCTCAGGGTTTTATTCCAACTCAATACACTCCTGTATTTCAAACCAATGGGGCAGGGCAAACCCGATTGCCGCACCCAGCTGCCCCACCGATTCCACTTTCCGAGCCACCGGTTGGCCCAGTAGATTATGAGGAACCCATCGAAGGTGAATCGTTCGAAGAGTTTGGCACCACATTTGAAGCTCCTACATCTGAGTTGCCAACCAACGATTCTTCTGAGGCTGAGGCTTCCGAATTGGCAATTTCTCGTTTACCGTTATTGATCGATGACGTAAGTTTCGAGATCGCCGTCCCTCGGATCGAATTAGGTGCCGACGGATTTGTAGACGGCCCCGTTGAATCATTCCCGTATTGATCGGTGGACTTCCGTAAAGAGACTGGCCCAAGTTGAAAGTCCGATCTGTTCTTCGGGATTCTTAAATCCCAACTTCCAAACAGCAAGTCCTATTTTTGCCAGCGGTAATTTGGAAAATAACCTGATTCTTCAACTTCTTCAATTGAAACCGATAATTCGTCAGCCCGCTTCTTTGATAAATCCAGGTATTTGTCACGGTCCAGGATCATGCGTACCGTTGCGAATGGCCAACGGTCTTGAGAGAAACCGGATTTGAATCGAAATAGACCGTCGGTATCATTGCCCATGCCTCCGCCGAGATGCAAATATTGAGCACCGCCTCTGGCAGCCCAATCGACGGCTGTGTGCAGCAATAGTTTTGAGGGAGCCCATTTTCGAAATTCCCAATTGCTGCCGCCAAGGTAGTATTGCCCCGTTTCACCACAAACCGTGAATAAACCGACGGCAATCGGTTGTTCTTCCAGGTACACCGTGCCGATCGTTGCAGAGATGCCGGGCAGCTGCATCAAATGATCCAGATACTCGCGACTAAAAAAGTAGTAATCGTTCGCGTTTAATCCCTTCATCGTCGCGTAATAAAGTTCTTGAAAAACATCCATCGACGCTTTGGAATCGCAAAATTCGACTCGACCTCCTGCCTGAATCAGTTTTCGAATTTCGTATCGAGTTGTCTTTTTGTAGCTCATCAAACGTCGTTCGTCCGGCAAGCAAGGAATTGCGATTGTATGCGAAAGCAGTTCAACATTCTCACAACGGGATTGAATTAATTCTTGATGCAGCATGGGATGCAGGCGGCTGAACAATGCGACAGCGCCGCTATGTTTTATGTGATCTTGCCAGCGTTGCCACCAAATTGCAGCCTCGTCCGAATTTTGAATCAGCGGGCCGGGGTATCCATAAACCGACGTGAAATCAAAATTCTGGTCGTCAATCGAACGACGCAAAAATGGAAAAGCGAATTGTGGACTGCCGTTTTTGTACGCGACCTGCATGAGCGGATCGCCCTGATCATTGTGAAGCTGATGGTATTCGTACGTGTGAAAGAAGTCTCGTCGAGCAAACTGGTGCAGTGTCGACCGCCAGCCATCAGGGTCAACAATCGTTTTCCATTGGATCATGAGATCGTTTCCCAATATTGCCTGATTTTTTCCAGTACAGCGTTGTCCTGATTTTGGCTGCCCCGAAAAACGTTTGCGCTGTTCAGTTCAAGTTGACCCGCTGGCATGCCCAAAAATTGACCGATGCGGTTCAGCTGTGCCTGTGGGTTGGTCCGCAGATCTGACAAGCCGACAATCATTTTTGACCCATCGTCGATTTGTTCCCACTGCGATGCCAGCCAACGATCCAGGCAAAGCGTTTGTACGGTCGCCTGTTGCCATCGTTCGGTCGCATCAAATTCGGACACTGACTCGGGAACTGCCGAGGTGAAACCACAATTTCGCAAGTTCATTAACCGCAGCAACGAGGCAGCATTTTCGACTGGGTCCCGCTGCACCCAAATCCAACGCGCAGGCCGACGCCGGTGAAATTCGGCCAAATGCCAGTAAAGTTGAAACACTTTGTAAACAACGGGTCGATCCCAGGCGGCTGCGATCCGGTCCAGTTCCGCTTCAACAAGTTCCCAAACGATTTCGGGGCGTTCCGATTGTGACATGGATTCGTAACCCAACACTCGCCGCCAAAACCCGCCGAATTCGTGAGGTTGTTCGGGACCAACGGTTTGACCGTAATTCGATTCGGTGCTGAGGTTAGGTCGGCCCAATAATTTTTTCGACAGCAATACTCCGAGTTCCGGACGTTTCCAAAAACAAGCCGCGAGATTAGAAATGTAGCCAATGTCAAATGCGGCAACGATCATTTGCAACAACAAAGTGGTCCCTGAACGAGGGGCACCCACAATAAAAATATTTTCTGCCGGACCCGCAGGCTCCACCACTGATTCAACATGTTCGTGAATAGCATGGTTGACCTTCTCTAACCAGTCCTCTGCAACGGATTGGAATTCGTGCATCTGATTTCACTTCCGTGCCTGTTGCGGATTTCGATCCATGCTCATACCGGCACCGGTAAGAACGGTCTTAAACGTTTTGATGACGATTTTCAGATCATTCCAAAGAGACAACTCGCTAACGTATTTGACGTCAAGTTCGAAACGTTTTGACCAAGGCAATTGATTCCGTCCGTTCACCTGGGCCAAGCCGGTCAATCCCGGAAGTACGTCGAACCGTGGCAGAAATTTCTCGTCGATTCGTTCGGCATCCAACGGCAAAATAGGGCGAGGCCCTACCCAACTCATTTCACCTTTGATTACGTTGATGACCTGGGGAAGTTCGTCCAAACTGAATCGCCGCAACCATTTGCCAACCCAAGTTACGCGATTTTTGGTGGGCCGACCACTTTTATCCAGGTATTTGTCAGCCTCGACGATCATGCTGCGAAATTTATAAGCCTGGAATAATTTGCGGCGTTGTCCAGCGCGGGGCGAAAGGAAGAAAATGGTGCCGCCATCCAACTTGACCAAGATGCCGATTACCAAAAATAAGGGAATCAATCCAGGCAACAATAAAACGCAAAGCCACAAATCAAAGGTTCGCTTCGCCAAAAGAGTGATTTTGGAAGGTGTCTGCACTGGCCCAACTCCTACGTTGTGGGAACGGACGAGTTAACGGTGTTCAGAATGATATCGGTGACCCGTTGCAACTGTTGGTTCGTCATCCCAGAACCGCTCGGTAAACAAAGTCCAAACTCAAACAGAGATTCGCTTACCATTCGATTGCGACTTTGACATTCCTTGAAAACCGGTTGCATGTGCATCGGTTTCCAAAGCGGTCGGGCTTCGATATTTTCATCAGCAAGGGCCAGCCGAATTTGTTCGCGATCGACGCCTGCCTTAGCCGGATCAATCGTCAACGCTGTCAACCAGCGAGTCGAATAGTAACCTTCGGGTTCTGGCATGAATTCAATTCCGGGCACATCACTTAAGGCGTTTTGGTAGTACGCAAACACCCGCCGCCGGGCATCCACTTTTTCGGAAAGCTTTTCTAGTTGAGCCCGTCCAACGGCCGCCAAAAGGTTACTCAACCGATAGTTATATCCACAAACAGAATGTTGGTAGTGAGGAGCTGGGTCTCGTGCTTGAGTCGCTAAGAATCTGGCTCGTTCGGCCAAATCGGCATCTTCGGTGACCAGCATTCCACCTCCGCTAGTCGTGATAATTTTGTTTCCGTTAAACGAAAAACAAGCGCATCGTCCAAACTGCCCCGCATTTTTCTGGCCCAGCTTTGCACCCAATGATTCGGCTGCATCTTCGATCAGAGGCACACCAAACCGATCGCACAAAGCTTCGATGGCGGGGTAGTTTGCACATTGACCATTCACATCCACCGCTAGAACTGCTGCCGGCATTCGATTCATTTTGGCACAGGAGTGCAATTCATCTTCCAGCAGATTGGGGTCCATATTCCAGGTTTCCCAATCGCTATCCAAAAAAACTGGCTCGGCACCGCAGTAACGGATGGCGTTGGCGGTTGCTACAAAGGTGAAACTGGATGTTAAAACCTGGCCACCTGCTTTGACGCCGTGCATTTCCAGGGCGAGATGCAACGCCGCCGTACCGCTGGATAAGGCAACTGCGTGCCCGGTGCCAACTTGTGCTGCAAACTCGTTTTCGAATCCGTCCACGTGTGGGCCTAATGGAGCAATCCAGTTCGAATCAAATGCATCCATTAAAAGTTCGCGCTCGCGGCCATCGGCGTGGGGGGGCGACAAATAGATTCGTTCTTTACTCATGTTGCTTCTACGTAGACTGGGTCAATTTCATGTCGTTAATGGAAATTTCCGGCGTTCCGATGCCGCCAAGCTGTTGATACAGCAACCGGTATTGGTTAACGATCGTTTCCAAACTACATTGCCGAAGGATATTTTCGCCAACGTTTTTGTCAGGCTGGAATGATCGAATGGTTCGCATCGCATTGGACAGGAATTCAGGCGATCGTCGTGGTACCAGCAAACCCAATTCTGGGCGAACTAGGTCTGAAATTCCACGAATGTTGGTTCCAATAATTGGCTTGCCAAACGCGATGGCTTCCATCAGCGATCGTGGAAGTCCTTCGCGATCCGAGATTAGCATGGTCGAATCGCAGGCGAGCAGCAACCTTGGAATATCACGGCGATACCCGAGCACTCGAACGCGATCGGATATCCCGAGTCGTTTGATGGCATCATGAATGCGCGAGCTTTGTTTTTCAGTTCCACTTCCTGCCAAAATCAGAACGATATTTTCGTTCGACGCTATTTTTGCCAGTGCCTCAAAGGCGTCGATATGCCGTTTATTTGCGGTGTATCCAGCAATCATCAAAATCGCGTGATCATTTTCACCCAGACCAAGCTGTTGACGTAGATCAGTTCGTTGTGCCTTCGAATCATCTGGGATTTGAAATTCGTTTAAATCGATCCCGATTCCGAACATTCGCGACAACTTGAATTCAGGTACCAACTGGTGTTGGATCGCCGCATTTTCGTCCACCTGGTTTAAGACAACCAGATGATCTGTCCACGGAGCGGCCCATTTTTCCAATCGCAACATCAATGAATTTTTTAAAGCAGACCCCGATGGATGAAAGTGAAATCCGTGCGCCGTGTAAAGAAGTTTTTGACCGGCTGACTTATCTTTGAGAGCCGTACGGGTAACAAACGAAGCAATTGGCGTATGTACGTGGACGATGTCGTAGTCGCCAGCAGTTGCCAGATTTTTGATTCTCCGTTTGGCAGTCGTCAAGTTTTGCCAAGAAAAAATCGACCTGGTCCATGGAATCTCAAAAACGCTACCGAAGTGTTGTTTGCAAACTGAATTCTTGGAAATGCCGCGTGCGGCGCCGTCCATGACAATTCCGCTGGCTTCAAGTTCTCGG
>JBCCSJ010000020.1:0-31781 GCA_039200505.1 Planctomycetota bacterium | reverse complement strand
TAAATTTCGATAGAAAACGGGATTTTCCGATTTACCTTGTCTTTTGACTTTGGCAACCTGCTACAACTGCCTACCAAACAGGCCCCGTTGTTCCTTTGACTTGTCGTTTTGCCTATTCACTAAAAAACTAACATCCTGCGTCGCAAAGACTCGATGATGACCCTCGATGTGGGAGATAGATTCCATTGAATTTAAAAAGCATTTTTATGGAACTAACAAAGAATAGCCCATTTCCTTGGCAGGAACGACTTCTTGAGGCGTGGTCTAAAGCTGACTTTTCATCTGATGTTTTGCGGCTGGAAACGGGCACCGGGAAAACTTCGACAATCGCGATTTGGCTGACGGCATTGATCGCAAATCCAGAACGAGTGCCGCGTCGACTCGTGTATGTTGTTAATCGCCGCACCGTAGTCGATCAAACGACTGCTGAGATAAATTCAATCACAGAACGCCTTCTCGGAACCGACCTCGATTCAAGTTTGAAACGGTTGTCGGTGCTTAGTCTTGCAGACAATGAGCCTTCGCTTGCAGTTAGTACTTTGCGAGGGCAGCTGGCGGACAACCGGCTTTGGTCAGCCGATCCTACGCGTCCCTCTGTCATTGTTGGGACAGTGGATATGATAGGGAGCCGACTACTTTTCGGTGGCTACGGAATCGGATGGAAGTCTCAGCCTTTGCATGCTGGATTCCTTGGACAGGATTCGCTCATCATTCATGATGAATGCCAGCTCGAACCAGCGTTTCAAGCTTTGCTTGAAACTATCAACAGTAACCAACGCAATTCACCTCGTCCGCCGAAAGTAATTGCTCTTTCAGCGACTCCGAGAAAAGGACAAACCACAGAGTTCAAGCTCGACAAAACGGATTACAAGCACAGAATACTGAAAAAACGATTGTCCGCACCAAAGATCTTGTCAATCGATCCAACCAAAAATCTTTCTGAAACATTAGTCAACAAGGCAAGCAAATACGCGGATTGCAGACGGCCAATTTTGATATTTGCAAATACAGTTGCTGATGCCTTAAAATCGAAAAGGGGCTTACCAAGAAAAAATGCACCACCAGATTGCTTACTGGTACGATTCGAGGATTGGAGCGCGACAAGCTAGTAGAGGACCCAGCGTTTCAACGATTTTTGCCAAATTCGGAATCCGCTTTCGACGACACGGTTTTCCTCATCGCGACCAGTGCAGGTGAAGTTGGAGTCAACTTATCTGCAGCACACCTAATCTGCGACCTTGTACCTTTTGAGCGAATGGCACAGCGTTTTGGCCGCTTGAATCGATTTGGAGAATACCCAAACGCGTCAGCCGAAGTATGTCACCTTTCGGCAAAAGACGATTGTCTGATAGAAACTCTGGCCTTGCTGAATTCTCTTGATGGTGACGCGTCACCGTCCAATCTGGCAACATTGGATGCAGGTCAACGTGACAGTGCAAGCACTGCTGTGCCGGAGATCGTACCCGCCACCGATGTCCTGTTTGACGCTTTAAGCCTGACAACAATTCGTGATCTTCCAACATGTCCTGACTCTCTGGACTCTTTGCTGCACGGAGTTGTTGATAAGGAGATTCCAAGAACAACGGTTGCGTGGAGACAGGAAGTCGAAGAGCTGGATGACATCGAGTTTTCTAATATCGAACCAGAAGAACTTCTTCAATCGTTCCGACTCAAGCCACACGAAACATTAAGCGATACCTCCAAACGAGTGCTGGACCAATTAAAGAAGCTTGCCAAAGAACATTCCAACCATCCTTTATGGCTGATCGACCTGGGGGGAAAGATTGAGCGCAAACGGTTGGGTCAGATTTTGGACAAGGACCTCCTCGCACATCGGACGGTTTTGTTGCCGCCATCAGTAGGCGGTCTATCAAAGTCAGGCACTCTTGATGGAAAGGCTGCTCCGACCGAAGCATCACTTGATGTCTCCTGCCACTACAAGGATCGGCTTCGCACATGGGAAACAGAATGGCCGGGTGAAGAGTGGACTTTGATTCGTCGACTGGATTTGACACTCGAGGGAGAAGAAGAAGCCCGAATTTGGTCGTGGTATGAACGCGCGTGGGGTGGAGACGGAATTGGCCAACAGACATCGAAAGTCGTCTTTTTGGAAGACCACGCGAAGACCGTCGCAAAGCTTGCGAGATCCATGGCGGAATCACTTGGTTTTGACTCAGAGATTTGTTCCGCAATCGAGTTTGCCGGAGTTAAGCACGACCAAGGCAAATCGCGACGAACATGGCAAGCTGCCGCTGGCAAAGAATGCGATTCTCCCGACGTTGCAAAACCGCTGGAGCGCTCATTTTCAAATGCCGGTTTCCGTCATGAGTTGGCTAGTTTGGTCGACCTCCAAGCCGATCCCGAATTCGCAAAGTTTTCAGTCACTCAACAGAATTTGATTCAGCATTTGATCGCCGCTCACCACGGACGCGCCCGTCCAATGTTTCCTGAGAATGAAATTCATGACCCTGAGACACCGCGCCGATTGGTCCACGAAATAGCAAGCCAAGTCCCAGCGCGATTTGCGAGCCTGCAAGAAAAGTTCGGCCATTGGGGCTTGGCGTACATCGAATCTATTCTTCGAGCCGCGGACTACGCCGCAAGCGCGGGCCGTCGACACAAGGAGGAATCAGAGTGATTGTAATTCCGGTTGACCCACTCAATCCCGGCCATGTATTTGCAGCCGTTGGACTTACGGAACTCGCATACCGCATCACCGGCAATGCTTTGGGATCGTTTGATAATTCGTCAAACTACTGTCTTGAAATCGAAAATCCGATGACGATCGCTAAGTTGATCAAGCGGATTCAGGCGATGGAAATAATAGCAGACGTTCCGACCGACAACATGACCTCGCTCCGAATTGGCGGATTGAGGCTTAACTGGTGGACAACAGCAAAGGTAAAGGATCGGGAAGCGGGCAATTTGAAAGTCTGGGCGCCCAAACAAAGCACTTTCAAAATGGCAGCATCTGCAAAGGCCTACCTTTGCTGCGAGCGAGAAATATTATTCGACCGCAGGGAAGTCTTTGAATCAGGAACAAGGAAGCCTATCGCTTTGCCGTCACTCGATGCTCAGAGGGCGCCCACGACCGTTGACACCGGCTACAGCCCAAACGAACTGGGTCACAAAATCATTCCTGCTCCAAGTGTTGAATTTTTTGCGATGGTTGGTTTGCAACGCGCATTCCCCGCCAAAAACAAAGGCCGATTTGCATATTCGACATGGACTAAACGACTTCCTCCATCACTCCTTCCCGCTGCTATTGCTGGGTACATCTCTCCACAAAATGAATATGTATTTGGGATCGCGAAAGACGGAAAAAATTCTCGAGTGAGTGCAGCACAACAAATTTAATAGACAACGAAACCAATTCGGAGCCAACATGAAAGCTAAAGACTTTGACGACATTCTCAATTCAAACGATGCGGTCGGCCTGAAATCGATCGAGCAGCTCGAGCCTGTTCTTGGAGCCGGCGAAACAATCTTTCCACCGACATACGCGGATGTGGGATATCAGATCAACAGAAATCCGACCAATGGCGATAGTGTTGTCGTGATCGACAGTGTCGGCTCGCAAGCCAACCGCACAGAACCAATTTTCAAGGATAAACCTTATTCGGCACTCGTCCCGCAAATTCACGTAATACTGGGAAGCCGTAGAGTCAACTTGCTTGATATCGGTCATCGCGGGGCTGATGCCGCGATACGACTGACCGAGCTTGGAACAAAGCTCAATGAAGCGTTCGAGTCGCTCGAACGCGACCGAGATGGGGTTCAGCTTGCCAAGATTGCCCCAACTTCTCTCATCTTTGGAGCGTGGGATTCGCGTGGAACACAGGCTAAAGCCAGAAGAGTTGTCAGACACACAATTGAGGGATCGGAGGTTTTTGAACTCAAGCGATCCGCGCAATACACGCCCGCCGTGGACTACGTCGCGGAAGGACTTGTTACGGAAAAAGAAATCAAAACAAAATCGGGTGCCAAGAATGTGGGAGCAAAAGTCGGCATGCTCGACAATCCGGCCCCTGGCGGACTCGGCGGAGTGCGTGTGAAGGAGATCCGTCGACTTGGCTTACTCAATCTGAATGTCATTAGGAATATCAAAGGCTCAACTCCAGAATCCACCGCGTCGTTACAACGATATCTGTTCGGCTTGGCTCTGGTCGCATTTGTGTGTCCAGCAGAGTTGGACTTGAGAGAGGGCTGTGAACTCGTCCGGAAAATTGACGAAGAACCGACCATTGTTTTGCGGCGAATAAGTAGCGCGGAATCGCTGACGCCAACACCTGAAGCGGTTCTCAATTACGCTCAAGCGACCGCAAGAGAATTCGGTGTGGGAGAGAATCGCGAGGTTGAGTTTGACAAGAAGCTCGCAAAGGAAGCGTTGAAGACCGTAGGCAAGGAAAAGGATTAATGGGCAAAAAACTCGTTGTTTCTGTTTCTTTGCTGACGGGAAGGTTCCACGGGAAAGGCGAAAGGGATATGTCGGAGTGGCCGCCGTCGCCGTTTCGTTTGTTCCAAACACTTGTCGCCGGTGCAGCGCAAACGTGCTCAGTGGATGCCGCACGTTCAGCATTAACATGGCTCGAGTCTCAAAATTTATCTTCGATTCGGACGCCACCAGCATATCGAGGTGAAAAAGTAAACCTTTACGTCCTGACGAACCAAAGAGACAAGGCGATTGGACCGGCGACGACAGCAGCTGAACAAAGAAAGAAAGAAGCAAAACTCAAAAACAAAAAGATCATCCAACCGATGATTCTCTCTGATCCGGGCGAAACTGATCTTTACTACACCTTCGACGTCGCCGCTCCGTCCGAACACCTGAAAACCCTCCGAACAATTGCACGAGGAGTCTCTCATTTCGGCCATGGAATCGATGCTGCGGACGTAACAGCTACGAACGTCGACACAGATGCCGTTCATGAATTAAAGGGCGAGCAATGGATTCCTTCATCCACGCAGGGAACAACTCTCTCTGTTCCATACTCCGGATCACTTGAAAAGCTCGAAGAACGCTATAGGTCCTGGCGTCAAAGATCAACAACCGCGTTCAAAAAGCTGGCTCCTCCAATCCCGATTCCACGATACGCTTTTCAAAAGTTCCGCCATGAGAAACAGCCGGAGCTACCTTGCACATACTGCTTTGAGCTCCGTTCTCCAGATGGAAAACGGGTCACACTGCCGCATTCAAGCAACATTTATCTGGCTGGAATGATCCGGCATGTGACGACAGATCCGCAGTTTGCTCAATTGCTTGGATGGACTTCCGAGCAAATGGGAATGCTGCACGGTCACGCGGAGTCTGAAGGACAGACGGCTGTCATTGCAGAAGAGCGATTTGGATTCATTGGTATACCGACCATCCGCTGGGCCGGAAAGAAAGTCGGTTGGCTGATTGACGATTGCCGAAGAGTCATCATTGCGGCGCCTGCAGATAAACAACAGCTCTTGGATGATTTTGCGATCCGCCTCAATCACTGCAGACTTCAACCTCTTGGTGACGAAACGCAAATCAGCATGGTCGCCGTTTCTAAAGACTCAACCTTCAATCGCTACCTCGAGCCAGCTCATTGCTGGGCTACGGTAACACCGATGGTGCTGCCAAACCAACTTGGTTCCAGCAAAGACCGACGGCGGTTGCGAGATCCAAGCTTGGACCCCGAAACAAGACTACGAATTCAATCGAGACTCGATCGCCGCATTGATACGATGATTCGAAATTCGATCGTAAACGCCGGTTTTTCCAAAGGGTTGGCGGATGCAGCAGTCATCCAGTGGAGCAGACGCGGTTTCTGGCCGGGCGCGGCTCGAGCAGTCGAACATGCAGTTACGAAACGTCAGAAGGACCGCCCTCGTCGACATATTCAAATTTCATGGTTTTCGCCTTCAGGAGCTCCGCTGGACATTGGTGGTCCAATCGTGCTCGGGGCTGGAGCTCACGCTGGCTTGGGTTTATTTGCTCCTCATCCAAGTCAGCTGGTAAGAAGATGAACTTTTGCACTCCAAGAATTCAAACCGTTTTTTTGATCCGTTGAGCTTGCTAGTGATTTGGATTGGCCAGCAAGTGAACTTTTCGGCTTCCTAATGGAAGGCTGTCTTGAGGGGTGCCTTCAATTCGATGCTGTGATTTTTGATGAGTCTAACTTCAAAAGGCGTCGCAGCGATTTTGCCGAAATCCAATAATTGGACCGCCCCAAAAAATGGTCTGTCCCCCGTTTTTCACCCCGTTTTTCATCCAATTGACTCAAAATAATTTTCTGTTTCCCGCTCGGCAAGCGGGACGTACTCAGTAGTCACCTTTTGTCGAAAGGTGATCCGGATATGAACATCACAACCCGACACGTAAGTGAGGGATCAGGACGATCAATTCCAATCAACGAATTCGGGCGATAGGCCAATCAAGCGAGTGTGCACGTCGCTTGTTTCCCGCTCGGCAAGCGGGACGTACTTTTGCCGAAAGGTGATCTAGACACGAACATCACAACCCGACACGTCAGTTAGGGATCAGGACGATCAATTCCAATCGACGAATTCGGGCGACAGGCCGATCGACCGTGAGATAAAGAATCCTGAAATGGTCTATTGGCTTCTTTCTAAACCCTAATCCAATTTGGTAGCTTGTTTGGTCGCAATGGAATGGGAGGCTTTAGACAACATGGTTTTCATCCAGTGGCGAACAACGGCATGGCCGGCGAACCACACGAACTGAGTGTTCGTGACGAGGTAGCGTTTAAAAAGTCGCTTGGGTTCTTGCATCATCCGGTAAAACCATTCCAGTCCGGTTTTCTGCATCCATTGAGGGGCACGTCGAGTATGGCCGGCGATGACATCGAAACTTCCTCCTACACCGATAGCCAGTTTCACTCCCAATCGATTCCAGGTTTGATGAAGGAACTGTTCCTGCCGAGGAACTCCCATGGCGACGATCAACAACCCTGCACCGCTTGCGGCGATCTTGCTGGCCCTTGTGCTAAAGTCGTCAGTCCCAAAATAGCCATCGTCAACTCCAGCAAGTTTCAGATGCGGAATATCGGCTTTTAGCTGAGTGGCGACTTGATCAACGATTTCTTTTTTGGCTCCCATCAGGTAAACCGATTGATGATTGTCGGCAGCGCATCGGCTTAAACTGTGGACAAGATCGACTCCGGCAACTCGACCTGGAAGTCGATTTCCAAGGAACCGCGACAGCCAAATGATCGGTTGCCCATCTGCCACAGTAAGAGCCGAATTATTAATAAATTTTCGCAGCAAAGAATCGGATCGCATCATCATGGTGATTGCGACGTTGACCGTCGTAATGTAGCCCCGTTTTCCCGACTGAAACCATTTGGAAGCCCACTGGATGGTTTGAGTTTCATCCACTTCATCGAATCGGCAATTGAGGATTTGCATGATGGAGTCTTTTCAATACTTGGTGAGTGTCGGTTAAGATTTTCGTTGCAGAAGCATCGCTTCGATAAAAAACTTCGTTGCCCAGTTGGGGTAGCTCAGCGGCGCGTAGGTTCCCCAAACCGGATGGCTCCCTTTGATTGCCCCGCGGATATTCACGTCCCGCGTTTTCACATTTTGCACCGACATGACGTACCGGAGCGCTCGATTGGCTGCGTCCTTCATTGCCGGTTGTGCGAATTCTTCTGCAATTTTTAGCCAGATAATTGCCATTTGGCAGTTGCCGGTCAGGCAGCAGGACCGGCTTTTAGGATTACCGTCGATATCGATGCGTCCTGGGATAAAACCATTGGAATCGACGTAACTGAGCATTCGGGCTGCCGAATCGTAGGCGGCATCCACGATCGCTTGATCGTTCAATAGCATTCCCCCCTCGTAAATACCCCGGATGGCATAGGCGATGGTATGTGTAAAGGGTGGGACGTCTGGTTGGAAAGCACAGTTTCTGAAAAACCCTTCGGTTTGTTGGGTCAATGCCCACTGAAGGTTTCGGGCCGCAGCTTCGCGGATTCTTTGTCCTGGATGGACTCGGTCCAATTCCAGCATTGCCCAGGCAACTCTTGTGTTATATGTATGGACATGATTGAGATGGGTGTTGCGTCGCCAGGCTCCGTCAGCATCAAGAGATTCAACCAACCAGTAGGCTGCTTTTTCTGCACTAGCTAAAAATGTTGGATCGTTGGTTTCTCGGTAGGCTCGAACTAATCCGAACAAGACTTGTCCCGTGTCAAAGACAATCCCTTTCCCTTTTTGAAAGTGGTCATTCGCAAAAGAGCCGTCCTGGTTTTGTACCGACACCAGCCAGCGGGCAATCGATTCGGCTCGAGATCGAAAATCGTCGTTGTCAAATTCATTGGCCAAGTCATAAAACGTTTCGAGAATGTACCCCGAAGTTTCGACGTAGGAAGGTTTCCAGCCCACGTCTGTGATACGCTTGAAATTGGGGCCTCGCAGACAGTAGCCGTAGCTGACACCATCGTCTGGGCTTTGATCGTGAGCATTTCTTAGCCAATCCACTGCAGCCATCAAATGAATTTCATTAGATGGGTTAGACTCGCGGGGTAGGAAAACGTCGCCAGCCAGGATTTGGGAAGCGGTAAAAAAAGTATCGATCATGATTGAATTCATCGAAATGGGTCGGCGATGATGCGAAAAAGCAACATCTCAAATCTGGAGACAGAACGTCTCTATTGGATATAGCTCACGATTGGGCAAGACGAGGCAGATTTTGCAGCTTTCAAGCAAACCGCGATCCGCCCGAACTCCAACCTCAATTGGCCGAACCTAGTCGAAAAGCGATCATCCATTGGATCAGCCTGTCCATCACAACTGCTCGACCATCAGATAGATCGGGCGATGCCTGCAATCTTTGGCCTTAGGACTCGCCATGAATTAAGTTACCGTCTAGCGTCATTGAAAATTCGATTTTTGTGGGTAATTCACTAAGCAAGCCGGTAAATAAATGTTTCGCGAGCACCAACGAATCAACCGCCCTGCCAATTTATTGGTATGCGTCAGCTTGGGCCTACTCGACCGACCCATAGGAGCAGACCATTGCCAAAGTGTTATGGCGTGCCAGACTCGAGCATTTGAATTCGCTTCAAAGTCTGTCGATATTCAGAAGTCTTATCAACCATCTGGTAATAAGTTGCCATATTGCTAAGGCAAAGGATCGCCTGTTCAAACTCTTGGAGCCCCAAGAACTCTTTTTGTACCTGGTTTAACAACTTGATCCCTTGTGATTCTTTGCCGCGCATCAAAAAAGAAAGCGCGTAATCGGCTTGGCATCGTAGGCGTTCGACATCGGGCCATTGAGCACTGGAGGCGATGGCTGATTGAAGTAAATTCATTCCCTGGGCCAGACTTCCCTGCTGAAGCTTTTGGGTCGCCAGAAGAGCCTTCGCCCGGTCGCCGCTCATGGACGCGGTCGAACCGAGTCGTAGCAAAATAGCAGATGCCGGGCCAGGTTGGCCCCCGTCAATCATCGCCATTGCCTGTTGTAGCTGGAGTTCGGTTTGCAATTGATTTCCAGCGACCAAGGCTTCAGCTTTTTTAAGTGAGAGTATCGCGTTATGGGCTTCGTGTCGTTGCAAGCTTTGGATTCCGATTTGAGCCCAGATGATCGACTCGACATCGACGTTGGGGTCGGAACCGAATTCCAAGTTGTGAAACCGGAGAGAATCTTTGATTTTAGCGACTGCCAAATTCGGCCAATCAGTTTGCACCGGACGCAAGAAAGCCGCTTTTTTCCAGAAGACAGGATCCTTGAGCCGTTTCGTTGCCACCAACTGGCTTTGAAGATTTACCGCTCGAATCCACGTTGCCTTCCAGTCTTCAGTTAATTGACTGTGCCGCTGAGCTTCGCCCAATAAAAGCAATACGTGGCTGGCCATGATGGGATGGTTTTCAACCAGTTGTTCGACAGATTGATCAAAACGAGCGATGCATTTGGCTTCACTTTCTAACATCAAATACGCGATTCCTTCCAATCGAAATGCTTCGGCCACCAACAGATTTGAAGCTTTTCCAAGGCCTCGGGTTAGTCTCAATTCCAAAGCTTTTTCCGGTTGGTTAGAGCCGATTAGTTGGAGAAACTCACTCCGTTTTTCAAAGAACTCAATGGTTGCTGGGTCCGTTTGGACTGATTTGACAAGTTGCATCCACTGGTTTGTCCCTTCTTTGGACCACTGGTTGTCATAGAGTTTGGCAAGTTGGTTCAAGTGAGATGCTGAAAGCGGAGCATTCTCTTGCATCAAAATTCGACGACAGATGTCAGGGTAAAGCCGAACCAAAACGGAGGTCGAGGTCCACTTTCCAGAGTCCATCCAATCCGCCAGGATTTTGGCTAAATCGGCGGGTTGGTAGGCAACTTCGTCTGTTTTTCCAAGCAAAAGTCCACCGTCAAATTCAACTTTCTGTTCTTTCGATTTTGACAAGCTGCCAGAATTTTGAGAGTCGGATTGAACGGATGTTTGGGAGCCAGCAATTTCTGAGACGACTTTCTCAATGCCATCGGAATTTTTGGTCCCATCGGACTGAAACGTCGAACAGCCCGCGATTCCTAGGGTCGCAAACATCAAAAAAGCCGTTCGCAAGACAAAAACCAGATCGTCTGCCACGTTAATAGACCCTCGGAATGACATTGTGAAACTGGAACGCTTTGTGCAATTTTTTTTCATCGAGGTCAACTTGAACGGCTTCGTGCGGAGCGAAAGTTGCAAATGAATTGTCATCGCAAACGACGCTTGGGTGGACGCTCAACTGTTGCAGCAAATCTTGGCTGATTGCTGCAGATTCTGCCGGTGTGTTAAACACGTAGGGGCGGATCATGACAATCAATTCTCTACGAGTCCGGCGGGTGTTCTGCCGCCGGAAAAAGAACCCAAGTACCGGCAGTTTTCCGATTCCAGGAACCTGTTCACGGTCATCCATGACTTCGTCTTCGATCAACCCACCCAACGCAACCGCCATCCCGTCTTTAGCAACAACGGTGCCGCTAACGGTGCTACGATTGACGGTGTCAACTTCCTGGTTCGTGATCACTCCAGTCGCGCTCAAAATAGGGATGCGCCCTCCATTGATCACTCGTCGAGCATTTTCTTGAACCACCCTTAAAGTAACGGTTCGGTCCGCGTTAATGCTGGGGGTGATTAAAAGCGACTGACCGACATCTCTCAACTCGGTAATCGGTGTGCCAGCAATCGTCGTGTTATTATTTCCGCCGGTAATGACTTGGGGGGAGTTAAAGCCAACGGTGAATGGGATCGTGTCTCCAATAAAAATCCGGCTGACTTCGTTGTTGGCTGTCAACAAGAGGGGCGTGTTGAGTACTGTGACTCGATTGTCATCTTCCAGTAGCTGCATCCTTGCTCGAAAACTATTGTTTACAAATTGAAAAGTAAAGTCTCCCTGATTTAGCAGGCCGCCTCCGGGGATCATCGATCCTAGTCGACGGGCTTGACCCAACAAGGCATCGGCTGGAGTCGGCAGGATATCGCCCGTGGTGAATCCGCCAGCCGAGGAGCCGCCGTCGGAAAATTGATAATCAAAAACTGATCGAAAATCGTCATCCAGAATAATCGACATCACTTTGACTTCCAACAGGACCAGCGGGGTGGGGACGTCGAGGCTGGAAATCAATTGTTCGATTTGTTGCATCGTAGCGGTATCGCCTGTCCTAACAACAACTTGATTATTCCGGCGAACTACCGTCACATAAATAGTGGCTTGTCTTTCTTTCATTAGCCGTGCGATGGCGTTGTCCGATGTCGGTTCGACCGGGCGAGGTCCCGTTCGAGTCCGCTCATTCAAGGCTTCGATAAGTTGCTGGATTTGTTCCGACGATAAATCGGTGAGCGGTTGGTTTTCATCGAATGGACTCGATCGCCTGAAATTGTAATTTTGATTGGATGAAAATCCACCCAGCCCACCCAGGCGACTAAACGACCTGCCACCATTTTGGTAACTGCCTTGGTAGGATCCAAGGCCTAAACTTCGACTGTCGACCAAGTCAAAACGGTTCAATCGGTAAATTAAATCCAGAACCGAATCTTGATCTCCGACTCCAAAATTTAATTCAACCCGGTTGCCAAACAGGCTTTGGATTGCGACAGCGGCATCAACTGGGTTAGGATAAAGCAGTGTGAATACGCGGGTTTGTTCTTCACGGAAACTGGTCAGGTTTTGTTCGTATTCTTCGGTAGTGAACATCCGAATGACGCCCGATTCTTCGTCAACGCGATAATAGAGGTCGTGCGTTTTGGTCAAATTTTCCAACACGTCCATCGGACGAACATTGCGAAGAAAGAGGTTAATTTTAATTTTGTTGGCTTGGGTCGACGTCACAATGTTCAGATCCGACTGTTCGGAAAACTGACGCATCGCTTCGCCCAGTTCGATATCTCGAAAATCGATCAGCTCAATGGGACGCGACGGTGCCTGGAAGCCGGGCGTTGACGATTGCAGGATCGGATCCGATGGTCTGATCAGTGGCTCCAAGGGAAGAGGTTGCTCGATGATCGGCTGAAAATCATCCTCTGTTTGACGGATGGGGGTCGGCGCGTTGGGCGTAGGCGGCGATTCTTGGCCCGATACACTTTCGGCACCAACGATGAAGCAAGCTACGGCAAAACAGACCGTAAGCATCGGCCGAAATAGACCGAGATTGATCGCAGGGTTCAGATTCTGACCTGACATCCGTGTCATTGAAATTTTCAACAGCTTCAAAGGCTACCATCCTGGAGCGTTGGCAAGCTGTTGTTCAGGGGGTTAATCGTACAGATAAACTGTTCTTTCCAATTCAGGGAAATACAATTCAATCATGTCTTTAGAGATTTTCTTGACCTGCATCAAGACCCAAACCCCCTCCGAAACCGGCACCGAAAGTTCGGTGTTGGTTCGAATGCGAAAAAGCGAGTTCTTTGACTTCAACGTCGCCATGTTCCGTCCATTGCCCAACACTTTGGATTGCACCTGAAAAGTCGGCATTTGCAAGAGTTGGCGTCGTAATTGTTCGGACTGTTCCTTTAAAGCTTTTTGAAGTTCTGCTAGCTGTTTTTGGATAGCAGCGATATCTGTTTTCAGCTTTTTATTTTCTTGTTTGAGCACATTGTTTTGCTCAATGAAAGTATCCAGCTTTTCAACGTCTCGAATTTTCGAGAGTGTTTCCTTAATCACGTCCGACGCGGCAGTAGGATCCTGTTTCTCTTGAGCCCACGAAGTTTGGGAAAAAGCGAGGCTTGCAAAAATAAAAAAGGCGATCAAACGCATGGTTCTAACCAGGATTAATTTCCGGCAGCCAGTAAAGCCACGAAAAAGGCGATATAGACATATCCTACCACAGCACCCACACCAATGGTGAGCGTCGGAGTCAGAATTGCGTTGAGCCGACGGATCAGCGATTGAAATTGTTGTTCGTGAAAGGAAGCCACTTCAGCAAGGACTCCTTTCAAATCGCCCGACTGTTGGCCTACGGCAATCATCTTTTGTAACATCGGTGAAAACGCGTTCCCTTTTCCGATGGCTTCTGCAAAATTTCCACCCTCGATGATCTTGTTGCGTGCGTTCTCAACGGTTGAAGCGGTAAAACGGTTGGTAAGTAGTTTTTCAGACGTCCCAAGCCCATCAATCAATGTGATGCCACTTCCCAACATAACGCTTAAACTTCTCGCAAGCGTTGCTGTTTCACAAAGCTTGATCAACGTGCCAACAACCGGGATTTTCAAAAGCCATTTGTCCAGAATCATTCTGGACTCTGAGGACCTGGAAACCGCGACCAATAGCACCAGAATACCGCATAGCAAAATGATGGTAATAGGATAGTACTGCCTCATCCAGGACGAGACGTCGACAAGCTTTTGGGTCATCGGCGGCATGTCTTTTCCCAGACTCTGAAGGTAAACCTCAAGCCGAGGGATAAGATAAGCCACCATATAAATCGTAACTCCCAACGCCACAAAAATGACCATGACGGGATAGATTAACGCGGAGGTGACTTCCTGTACTCCGGTACGTCGAGCTCGCATGGTAGCCACGGCCCTTTCCAGTACCGGTGGAATTTCTCCGGTCCGTTCACCGACACCGATCAACTGAACTGCAAATTCTGGAAAACAGTTGTGTTTTGCGATTGCTGTCGAAAGGCTGTCTCCTGTTTGGATGTCTTGAATCACGTTGCCCCAAATCGTTGCCATAGATTGACGTGAAGCCTGTTCTTCAAGCGACGTTAGCGCCGCAAGCAGCGACATACCTCCGCGAATCATCATAGCGAGTTGTTGAAGGCTTAATTCGACATCGATCGAACGCACGGGCAAAAAACGATTCCATTTAAAATTCCGTTGGGAAGCGGTGACCGAAATGATCGGATCGATTCCAGTGACGATCAGTCCGCGACTTCGTAATTGCGAAGCGGCGGTTGAGCGGTTGGGTGCGTCGACGACACCCGTTTTGGCCCCGCCCGAGGTATCTCTCGCTTTGTAACGAAATTCTGCCATCGTTCAGTTTGCAGCCGATGCTGTCCGATTCCTTTCACGTCAGTAGGGGCTGATTACGTTGGATACTTGGTCGACTGATGTTTGTCCGGTCAAGACTTTGGTGATGCAATCTGCCAACAAATCTGGATAGTTGTTCTGGGCCAAGTGTTTGCGAATCTGGGTTTCATCGGCTCGGTGAGAAACCATTTCGGCGATCTCACGATCAAAAGGAATGAACTCAAACAGGCCGACTCGCCCCATAAATCCTGTACCTGCACAATATTTACAACCCTCCGGATCAAAAACGGTTTTGCCTTCCAGTTCTGGATGTCCCAGCAGCAATATTTCTTTTTCCTGAATGAGCCGGCTTTTCCGACATCGTTGACAAAGTTTCCTGACCAGTCGCTGGGCCGCAAAAATTCGAGCTACCGCACCGGTAAGAAATGGCTTGATTCCCATATCTGCCAATCGAGTCACAGCTCCTGCCGCAGAATTCGCGTGCAAGGTTGTTAGAACAAGGTGCCCAGTAAGGGCGGCCCGGATTGCGGTTTCGGCCGTTTCTTCGTCCCGAATCTCACCAATCATCAGGACGTCAGGGTCATGCCGTAAAGCACTGCGAAGGGCTTTGTGAAAACTTACTTTGTCGTTGGTGTCTACTTCGACCTGAGAGATGCCATCAATCACGTATTCGACTGGATCTTCGATGGTCATCACGTTGAGCGATTTTGTGCCGATCAGTTGACGCATCGCCGCATACAACGTCGTGCTTTTTCCGCATCCGGTTGGTCCGGTTAATAGTACTAATCCGTTAGGACGATCAATCGCATATTGAAACAGTTTCAAGTCATGGGGTGACATCCCAAGTTTTTCGAGCGTCAAGTCCTGAGTCTGGGTAGCCAGCAGCCGCAACGTAATTCGCTCGCCATGTTTGGTCGGAATCGTGGCGGTTCGAATGTCGATTTCATTGCTATGTTCGGAACTTAAAGTAAAACGACCGTCTTGTGGAGCTCGCCTTTCTGCGATGTCCATTCCGGACATGACTTTCAATCGCGACAAAAGCGGAACGTGAATGGGCAAGGGCAGCGTTCGGTATTCATCGAGGACGCCATCGACTCGAAGTCGAATTCGAATATCGCGAGACGTAGGTTCGATATGAATGTCGGTTGCCTGACGAATCAGCGCAGCATGAAAAATTTCATCTCCCAAAGCAACGATGTTGTCTGCATCCGGTTCGGCTTGGGTACCCGTAAACTGGATTCTAACTGGATCATTTGTATTGCCGTTCCACCGAACGGTGTCCTGAAAAATCCGTTGGATGGCACGAAACAGCGAAGCCGGTTCGGTGGGAACGATTTCCAACGGATTGCCAATGTATCGCCGGACAGCTTGGATGCTTTGATCGTCTTCAGGGTCTTTGCAAGCCAGCAGAACGCAGCCGTCTGATTCAGTAAATGGTAAAACTTGCCTCCGAGTTGCCAGGTTGGCAGGGATCCGGAGAGCCCAGACCGGATCAATTTTCACTTGATCCATATTCAGAAGTTTATCTTGGCTAAGATCTACCATCAGTCATGCCCGATTGCGGCGTTTGATCTGGGACAGTGTTCCCGGGTCTCTGGCAAGGGATCGGGCCGTCTGTTCGGAAATCTGTCGAGCCCTCCACAATTTTGCCAGGCTGTCGTCGAGTGTCCACATTCCTTCGTCCCCGGCGGTTTGTATGATCGAAGCTAGTTGACTCAAATTTCCATTGGCAATCAAGTTGGAAATACCCGAGTTGGCGTGCATCACTTCGCTGGCAAGAACTCTTTTGCGGGATTGATTTTGATCATTGAGGTTGGGATTGGACATACGAGGAAGCAGGTGTTGAACGATCACCGTTCGCAGAACGGTTGCCACCAAACGCTGGGCCAAGTTTTGTTCTTCTGCGGGAAATGCACCGACCAGTCGTTCGACTGCTGTTTTGGAATCTCCCGCGTGAACCGTCGCAAATACCAAATGGCCCGTTTCAGCCGCTGTCACCGCTGTCCGGATCGTATCAAGGTCTCTTAATTCTCCTACCAAAATGACGTCGGGGTCTTGGCGAACTGCGTCTTGCAACGCTTGGGAAAAATGAGCCACGTCAGATCCAATTTGTCGCTGACTCACGAGTGCCGATTGGGAACGATGGATAAATTCGATGGGATCTTCCACGGTGATGATATGACAATTTCGAGTTCGGTTGATTCGGTCAATAAAAGCAGCAATCGTAGTGCTTTTTCCCGAACCGGTCGGACCGGCAACCAGGACCAAACCGTCTTTCAGGTTAGCAATCTGATACAGACGATCCTCCAAACCCAAGTCTTTCAATTCCGGGATCTGATCGGGCAGAAACCGGATTGCAAACGCCAGTCTGCCCTGTTTGTGAAACGCGTTGAATCGAAAGCGATGATCTGGCTGTATCGAAAATGCACCGTCAAACGAGCCTCGGTGATTCAGCCTTTCGCGATCCGATTTACTTAGCAGTGCGTCGATTAGAGACGAAATTTGCTCGATGGATATTTTCGAATTGATTGAGGAAGACCAGGCGACTAGTTTTCCTTGCACTCGAAAATAGGGAGCCTCTTCGACAGCAATATGAATGTCGGATGCGCCTTGTTGTACCGCCGATTCAAAAATTTCCTGGAATAGCGCTGGGATGCCCACGATTTACCTGCGACGATCTAAATCACAAAAACAATGGTCCACATCCGTTGCGAACTTTCAAGAGTGTCGGGCTGCATGGTGATTGACACCGGGATGATGCTTTTGGCATACAAATTTACGTCGGTCAGAAACTCGAGCACGTCAAAATAACCACCTTTGATTTCAACTGGCCAAAGTTCGACCGGTTCTTGAACGGATTGCTCGTTGAACATTTCGAATAATTCTTGAAGGTAAGTTGACACGATCACGGTGTCTTCCCCGCCTTGCGAGACGATTGAAAGATTGTAGTCTCGCATCAATTCCGTAATTTTTTCGAGTGTTTCCAGACGCGTATTTCCGCTTCGCCAACCGACGCTCAGTTCCCGAATCTGTTGTCTGGAATTGGACACTCGCTTGCGAATCCTTTCCAAGCCTTCCTTTTCACTGTTCAAATTTTGCTGGGCAACTTTTGCTGATTCTTCCGAAATCGCGAGTGCCTTTTCCCGGTTGTACTCCAGTTCGATTGAATTTTTTTCTGCTCTTAAAGGAACAGCAAACATTACCGAGTAAACCGCCAGAATTAAAGCTGATGGAAAAAGCATCAACAGAAATTTTTCGCGCTGCGAATCTTGTTTGATCGAATCAAGTTTCATACATCCACTCTCGTTCGATTAAGGTTTTGTGTTGGCGGGGATTTTTTTGCGAGGCTGAACGGCGGTTTCGAATGGCCCAGTATCGGTCAGGATAATTTCATAATTCCACGGTCCGCCGGTCGTCAATTTTTCCTGCCCTTCCTGTTTAGCTGGGTTGACGACCCACCCCAGCGGCGTTGCCAGTTCTCGTAATCGTTTTGCCAATGCCTGGGCAGCTTCGACGTTGAGTGAAATTCCAGAAATCATTACGCCCTGTTCGACGCCCGAGATTTTATCGATCACAAGGTTAGGTGTCCTCTGGTTGGCCAGTAGTTCTAAAAGTTTGACGATTCGGTTGCTTTGATTGTCAAGAAAAAATTGCACCCGTTTGAGATCATCTCCCAGAGCAGCGTCCAGCACTTCGACTTCGGTTCGCTGTTCAAGAATGATCATCAGTTGCGAATCGTATCGCTTTTTTAATTCGGCTGGATTTTTGATGTCTTCGATTTCGGCACGCAAAGATCGATTGACTTGCGTCATGTATTTCCAGTGCCAAAAACAAAGCCCGAGTACCAATATCGCAATTAAAGCGGTCGCCAAATATCGGAGCGGCGTGTGGTTGGTTTCTTTGGATAACTGGATCAGCGGAGATCCGACACGTTCCCGATCTTCGAGAAAATTTCCGGCGACTTTTTGAGCCCATTGGGTCAGCACCGCATCCTCGGAAAGATCAAAAACCTCCTCGAACTGGGTCGCATCCCATTCGTCCTGCCCATGAAGCAAAATCGAATGGGCCGGTTTGAGCTCTTCGGGAGTGAATTGACGGACCCTGTTCAGAAATCCAGGTTGCCTTTCAAATCGAAAAGTCTGTTCATCCCAAATTTCAAGAATCGGAAACTGATTTTCAATACCCGGAGCCATCCCAAGCCCGGCCGGGTGAGCCAGCGTGATTGATCGGCAACCCACTGATTCGAGTAGTTCATTTGCCTGGTCCAAATCCGACTGCCTGATCGCGCTGACCCAATAATAATTGAATTCGGAATCCTGCCGGAGCAGGCTGTAGGCAACGGCAATGTCATCAATTTCGATGCCGGACAGCGTTTCTGCTTCAAACTTAAGAGCTTCTTCCAATTCGTTTTCTTCGATCCCAGTAACGCTCAGCTTAGGTAGCAGGACGATTTGAGACCAAATGTTGGTCGACGCAACGACGATTTGGGCCGCCAAACTGGGTTTGTCTCGAATGACTTCGTCCAGTGCTTCGGCATAGTTGGATTCAACGTCAGCTGATTCGCGAATTTGGAAAGAAGGGCTCTTTGAGTTCCGGGAAAAATCGGCTCGAAAAATTCCCTCCCGGTCAAAAAGCAGAATCGAGATGTCGGGGCGTCTTGCCATCAGTTGCCTTCCTCGATCACTGATCCGGAAGTGGAAACAGATCCAACGGGCTGGCGGCTTTGGAAATCAAAACAAACTGATGCGCCCACGTGCGGGATTTGCAGGTACTTCACCCGACGTTGACCATCAACATCACAAACAATAGCTCGTAAACCTACCGGGACGTCGCTAAATAAAAACGAATCGGGTAACGGGTCTTCATCGACCAATGCCACCAGTGTATTGAGCGATGAATTGGGGTTGGGCGTTAACAATGAAACGATGACATTGGAGTTGTCGGCGTCGTCCATTAATACTTTTCCAGTCACCGCAACCGCTCCAGCATCGAGTTCCACTTTTAAAACCGATTCTTCGGGTGTGTCTTCCGTGGCGGGTAGTTCAATTTGAACACTACTGGCCAAGCCCGCCGGGGAAGCAGTTAATTCGGGGCGACGACCCCACGGGCCCCGCAATTCGTTCGTTCCAGGAGCCAGCTGCAAATAAGGACCTCTCCATCCACACGGAATTCGGATCGTCGAATAATCAATCGGCTGATTAGGTCCTGGCCGGAATCGAAATGGAAACTCTTGAGCCAATGGGGATTCCGGATCCCAGAGTTCGGCAAGTGAAGGCTGTTGAGGCAGAATCGCGTCTTGGTTGTTTGTGGTAATTGCGCCGGGGGTAATTGAGGGCGTTCGACCCACGTCCGCGACAAAGCCGCTAATGAGTGGGGTGCCGTCGAGTTGGTATTTTTCTCGGGAACCGATAGTCGCATCCTGAATCTGTTTCAGCATCGCCGTAGCAGCATCAAAACGTTGCTGAGCAACCCGAGGTTGAAGCGTCTGAAGAGCGACTGTCGCGACAATCGCCAGGATCACGAGGACCACCATTAATTCAAGAAGGGTGAGTCCACTACGAAATCCGCTCGGCCACCGAGTCGTGACTGGCGATCGGCACGCATTGCCCTCAAACTGAATCACTTTCGATTATCCGGGAACCTGAGAAAAAGTACCAAGTCGTCACCGCATTCGGACAGTGTTAGCTCACTTGTCTCGTCCTTACCCGGTTTCATGTTCGTCACGTCGGCGGGTGTTTCAATTTGCCCATTGGGACCGGCTGATACAACCCGAATATATTTCGATTCGGTCGGATCGACTTGACCGTCTTCGTCAAAGTCGACCTGGATTTCCAATTCGTTGCCCCAGCCATCAACAACCGTCGGTTCACCCGTTTTAGTTTGCCCCGTTGGATTCAGGTAAGGTCCTTTCCAGCCGATCTTGGCTACAGGATCGTAGTCCTTTAATTCTGGGGCAGTTTCCAACATATGCTGCGGAGCCTCTTCCTGAACCAGATCGGTCAATGCGCGAGGCAAGGCATTCGATTTGTGAGAAAGAGATTCGATCACTCCGTTTTCACCTGCAATCGCCTGCCGAACGGTGTTCATCGTAGCCTGGGTCGCAATCATGGTTGGGCTTTGAGATTCACCAGATGGTGTTTTGATTTCGATATTGTTGAATGTCGGAACCACAATCAGAGCAGTCGCGATCAGAATCACAAGAACGACCATCAACTCCAACAATGTTAATCCGCGGCGGCCATCCATAGACGTCGGATTTTCGGAAGTTTGGATCATAACGATTCGTAAAGGAAGTGAGTTCGTGAATCTCTAGTTAGTCGGGTTGGTATAGTAGCCTTCGAGTTCCCTTGAAACAGATCGAATTCCATTTCTTGAGGGAATCCCAGATCCAATGTATCTGGCTACGGTCCCAGATTCTCTGGAAATCAGTTCGACCAAAAGCAAGTATCTTGAATACATATCTTTTGGGCTTTGGTCCCGTTCGTCGGAAAAATGTACGGGTGCTTCCGAAAATGCAGCTTGAGTGCCTGCGCCCACAATAGTGCATTGCTGGCCAAGACCAAACACAAGATAACGGCCCGAATCGGATTCCGATAATTCAAGGTTCCAATCCGAACGAAGGATTTCGGGGGCCGATTCGTTGCTTAGCATACAAACCCGGGTATCCGTACCGATCGGAACCGGCGGTTGGTCGTGGGACAAATAAGTCGCGTTTTCCGAGACGGGATTGGCAGGAATTAACTCGGTTACTCCGATCAAACGGAGGGCTTCAATTTCATCAGCGGTCAGCCCCGTCGTTTCAAAAAACTCGGAACCGCCCACGTAAGTCGGAATGCTTCCATCCAATGAATCGGTTCCTGAAACCAACGAATCGAAACGATCGCCGATTTGTCCTTGTTGAAGGACTGACATTCGCCGAATCGTGCTTTCGATCTCGGGCACATTGGCAGCCGCAGTAGCCACTTGTGTTCGCCTTAACATGCCCGGCAATGTCGAAACAACGATTCCCCCCAATGCTATCAGAATCGTAAGCACCACCAATAACTCAAGCAATGACAATCCATTTCGGATTCTCGCAGCTTTCGAGTTGGGTCGATCTGGTCGGCTCATCGGAAACTTTCGAAATCATCACTTTGTTCCCTGTAAATTACCACGACTAGGTAGATCCACAGGGTATAAACGTCTATCGACAATCGTAATCAAATCCTGAAACCGACACACGTGAGACTTGTGTATCAGGGCAAAGAATGGGGATTGAATGATCCTCACCTTCCAACGACGGTAAACTCGCCGCAGTTACCACCGAAAATTATCAATTCTCTTTTACTTCAAATCGTGGAGAGTCACAATGATTTTCCAACCCAAGTCCGTCTTCACGCATCTTAGGACACGCAACGACACCCAAATACTTGCAAAAAAATCGGTTTCCAACCACATTGAATCCCCTGAACCGGCCAAGGGTAGATAGTTTGACATTAATTTCGGTTATTTCGGGAAGGAATGACCCAGTGGCTCACTTCTTTGAGGCGAAACCAACAGAACGGCAACACAGGGAGTCGTGCTACTTTTCAGCGAGCCGAGCTCCTGTGAGCTGCAAGGCTGGTGCACCGCAATTTCCGCTACTTGGTGTCATCTTTGGACACGGCGTTTTCAGCAGCCACTTTGTCGGAGGTAGCTGCTTTGAATGTCGGTTCGCCACCGACGACAGGGATCTCGATCGAAGTCTTGTCGAGGTCGATTGTCAATTCGGTTCCCTTTTCGGGCCAAAGCGTAAACTCACGGTCGCTTGAAAAAATCATGAGTCCGATCTGTTGCCCAACTGGAATGATCTGATCATCAGGTTCAAGATCGAAACTGAAGTCATAAAACTTACCAGGCTCCAGTGGTTCACTTTCGGTTAGCGATTTGTGATTTTGTGGATCAGCCCAACCCCTTGTAATCAAATTGGCATTGGTTCGAGGCGAACGTTCCCAAGGTAGTGACACCATCCAAACGGAAAGATTGCAAGCCGGTTTACTGCTGGAAATACTTAGGCTGATCGTCGACTTTCCGGACAAGTGCAGCGGCCGTTTCAGCTTGGGTGTGACATATAAAAGTCGATTTTCAGAGGACTCTGCTTTCGCCAAACTGCTTCCGCGGATGCTCACGTCGTCAATCAAAGTTTCCTGACCCTGCTGCGTTAAAGGAGATAGTGTCAACTCTCCTCGTGTGGATCCTCCTTTGCTCAGATAAAGCTTAACCGGTTGAGCTTCCGGATTGGGGTAATCCGCGTAGGGAGTCGGTGCACCAATTTTATCTCGCCCTCGAACAATTCGTGCTTTTGGATCGTTTTCGACTCCGTTTTCAACTCCATAGAGATAGCGAGTGAACCAACGATTGATTTGTTGGGTCACTGGAACTCCAGTATGAGCACCTTGGTGTAAATAAATTTGGCACGGAACGCCCTTCTTTTTTAACGCTTCGTAAATCCGGATCGAGTGACTGGGCATGACGTTCCAGTCATTGAAACCGTGCACCATCAACGTGGCTGCTTTCAGCGAATCTAGTTTATTGGTGTAATCTCTTCCGGCCCAAAATCCATTGTAGTCTCCTGATATTCGATCTTGGTTGTTGGCCATTTCTTTATCTCGAACTTCGCAATTGCAGTGCTCGCGACTTTCGGGATCACCGCTGTGAATAAAGTCGTACAGGACATCAATGTCTTCGCCCATGTATCCACCCGGATGCCGAACCAATCCGTTGGATCGATAGTAGTGGTAGTACGATGTGTTGGGGGCGATCGGTATGATTGCTTCCAGCCCGTCGACTCCGGTGGTTGCCGCCGCAAGCGGTAGGGTGCCGTTGTAGGAAACACCCGTCATGCCAACCTTACCAGTCGACCAGAATGCCTTGACCTCTTCGTCGCCTTCCAAAGAAGTGAATCCCTTGCGGCGGCCGCAAAGCCAATCGATCACGGCTTTTGGGGCCAGCGATTCATTGTCACCTCCTACCGTGGGGCAGCCTTCAGAAAGACCGGTTCCGGGCGAACAAGAATGAACGACCGCGAACCCACGGGGTACCCAGCTTCGGGCCTGGGGACCAAGGCTGCGAATCGCTGATTGCCCGTTGTTGATTCTTTGATTACGAACATCCATTCCTTGGAATGGAATTTCTGGAGGAATGTTTCTTTTGGGAGGCTTTTGGTTCAACTCGTGTTTGGGGTCCCACATGAAAGACTTTCCGGTGGACCCCATGCCAGCAAAATACGGACTGGTGACGTAGACGACCGGTACCTTCAAGCCTTCAGTGTCGGTTTGTTGAGGGCGTACAACCGATACGTGCATTCTGTCGTAATCACCGTTGCTGTCCGAATCAAAGTCAGTTTCGACCCAAAGATCGTGCCGAATCCAGTCCCGGGAATTCTTAAATCCTTCGACAATTTGAGCCTCACCATCGACGAACACCGGCAATGTTTTGTTGGAAGCGACCTGTTTGGGCGAATCGGAATCTTCTTGACTTTTTTCCTGCACTGCCTCTTGGCTGACTACAGGCATGATCAAGTGGTTTTGCGTCAAAACGACGGCGGTCCAGCAGATCGCCAATCGGGTCAAGGTGCCAAAAAATCTAGTAAGCATGCTTATTCCTGTTTCGTTGGATGACGCTTTGTTGTTTACAGGCCAGGGCATCGCCCAGTTTGAATTCAATTTTTACGGGGCCCAATATCGACGCCTAATTTATCACTCTCTTTCAGTCCACTCAATCGACTTTCCCGATTCGTAGAATGGCATACCACCGTGCCCATAAAAAAAGGCCAGCCGCATGGCTGACCTTGGATTTACCGAGTGGCATTAGAAAATTCTAGAAATCAGATTCTTCCACTTTTTTCTTTTTCTTCTTTTTAGCAGACGGCTTTTTGCCTGTCCGTTTTTCTTCCTCGAGGTCGGAAAGAAACTTTTTCAAGTCACCTACATCGGGGCCATCGAAGAATTTGATTGCTTTTTTCTGAAGCTCAATCGCCCGGTCAAGATCATTCTCAACAACGTAAACCAAATGAGCCAACGTATCGAGAATGTGTCCGGATTCCGGTTCGGCTTTGGCAGCTTTTTCGGCACCTTCTAGGCAGACTTTCAGCACATCTTCAGAGATATCTCCGCGGGCCACGTGTCTTTCGTAAATGGTCCAAACCAGATTGTTGACGTTCATTGGGTCGTCGGTCGCATTTTCATCGACGAATTCTTGAAGTGCCCCTGCCAGACCTTCATGGTTTCGCATCATCAAAAGCTGAAGGCGAATGGTTTTGAGCTGGTCTTTCACCGTTTCGTCATCGTTTTCCGAAATGGCTTCGTCGAGGCCGTCCAGCACTTCATCCATTTTGCCCTGTTGCATCTTTTCAGCCAATGGGCGCATGATTTTGTTAATGGCTCGGGCAGCCTTTTCCTGTTTTTTCGCCTCTTCGATTTCTTTCAGATAGGCCTCTTTGTAAGCAGCACGATCCCACTTGTCAGCGATGATTTCTTCAAGTGGTTTGTCGATATCCATCGGATGACCAATCCATTCGATTTCTTTGGTCTTCCCGACAATAAATGCGGTTGGAATTCCGGTTTGTCCGGCAGCCCGAAAGTATTCGTCGTAAACGGATTCATCAGGATCTGTTGTGAGGCAATAGTTGTTGGTCAATTCTCCGTAGGTTCGCTTTTCTTTATCGCCTCGAACTTTTCTTTCGAGAAATTCTTTGACCGTGTCGATATCCTCATCGCTGACGCTGATGATTTGAATGTCGTCTTTGTGCTTTTTCTGAAGCTTTGAGATATGCGGCATTTGAGCGATGCATGGACCGCACCACGTAGCCCAAAACTCAATCACGTAAACCTTTCCTTCTTCGAGCTTACTGACGTGCTCAAAGTAGCCATCGTTGTCGCTGAGCCAATGTTCGATATCAAGATCTGGGGCGGGTGAACCGATCCCCAATTCTTCATCGGCACTTATCAAGTTGCAGCTCAAGGCAACGGTAAAGACCGCAATTAGGCTTAGTTTGGACAGTCTATAAAAAAGTGACACGTTTTTTCTCCGGGGGTATTTGCGTTTCGAAGTTTGCCGGAAGCGTCCGACAATACGTTTGAATCTATGATATTACGATAATCGACCGTCGAAAAGAAATAACAGTTCGGCCCGCACCTCAGTTTCGATCGGTTGATTAACTCACACTGAACTCTTGATAGTTTGCCAATGATATCCTGGTGCTTGGATCACCGCGTTGATTTCGAGTTTTTTCTCTTTTTGGACTTGGTTTTTTTCTTTTCCTTACGTGGTTCACCTAGCTCGGAAGCCACTTTTTTCCAGATTTCTTTCATTTTCTGAAATTGTTCCGGGTGAGTGCTGGACAAATCATTTAACTCAGTTCGATCCGATTGAAGGTTGTAAAGTTCCCACTTTCCGAAATTGATGTTTACGAGTTTCCAGTCGCCGACACGTATCGCATTGTTCTTCCCGTAAAACGAAAAGAAGATCGCATCATGCTCCTTTCTGGTTTGGCCATGGAAGATCGGAACCAAACTTAAACCTCGGGCCGGCCCGATCGGTTTGCCTGCAAACTGTTTGGGATATTCAGTTCCAGAAACTTCAAGGCAAGTTGTCATGATGTCGACCAGATGACCGCTCTGTGCAGTAATGCTTCCTTTGTCTTTGATTTGGCCGGGCCAGTTTACGATCATGGGCGAAGTAATTCCTCCTTCGTGTTGATTTTGTTTGTATTCCCGAAAAGGAGTATTACAAGCGTGTGCCCATTGTTGATCGTAGGTCCAATATGAGTTGGCATCCCAAGGCATTCGATTCTTTTCAACCGTTTGTTTCTTGGATCTTTGGAATGGGCAGGCTCCGTTGTCGTCCAGAAAAATGAACAGCGTATTCTCTCGCACACCAAGTTTTTCAAGATGATGAAATAATCGTCCAATGTTTTGGTCCACGCAGTCGATCATGCCGGCAAAAGTAGACATCATCAGATCATGATGATCCTTTTCAGATTCAGGGACATCCGCCCACGCTGGTACGTTGCTGGGACGGGGAGACAACTGAGTCCCTTCCGGGAATAATCCCATCTCAAGTTGTTTTTGAAATCTGGCTTTTCTCAATTGGTCCCATCCGATCCGATATCGACCGCGGTATTTTTCGACATCGGTTCGTTTGGCTTGGAGCGGGTAATGGGGTGCGTTGTAAGCAATGTACAAAAAGAATGGTTGGTCGGGTGTTTCTTGTTGGACATCGGAAACAAATCGTATGGCATAATCTGTGTTCGCGTCGGTGGTATAAAAATCAGAATCTGGAACTTGGAAAGGTTGATCCCCCAATCGAAAAGTGTCGTCTCCAGTGAAGAAATTGCAGGCACCACTTAAGTGACCAAAATATTTTTCGAATCCACGTTCGACTGGTGACCCATCAAGATGCCATTTGCCCGTCATCAGCGTGCGGTATCCGGATGACTTGAGTGCTTCCGCGATAGTGATCGAATTGTCCATCTTGGTCTTGTTGACTTCTGGATAATATCGTCCTGTCATCAAAGTCGTCCGAGTCGTTTCGCACTTGGCACAATTGTAAAACTGAGTAAATCGAAGACCGTCGGCAGCCAAGCGATCCAGATTCGGTGTCTCAACTTCCCCACCATAACAACCGATGTCCGAAAAACCCATGTCGTCAACCATCACCAAGACGATGTTTGGGCGGGCAGGACTCGCTGCAGAGTCGGGATTTTCAGTTTCACTGAAACCGGAAGCTGAAACCCCAAAGAGTGCACAAACAGATAAAAGGGAAATGCGGATGACTGATTTCATGTCGGTGTATCCTTGATCGTGTGGGATTTGGTTCTTTCTAATTTATCGCAGTCAACGGAACCATGGGCGGTTTCGTCGCATTTCTTTCGGATTCGAATCGGTATTCAGGTGAAATTAGAAAACCCATAAACTTGCTGGATGAAGATTCGAGCGACAGACCAGGAAATCCGGCAGATTAGAAATGCGTGCGGTTTGCTTTACTTGGCAACCAAGTCGGTTCGAATTTTGACCCACATTTCGTGGCCTTCCAGTGTGCGCGAGGAGTTTTTTTCCAAGTCAGCCAGAGAACTTCCTAAAGTTAATTACCCCGCTTTTGATCCGACCGAAGCTCAAGAACGGATCGTGCTTGCCAAATCCAGCTTTCGTTTTGAACCTTTTGTTAACGATTGGTTGCATCTAATAGCCTATAATATTGAGACCAGCGCGAGGATGCTGGGTGCCAGGGGAACACCTGATTTTTTTCGCTTTTCGGCTGAACTTTATGGTTTGCCTACTGATGGTCTCTCGGATCAAGAAAATTCGGTGCTGGGGTTAGCGCAAGAAGTGGATACCAAGTTTAATGACTTCAAACGGCTTAATCTTCCCGGTCACGTCCGGGAAATTGTGAGTGCCGATGATCTGGCAATCGAAATGGCCATCGAGGTTGAAAAAATTTTTGGGGATCAGGCACCACAAATTCAAGTCGTCGATGAGCTTTCTGCGAATGCGCTTGCTGGTCCTAAACGAATTCGCATTCGTAGAGGGGCACGATTTACGCCGCTTGATGTAAGGCAGTTGATTCATCATGAGGCTCACATTCATGTTTCAACTTTTTTGAATGGACACAATCAGGAATTTATGAGAATCCTGGGGGCCAGTCATCCTGGAGTTACGAAAACTCAAGAAGGATTGGCCGTATTTGCCGAGTTCATTACAGGATCGATGGACCTCGATCGATTCCGACGTTTGGCCGATCGAGTGATCGCAATTCAAATGGCTATCGAAGGTGCCGATTTTTTACAGGTTTATCGCTTCTTTTTAGAAAGGACTGATGATCCAGAGCAATCTTTTGAAAGTGCTCGACGAGTGTTTCGCGGTGGAGTGCTTGAAGGAGGGGCTCCATTTACCAAAGATATCGTATACCTCGACGGATTGATTCGTGTTCACAATTTCCTCAGAACCATGGTGGATCAGGGGCGAGCCGATTGCGTACGGCTGTTGTTTTGCGGGAAGTTAGATCTGGAAGACTTGCCAGTCATCGGTCATTTTGCTGAAAAAGGAATCTGTCAGCCTCCCAAGTTTCTTCCTGCCTGGGCCAAGGATTTAAAATTTCTTTTGTGTTATCTCACTTATTCCAGTTTTCTCAATAAGATCGACTTGGTGCAGGTGAAAAATCATTATGCCCGCATGCTGGATCGAATTCCGATTCAAAATTATTCTTAAGAAGTTCGAGACTGATGTCTAATGGCTTCTGAGTTAACTGTCCTACCGGAATCGAATCCCGCCCGATAAGAAAACGGGATCGCGTTATCAATCATTTGCATAAGGCTCGCCAAGAAAGATTCAGAAGGCTACCACGCAATGAAATCCGATCCACTCATCTTCAAAGTCGTGAACAAAAAAGAATGGATGGTCGCGGAAAATCGGGGACAGTTTCAAGGCTCTGAGGTCGATCTGCGGGACGGTTACATTCACTTTTCGACTTTGCAGCAATTACGCGAAACGGTAGATCGGCATTTTCACCAAGTTCAAGACCTGTTACTGGTTGCGGTCGATCCTAACCATTTATCGGATCTTCGGTGGGAACCGTCGCGCGGGGGCCAGTTGTTTCCGCATCTGTATGGAGTATTGGATGTCAATGCCGTTTTACGGGTGGACGATCTACCTCTCGATCCGAAAAGTCTGCAACATCAATTTCCTGGATATCTCGATTTTGATCGGCCCGATTGACGCGATCTTAAAATTCGAAGTACCATGCGGCCCTCTTATCGAAATCCTAATAAATTGTGGTTGATGTCGATCTTGAATCGGATGTGGCAATTCAGTTGTCAATGATGGATCTTTCCAGTTAGTCAGAACGTTCATCTTCCTTCTCATGTTTCCTGCGTGCTCAAGTTGAAATCGGGTCTCTTGTTTGGTTTTTGGTTGATTGTTGTGGCCCCGGTTCTGGGGTTCGCAGACGATCCGGATGAGTCTCGCGCGAGCGTAGAAAAAACCTTGACCCGGGCTGAGTTTGCGATTCGAAAAGGCCAGTATTGGTTTGCCGAAAAGTTGCTAAGCCAGGTTCGGGAAAGCAATGAAGCGACCGAAAGACAGATCTGTCGTTACTATTTTGATCGTGCGTCAGTACTCGCAGCCAGGGATTGCGATTTTGCCGGGGCGCTGGAAATTTTAAGCCAGTGCGTGGATGCCGCCCGTGAGGCGAAACAAGAATATTGGCAATGGAAGGCGCTGGGTCGGATGGGCGGCTATTCGAATCAATTGGGTCAGAATCTACTTGCTTCTCGATACCACGAACTGGCATTAAAAATTGCCGCTGATATTGGAAACATTCAATTTCAACAGGTTTCGAAAATTGCCTACGCCAGAGCTTGTATTGAATCTGGTGCCTTCGAAAAAGCAGAGGAATTACTCGGTTCGGTTCAACCGAGTTCTTTCGACAATCGGGACCCAGTTTACGTTAACCAAAAGATCTGTTTGGCAAAAATTGATGTCCGCAAAAAAAATTATGACTCGGCAAAGTCGAGACTGTTGGCAATCCAAAGCGACGAAAAGATCGAATATCAAAGACCGTACGAAGTGTGGTTGATGCTTGGTCGGATTTACATACAAGTCGGTGAATTAGAAAAAGCTGAATCTTGTTATACGTTTTTGTTGGAAGAAAAAAATCTTCAGTTTCAATCCGACAAATTTAAAGCGATTTTTGGGTTGGCATCGGTGGCGTTTGAAAGGAAGGACTACGCCGAAAGCCTGAAATACATTGAACAAACACTTAACGGAGTTCTGCCCCAAAGAGTGCGTCTAAGTGTGCTTGCCAAAAAAATCAAGTGCTACATCAAGCAGGGAAAAGGTTCCCAGGCTCTGCAAGCCATCAACGAATTGGACCAGTTGGAACGCCGGTTTCAGAAGAGTCGCGTGGCCGATGAATTGCGATTCTTGGAAAAGCAATCCGATTATGAGAAAACCATTCAAAAGAAGTTGGACGACGAAAAAGACCTGATCCTGATGAAAGATCAGTTGCAACTTCAAAATACGATTCAGGCTCTTGGCTTTGCAGTTGGCATTATTGTTTTGTCAGGGATCGTTGTATTGGGGGCTTTGGTCCACAGGCGAAGGATTGCTGTTCAAGGGCTGGTTCACCAAAAACTTCTTTTGGCCCAAGAAACAAAATTAAACGCTGAGTTGAAAGAAAAAATCCAACTCAGGGTCGACGAACTTGAGGCCAAACAAAAAGAACAGATCCAGCTGGAACAACAACTTGGTATCAAACGCCGAGACGAAGCACTCGGCAAACTGACCGGCGGCGTAGCACACGATTTTAATAATCTGATCATGGTCATCGATAACGTCAACGAATTAATTCGCGACCAATTAGGAGAGCAAGTCACCCAGCAACTGGATCAACTGTTAGCGTGTTCTGAGAAGGCAACGAAGTCTGCTGAAGAAATTACCAGTCGGCTTTTGGCGTTCGCAAAACGACAAACTTTACAACCTCGGACCATCAATTTAGAAAGCTTTTTCTACGAGTATCAGCCACTGATTCGGCAAACATCTGGCAGTGGCGTACGGCTCGATTTCGAAGACATTCATCCGGTGGAAATCTTCGCTGATGAAACCCAGCTATTGTCGGCGATCATCAATATGTGTGCCAATTCGATGCACGCACTAGAAACAACGAAAGACAACCCAACCATTCGTATTACCGCGAGAGAAATTTCATTCGCCGAACGAGCATTAGAGTCGAAAAAGTTTCAGCAATTCGTGGACCCGGAAACGGAAGCGAATGCTTCAAATTCGTTGATCGAGATTACAGTTTCCGATAATGGTAAAGGGATGGGCGAATTCGAATTGGGGTCTGCCTGTGATCCGTTTTTCTCAACCAAAAATGATGTGGATGGTTTGAAATTCGGTGGGACTGGATTGGGATTAAGCGTCGTTAAGGGGTTTCTTGAACAAAGTCGGGCGGGACTTGAGATTTGGTCGGAAGTCGGAAGCGGGACTTCCGTGCGGATGCTGTTCAATCCCGTTTCCGAAGTCAAACCAGAAACGCATGATTTGCAAGACACGACCGGTCGGGACATTCGGGGCTTGTCGGTGTTGGTTGTTGACGACAATTTGATGCTGTCCGAAGCGATTCGGCGGATGCTTGAAAACCGCGGTTGCCAAGTGACCACTTTTGAGTCTGGCGACGCTGCCAAAGAGTTCCTGATTTCGCACGCTAATGGAATCGAGTTCGTGTTGACCGATATTCGAATGCCGAGTTCGATCGATGGTGTTGAACTTGCCAATTGGATTCGCGATCAATACCCACAATTACCTGTCGTCTTGATGACGGCTT